>JAISTS010000092.1 GCA_031272455.1 Tannerella sp. | reverse complement strand
AAGTAAATTTTTTTCTTCATGTTGTTATAAATTAAGTTGTTAAAAAAAATCTAAAGCAATGTCGCTTGACCGATTTGGCTTTTGCGGCGTCCAAAGGTACGAATTGTTAAAAGATACATTAAAAAAAAAAAAATCTCGAAAATTTTCTTAATAATCGTGAAAATTTAGTTAGAAAATGTTATAGTCTGATAATAAGTGTTTTATGAGAATGTCTGAACCGCTGATTTTCGTATGATTTATATGATTGGCTTGATTTCATCCGCACCGCAAACCCTTATTTCCGAAGGCGCCCTTAGTAGCCACAACAGCCCACCCTCACCTATTACCCTTATTTTCAATCATTTAATAAGGGAAAATAACTCCTGTGGATGACATAGCTACTAAGGGATCCTCGACAGAATAAGGGTCTTTTGTCAGTTGACGGCGTTTTCCGCTTCGTGCACCGTGTACCGTTTGACCGTGCACCTTATATAAAACGTACGCGCGAAAAGGCTATCTGATAACCCAGTTTGTTGTTTTAATACCGGAAAGGCGGCTAAGGTGCTTTGCGTTATCGGTAACAAGAATCATATCGTGAGCGATTGCCGTAGAACCAATGAAGATATCCATATCGTCAATCAAAATTCCACTTCGTCGCAAACGGGCTTTTTCTTTGGCATATACACGAATAGCATCCGAAACAGGTATGATTTGAGCATTATTTATAAAGCCTTCCACCAATCGGCGGTTCTGCGACACGTTAACTCTATCACATTCAACGCCATACAATAATTCGGCAATCGTAATCTCTGAAATATAGCAGTTCTCGGCGCCTACCAACTTAATCATTGCGTTTATTTCCGCTTTGCCCCGCAGAAAAAAGATGCAAATATTCGTGTCTAAAAGATACGTATCCATTCTTTACAGTGTTTCTAAAATGCGTGTATTGCCGGTTGAACGGCTTTCGTAAACCTCGGAAATGATTTCTTCCGCCGACTTGTCGGACTGCCACGTTCCGAAGTATTTCAGGATGTCTTTCTTCGGTTTTTTCTCTTTTCCATTAACCGTTAATTCTATCGGAAACATAATAATCTCGACCTGCCTGCCAAACCATTCGCGGGGAACGGTGAGCGATGGCGGTGCGCTGTTGGTTTCTGTCGGTGTAAATACCTGTCTGTACATAATGAGTCCGTTTTTTATTTCAACGATGCAAAGTTAGTAAAAGTTTCATTACTGGCTAAAAAAATGCTGATTTATTTTGCCATTCCGATCGCGCTGTTCGCGACCGATTTGTAATCGGCGGTAGCGGAGTTAGCGCCAAAACCCTTATTTCCGAAGGCGCCCTTAGTAGCCACAACAGCCCATCCATATCTATTACCCTTATTTTCAATCATTTAATAAGGGAAAATAACTCCTGTGGATGACATAGCTACTAAGGGATCCTTGACAGAATAAGGGTCTTTTGTCAGTTGATGGCGTTTTCGCCTCGTGCACCGTGTACCGTTTTACCGTGCACCGAACAAATTCTGCTCGCTCCCCCGCGCGTACATATAATATATATATACGTCGCTTATTTGCCGATTTCGTAGCGGGCGGTGGCTTTGAGGCTTTCGCCGTCGGCGGTGAAGAAACGGGCTGTGATGGTGGTCGTGGTGTCAACGCTGAACGGTGCGGTATAGAGCAGCGACGAGCGTGTCGGGTCGGTGCCGTCGGTCGTATAGCGTATCTCGCCTTCGATGCCTACGGGGGCTTTCATATTGACTGTGAGAGGTTTGCCGCCGGTCGATTTGCCGCCGTCGGGACGGTCGTAGGTTTCGGTCGCAAAGAAGGGCGCGGGCAGCGGGCGTATGCCTTTCCAGAGGTTGGCAGGCTCAGTGAAGCCTTCGTAGGCGGGCAGTGTCGGACGTCCGACCCAGACCTGCGGGGGTGTGATGCCGAGCGCAAAAGCCACGTCTGCAGCCACGTCGTAGCGATAGATCTGCTGCTGTATCTCGTAGCCTTTCTTGATGCCTTTGCCACAGAAAATCACGGGCGTAGTCATCTCCTCGTAGGTATTGCCGCCGTGTCCGTGATATACGCCGCCGTGGTCGGAAACGATCATAATCATCGTCGAGCCGGCTATACCTGCGTCGCTGATGGCATCAACTATGGTTTTGACCTGCTGGTCAGCCTCTTCGATGCCGCGGATATATCCTTCGGACATGTGTCCGTCGGCGTGTCCGAAATGGTCAACGTCGTCGAGCTGAATAAACAGGAAATCAGGCTTTTTGTCGAGGATATACTCGGCTGTTTTACGTGCCGTTTCCCATGCCGAGGGGTAGGTCTTCGACATATTCATAACCTGCTCGTCGAGCGTGCTGCCGAAGTCGCCCCAATGATAGATCGAGCCTAACTCGGCGTCGGGGCGCTGTTCGCGTATGATCCAGAAGATGTTAGGGAACGAGTGGTTGGAAGTCATCACGACGGGCTGGAGATCGAACTGGTCTCTGTACCAGCCATTTCCTGTTACGCCGGTGATGTCGGGACCTGCTCCGCAGAGCATAGCGTTCCAGTTGGGCTTGCTCACCGAGGGGATGATGCAGCGCATTTCGTAGCTGTATGCGCCGTTGCGCATCAGACTGTCCATACACGGGGTGTTTGCCTCGCGAAAACCTTGGGTACTCATACCGTCGAGACCGATAACTACCACGTGTTCAATGCCTTTAGGGGCTTTAACCTGTTGCTGTCCGCAACCAAAAAGAAGCAGTAAACTGCCAAATGATAAAAGAATAGTGTATTTCATTTTAATTATAAATTTTTAGAACGTGCAAATTTCGCGATAATTCCGCAATTTTCCAAATCCGCGTCGTCGTTTTAGTGCAAATTAACTTTGTTTTCAAAGCATAAAGTTTGAAAAAAAGATGTAATTCTGACGGTGGAAACGCGATATGTCAAAATAATCGCTTAACTTTGCCGCCGATAATTTTTAATTTTAATTGTATTAGTTATGAATAACAAATTGTTTGTCAGCCTGTTGGCGATTGTTTTAGGCTTTAGTTTTGTCGCTTGCGACAAGGATAAGGAAGAGAAGGTGAGCGCGGCAAAAGCCGTGGAGGGTTCGTATGTGGGCGCGGTATCGGGTCTGCCCGAATCGCTTGGCACTACGACGCTGCCGTTGACGCTTATCCTGGAATACGCTTCCGACACGAAAGTCAATGTATCGGTCGAGGGCGGCTCGATCCTGAGCTTTCCTATCGAGAAATTTTCGGCTGACGTTACGTCTAACGGGAAAACGTCTGACGGCTCGAACAAGTATCATATCAACGGGTCGGGAACCGTCAGTATCGACGGTACGGACTTCCCTATCCCCGTATTGCTTGATGGAGACATTGTTGATGATACGCCGAAATATGGCGTTACGACCAAAGCGGCCACGTTGACGATAACTGTTGGCGCAGGCGTTCCGGAAGGTACAGTGCCCCTGTTGCCGCTTACGCTGAATTATACCGGCGTAGCAAACTGAAAATAAGCCTGTTTTGCCATGAAACATTTCCGTTTGCTGACGGTTGTCGCATTTTTGGCGCTGCTTGCCGCGTGTATTCGCGACGAAGCGCCTAACGACGAAGCGGATATTATATCTATCTCGTTTCCTGAGGGTTATCTGCGTGCGCGGCAAGTGGAAATTGGCAACGACTATATCGTTCTTTACCCGAAAAAAGACGTCAACGCGCAGGAGTTGCCCTATACCGACATCACGCTGTCGGCGGGCGCGAGCTGCCAACGCACAGCTTCGGGCGACAGTGAAACGCTTTATTATCTTGATGTTACGTCGGAGAGCGGCAACTATGTCAAGCGTTATGCAGTCAGGGCGAGCTACTTCCCTGCCTCGTTCGATTTCGAGACATGGACGACGCCGACCGCCGGTTTCGCTTACGAAAACCCGAAAGAAGGCTCGCTGCAATGGTTTTCGAGCAACAACGGCGCGGCTTTGGCGTGGAACAGCGCGACGAAACCGGCTACTGACTACCCGATACGACGGAGCGGCATCGCGGTGTCGGGAGCTACGGCTGCCGAGCTGCGGACGATGGAAGGACCGGGCAACGTGATGGGGCTGATGAATATACCCGTGATGTCGGGATCGCTCTATCTCGGTGGTTTCGATGCACTTACGGGGCTGACTAACCCGCTGCATTCCACGCGGTTCGGGGTGCCGTTCAGCGACGGTAAGCCCGTGAAACTGACCGGCTACTATATTTACAAACCGGGCGCGGGCGCATATATCAATCCCGACGGGACGGCGAGCGACCATAAAAACGATATGTGCGCGATTTATGCCGTGCTGTTCAAGACCGACGACCGGACGCAATTCCTTTATGGCGAGAACATTGCGACTTCGCCCAATGTCGTCGCCCGCGCCGAGCTTCATCCCGACGAGGTGGTGCAGAGCGAGGGATTTACACGGTTTGAGATAGCGTTCGATTACGATACTTACAGCGTACCGTTCTCATTTACAGAACTTTACAACGACAAATACAAGATTACCATCGTTTTTGCTTCGAGCCGTAACGGCGACAATTACGAAGGACGCATCGGCAACACATTGATAATTGATAACGTAGAATTGATTTATGAGGAAGAATATTAGTGCGTTACGAGTGTTTTTGGTTGCTGTCGCGGCGTTCGTCGGCATCGCGTCGTTGGAGGCGCAGGGCTGGGAGTTCGGCGTCGGCGTCGGTTACAATATCGGCGGCAGTATGCCGATGCCTTTACCACAGGAAATCAGGGCGATAGAGACATATTCGCCCGATGCGTTTGCTCCGCATATCGCAGGTGAGGCTCTGCGCTGGCTGAACGACAAATGGGGCGTGGCGGTGCAGATAGCTTACGACGTCAAGGGCTTTGAGGTGCGCGACCGCGTGAAAAGCCTTTATACCGAAATTGAGATGGACGACGGGAGCGTGCAGAACGGCAATTTCACCGGCAAAAACACGACGCAGGTGCGCAATATCTATCTTTCGACGCCCGTGATGGCGGTTTTCAACACCTCGAAACGGTGGAGCAGTCGAGCGGGAATTTATGTGGCATGGCTTGCAAGTCCGACGTTTCGAGGCTCTGCATCAGACGGTTATCTGCGCAACGGCAGTCCGATAGGCGAAAAAATTGAAGTGCCGAACGCTACCTTCGATTTCTCTTCGCATCAAAACCGCATTGACTACGGTTTGCAGATGGGCGAACAGTGGAATTTGGGCGGCAAGATTTACGTTTTCGGGCAGCTTAACTGGGGTCTGCGCCCGCTTTTTCCCGACGATTTCAACGCTATGTCGTTCCGTATGAGGAATGTTTACGGCACCGTCGGACTTAGTTATATGATTTTCTGACAGCCGCGATTGCAATTCGGAAATAATTGTTAACTTTGCACAAATTCTAAAGAAACATGGCAACTCAAGACACTGTAATTCTCAAGTGTGATTTTAATAACGAGGCTCATACACAGGCTGTTAAGTCGCTGATGAACGCTTATATCGAAGACGAGATGGGCGGTGGCGAGCCGCTTGGCGACGCCGACGGGCAACGGCTGATCGACGGCTTGCAACGGTACAAGACCATAACGCTGCTTGCCGAGAGCGGGGGCGTTTTTTGCGGACTGCTTGTTGCGTTCGAGAACTTTTCGACCTTCACCGTCCGTCCGATGATCAATATTCACGACGTTTTCACCGCACCAACCCACCGCGGGAAAGGCATAGGACGGCGATTGATGGAAGCTCTCATCGCCGAAGCGCAACGGCTCAATGCCAGCCGCATCACCCTCGAAGTGAGAGACGACAATCTCGGAGCGCAAAAGCTCTATCGCTCAATGGGATTCAACGATGTCGAACCGCCCCACTTCTACTGGCGCAAGTATCTTTGAACGCCGATTGACACGCAGCATAACACATTAATTATAACAACATTATGCTTACAATTTATCGAGCATCGGCAGGCACAGGCAAGACGCATACTTTGACCGGCGAATATATCAGGATGCTGTTTAGCGGCATAGATCAATATGCTCATATACTGTCGGTTACGTTCACTAACAAGGCGACGGAAGAACTGAAAAGCCGTATCCTGAAGGAGCTGTTCAATATGGCGTCAGGCAAAAAATCGGATTACACGGAGCAACTGTGCAGCGTTTACGGCAAAACCGAAGAGCAAATACGCGCTCAGGCGGGACGTATCCTGTACGCTATCTTGCACGATTACAGCTCATTCCATATCAGCACGATAGACCATTTCTTTCAGCAGGTGATACGCGCCTTTATGCGTGAAATAGGCTTGCAGGGCAACTATCGAATTGAGATGGATAACGACGCCGTGCTGTCGGAAGCCATAGATAATATGCTTGCCGAGCTTGATAATCACGAAGATAAACAGCTGTTGTCGTGGCTTTTACGCTTCAGCGAAGACAAGATTGAAGATGGCAAGAGCTGGAATATCCGACGCGAAATACGAGACCTCGGCAAGCAGCTTTTTATGGAACGATATTTGCTTGCGAAAGACGAAGTTGCCAACGATACAGCTGATAAACAGATTCTTGCGGCTTATCGAGATACGCTTGTCAAAATCTGTCAGGCAAAAGAAACGGAAGCGAAAAATATAGCCGCAAAAGCATTGAAAATCATAGCGGAACGCGGTTTGGAACTTACAGACTTTAAAAATAAAAATATTCTGAATATTTTTAAACGCCTGTCAAAAGCTGATTTCACAGAGCCATCCGCCTCGTTTCGCAATCTAACCAATCCCGAAGACTATTACACCAAAACTGCGCCGGCTCATATCAAAGATGCCATAACCGACGCCTGCGAAAGCGGTCTGCGCGACTGTGTAAAGCAAACGCTGGATTTTTTCGACGATTTCACCGAATATTACACGGCGCAAGCTATCCTGAAAAATTTCTCGTCGCTTGGCATCCTTATCGACCTGTCGGTGAGGATAAACTACTGGCTTAAAGAGCATAACAGCATGATGATAGCCGACACAAACGACCTTCTGGGCAGAATTATCGGCAGCAGCGACACGCCGTTTGTCTATGAAAAAACCGGCTCGCGCATCGACAATTATATGATCGACGAGTTTCAGGATACAAGCGAGATGCAATGGCGCAATTTCCGTCCGCTGATAGAAGACAGCCTCGCCTATCAACGTGATAATCTGATAGTTGGCGACGTCAAACAAAGCATTTACCGCTTTCGTAATTCCGACTGGCGGCTGCTCGACGAACAGGTAACCAAAGATTTTCGCGACAACGAAGCTAAAACGCTGAATGTCAACTGGCGCAGCTGTCGGCTGATAGTCGAATTTAACAACACATTTTTTGCGCTTGCGCCGAAGATGCTTCAAACCGTATTTAATGCCGACTTAACACAATCGTCCCTAAGTGAAGAGCGGCAGAGCGAATATTCAGCAAAAATCGTAAACGCATATTCCGATAGTTATCAGTGTGTTGCGCCGCCTTTCCGCGACAAAGACGGACATATCACGGTCGATTTTCTGCCCGACAGCAAGGAAAAGCCATGGGAAGACGAAGCGATGGAACGATTGCCGAAAGTGATTGAGCAGCTGCAAGATAAGGGTTATACGCCTCGCGACATAGCAATTCTTGTACGCGACAATAAAGAAGGCATCGTCGTGGCTGATACACTGTTGAGTTACAAAGAGTTGCACGGCGACACACAGTATTCGTTCGACATTCTGACCGAAGACGCCCTGATAATCGGCAACTCCGCCGCCGTCAGGTTTATGGTCGGAATGACGGACTATGTCTATAACATCGACAACGTCGAGAAACAGCAGCTCGCAGGCTTGCTTTATGCCGCTCTGAAGAAGAAATCGGGCGCCGACGCCACGCACAATACGGGCTTTTCGGACGAGACGATTGAGGCGATGCGAGCCTTGACGCACCGTTCGTTTTACGAGGCTGTCGAAGGCATTTACCGGATGTTCAGCGCAGATATTCCCGACAACGAACTCGTTTATGTTCAGGCATTTCTCGATGTGGTTGCCGAACATTCCGACAGCGATTCCGACGCCGGAAAATTCGTCGAATGGTGGGAAGAGACCGGCAGCGCCAAGCAAAAAGTGGAAATTCCCGACTCGCAAAATGCCATCAGAATAATGACAATTCACAAGTCTAAAGGGCTGGGGTTCAAAGCTGTAATCATTCCATTTGCCGACTGGCAAACCGAGCCAAAAGTGCCGCCCATCATCTGGTGCCGCCCGCAGACAGCGCCTTTCAACCGCCTGAAAATCGTGCCCGTAAAGTGTGTAAAAGAGCTGGTAAAATCCGCTTTCGCCGAAGATTATTACAACGAAAAACTGTATTCGTATATCGACAATCTGAACGCTCTGTATGTGGCGTTTACACGTGCAAAAGAGGAACTTGTCGTCTTCACTCCCGACGAGAAGGGGGCGCAACAAATCGCAAAAATCATCAAAGCCTGCATCAGCACAAGCGCTACGGACGACGTTAAGTTGATGCCGCTTGCTGATGGTTACAACGAAGCCTGTCATCGTTTTGAATGGGGCGAATCGCAACAAACGACGCCCGACACCGAGCATAACCTTCAGGAAATCAGGCTTGAAAGCTTGCCTTCAGCTGTTCCTGCAGAACGGCTTAACCTGCGCACAGACCCCGACGACCGCTATGGCGACGCCAGCCGACGCCGCTACGGACTGATGATGCACGATGCGCTGAGCCGTATCAACACCGCTGCCGACATCAGCCGCTCGGTGGCATCGCTCGTCGCAGAAGGCAGGATCAGCAGCGACGAAGCTCCCGAAGTCAGGACCCGGCTCGAACGTATGCTCGCCAATCCCGCAGCTGCCGGATGGTTCGACGGCGCATCGCGGGTGATGAACGAAACGGAAATCCTGTACGGCAACGGCTCGTATCGTCCCGACCGTATCGTAGTGCGCAACGACAGCGTTGAAATCGTCGATTACAAGTTTGGCGAACAAAAAGACGACCGCTACAACCGTCAGGTCGGCAAATATGTTTCGTTAGTAAAACGGATTGGCTATCAGGACGTAAAGGGCTATGTCTGGTATGTTGGCGACGACGAAATCGTCGAAGTTTGCGCGTGAACTTTTTTTATTCGCCGAAAAAAGATTACTTTTGCACTGTAATATGAAGATGAAAGTACATAAAGAAGGTACGGGCATGCTGCTAACGCTGTTTACGCTTTTGTTTTTCGTTAATCTGCTGATTTACTATACGACAGGCAAAGGTCATCTGTTCTTTATTGTGTTATTTCTGTCGTCGTTTCTGTTTCTGTTGATGCTGAATTTCTTCCGCAGTCCGGCGCGGCGCTTCCCCTACGACTCCGAAGGGCTTGTCATAGCACCTGCCGACGGGACGATTGTAGCCATAGAAGAAGTCATCGAAAACGAATATTTCAATGAAAAGCGCTTGCAGGTCTCGATTTTTATGTCCATTTTCAATGTTCACGCCAACTGGTTTCCGGTCAACGGCACGGTGAAATTCGTTTCGCATCGCAAGGGACGCTACAAAGCCGCCTACCTGCCGAAAAGCAGCACCGACAACGAGCGTTCAAATATCGTCATCACCACTCCCTACAACGTTGATATCCTGACGCGGCAGATTGCCGGAGCGCTGGCGCAACGTATTGTTACCTATGCAAAACCGGGAGAGCGCTGCCATGTTGACGACCAGATGGGTTTTATCAAATTCGGCTCGCGCGTTGACACTTTCCTGCCAGTCGGCTCCGAGCTGCTTGTCGAGTTAGACCAGACTGTTACCGGCAATCAGACCCCGATAGCGCGTCTGCGAAAAATCAGTTACGAATGAAAATTTTTACCGAGTGAATATACGCAAAAACATACCTAACGCGCTCACCTGTTGCAATTTGATTGCGGGATGCTGTGCCTGCTGGCTGGCGTTCAACGGCAATTGCTACGGAGCGCTGGCGGCGGTGCTCACAGCCGGACTGTTCGATTTTGCCGACGGCTTGGCGGCGCGCTGGCTGAACGCCTGTTCGTCGATAGGAAAAGATCTCGATTCGCTCTCCGACATTGTCAGCTTCGGACTCGCTCCGGCTATAATGATTTACCGCTTTATCGACGGTTTGCAGCAGTCGGTCGAATGGAGTTATCCCCTTGCAGGACAATTTTTTGCCCTGTCGGCGCTTGTCGTGCCGGTCTGTTCGGCGCTGCGGCTTGCCAAGTTCAATAACGACGAGCGTCAGGCTGTGTCGTTCATCGGCTTGCCTGTCCCCGCCCACGCTTTCCTCTGGACCTCGCTCGTTTGCTGGCTCACGATGTCGGGCTATGCCCTGCCCGCCGTGCCGACGCTCGTTACCGTCGCGGTCTGCGTCGTCGCAACCTCCCTGCTGATGGTTTCCGAAGTGCCAATGTTCTCGCTGAAAATAAAATCGCTGGCATGGAAAGGCAACGAAAAACGCTACATACTGCTCTGTCTGTCAGTCGTTTTTATCCTGTTTTTCCGCGTACTCGGCATAGCGCTGACGATAGTGTCATATATTTTATTGGCAATTATTAACAAAAAAAACAAATCAGAATGATTATCTTTGCACCGCAAAACGACTTATTATGTTCAGATTTCTGTTTATCATATTCCTGATTGGATTTATCCTGACGACGCTGTTCGGATTTTCGTTCTTCCGCTCGCTGCGTTCGCTGTTCTATGGCGACGATGCGAAAAAGAACGGTCGCAGCGCCTCGTCGCAAAGCCGCAACGGGCAGCAATCCGCCTCATCTAAACGCTCATCGCGCAAAAAAGTTATCACCGAAGACGAGGGCGAATACGTTGATTACGAAGAAGTTAAATAACTCCTACACCACCTCAATCCCCTGCTTCTCCAAGAGTTCAAGCCCAAGGTCTTTGAGTTTGAATTTTTGTATCTTGCCGCTGCCGGTCATCGGGAAGGTGTCTATGAAAAAGATGTATTTCGGTATCTTGTGACGGGCTATTTTGCCGCGGCAGAAGTCCTTGACAATCTCGTCGGTAAGCGTTGCGCCCTCGTGAAGGATGATGAACGCGCCCACCTCTTCGCCGTATTTTTTCGACGGGATAGCCGCCACCTGCACGTCCTTGATGCCTTCGAGATGATAGAGATATTCCTCGATCTCGCGCGGATAGATATTTTCGCCCCCGCGGATAATCATATCCTTGATACGTCCCGTGATGCGATAGTTGCCCTTGGCGTCGCGTATGCCGAGGTCGCCCGAATGGAGAAAGCCGTCTTTGTCTATCACTTCGGCGGTGGCGGTCGGGTTCTTGTAATAGCCCTTCATCACGTTGTAGCCGCGACAGCAGACTTCGCCCTGCACCTCGTCGGGCAGATGTTCGCCCGTTTCGGGGTCGATGATCGCCACTTCGGTAAACTCGTAATCGCGCCCCACCGTTTCGCATCGCACATCGAAGGGGTCGTCGATCCGCGTCTGCGTCATTCCGGGCGAAGTCTCCGTCAGCCCGTAAACGCTGGTGATTTGCAGGTGCATACGGTCGCAGACCTGACGCATCAGCTCGATCGGACAGAGCGAGCCTGCCATAATGCCGGTGCGCAGGCAGGTAAGGTCGAACATCGGGAACATCGGATG
>JAISTS010000065.1 GCA_031272455.1 Tannerella sp. | reverse complement strand
TATACAGATAATTTGTTTGGTATTCCGGGCGATGAAGATGGCGGCGGTATGTCGGCTTTCGTTGTCTTTTCCATGATGGGCTTCTTTCCCGTTACTCCCGGTATTCCCGAATATGCAATCGGCAGCCCTGTCTTTGATGAAATAACAATAAAACTGCCAGAGGGAAAGACATTTACCATTGTAGCTCGCAACAATTCTGCAGAAAATAAATATATTCAGTCGGCAACATTAAACGGCAAACCGCTTGGCAAGGCGTTTTTCACGCATGAAGCGCTCGCCGGAGGAGTCAGATTGGAGTTTGTAATGGGCGCAGAGCCAAATAAAGAATGGGGAAAACATTAAAATTAATTGATATGATAGAAAAAATTACAGTTTCGGGGGTAGGTTGCTGTCTGGTGGACAGGCTTTATAACCATTTGAATTTTAATTCGGATGTTTTTGCGTCATTTTTAACCCGTACAAAGGGTGATGGAGGGCTGACGCCCGGTCAACTTGTATTAAAAGAGGAATTTGACAGGTTTGCAAAGGTGGATTTTCTTAAAACATTGCCAAAACTTACTGCGGGACGTGCAGCAGAGACAATAAATATCGGCGGTCCGTGTATTGTAGCGCTAATTCATGCGGCTCAAATATCGGATAAGGACGTCATATTCAGATTTTACGGATGTCATGGCGATGATGACGACGGGCAGTTTCTACTCTCGGCGCTTGCCGAAACGCCTGTTGATTTAAGCCGTTACCGTCTTGAAAGAGACGCCGTAACAGCCTCTACCATAGTGCTTTCAGACCCCGAATACGATAACGGCAATGGCGAGCGGGCGTTTATTAACACTATCGGCGCTTCGTGGAACTATTGTCCGGACGAACTCGACGATGATTTCTTCAATTCCGACGTGGTTGTTTTCGGAGGTACTGCGCTTACGCCCCAAATTCACGACAACCTGACAGAATTACTCATCAAAGCAAAGGAGCGCAAATGTATCACGATAGTCAATACCGTTTTCGATTTTCACAGCGAGAAAGCTCACCCCGAACGTCGCTGGATGCTTGGCAACAGCGACGACAGTTACCGCAATATTGACCTGTTAATCACAGACCATGAAGAGGCTTTGCGATTGAGCGGAACGAATCACACTGACGATGCAATTGCATTTTTCAAATCGCAAGGCGTCGGCGCTGCTGTTATCACAAATGGCGCCCGCGACATTAGCGTCTATTCCTCAGGGTGCGTTTTTGAACCTTTGGAATGTTCAATGCCGGTATCAGAAGCAGTCAGGATTGAACTGCGCAAAGGACGCAAAGGCGATACCACAGGCTGCGGAGACAATTTTGCCGGCGGAATGATAGCCTCAGTAGTGAAGCAGCTTAAGACAGGTAACACTCCACTCAATCTGTCGGAAGCCTGCCGTTGGGGTATTATCTCCGGCGGCTTTACCTGCTTCTATTTAGGCGGCACATATTTTGAAAAACAAAGAGGCGAAAAGTTGGCGCTACTGCAAGATTATTACGTACAGTATCTTAAACAGACCGGTGATGAATAAATCAATACTTGTTTTTGGCGGAGGAAAAATCGGACGTTCATTCATCGGGCAGCTGTTCAGCCGAGCAGGTTATGAAGTCGTTTTTTCTGATGTGGACAAAGCGCTTGTTGATGAACTCAATCGACGCCATTCCTATCCGGTTATAATTAAAAGCGATTCGGGAGATGAGACATTGACAGTCAGCAATGTACGTGCCATTTACGGTTCGGAAGAAAATGTTGTCGGCGAAGTAGCGAAAGCTTCAATCATTGCTACTTCGGTTGGTAAAAACGTGCTTGGCAAAATCATTCCTTCCATTGCCAAAGGTTTGCTGCGAAGATACGAACTGTATGGCGACGCCCCGATTGACATTATTATAGCCGAAAACATGCGCGAAGCAGCGGCGTTTATGCGTTCGCAGTTCGCTTTGACACTGCCGCCGGAGTTTCCTTTCGACAGCCTGACAGGTCTCGTTGAAACAAGCATAGGCAAGATGGTACCGCTTATGACGGCAGAGGATTTGTCAAAAGACCCGCTTGCAGTCTTTGCCGAGCCATACAATACATTGATAGTTGACAGGAAAGGCTTCCGTGCAAGCATACCGGACGTAAAGGGGCTTGCCGCAAAAGACAATATAGCAGCATGGGTTGACCGTAAATCGTTCATACACAACCTTGGACACGCCACAGCCGCTTACTTTGGCAACTACCGTTATCCGGCTGCCGTCTATATGTACGAGGTGCTGCAAGACGCTGAAGTTTACGCTTTTACTCATTCGGTAATGCTTCAGGCTGCCGATGCTTTGCTTGCCGAATATCCGTCAGACTTTACGATGCCCGAACTTGAAGCGCATATAGACGACCTGTTGGAACGATTTCAAAACCGTGCGCTTAAAGACACTGTCTATCGCGTAGGTCAAGACCGTCCCCGCAAACTCGCGCCCGACGACCGCTTCATGGGCGCTATTCGCCTTGCAGAAAAACACTCACTGCCATGCAACCTGATAGTCGAAGCCATGCATTATGCCTTTACCTTTAGCGCTACCGATGAAAATGGTATGCGCTCGGCTGCCGATATTCGGTTTGATGAAGAAATCAGCAACGGTGAACGGTTGAACGGTGCACGGTCAAACGGTTAAACAGTTCAACGTTTAAACGTTTAAACGTTGAATCGTTTAATCCCGTGCCCCCCTGCACCGTGCACCGTGTACCGTGCACCCAAAAAAACCTACTTGACTCCCAACGTAACGATCTCGTGCGGCTTAAGCGATACCGTTACGACGCCATTGCCGACGGCAAGCGTACGTGCTCCTTTGACGGGAAACTCTATCAGGTTGAGCGGCGTAGCCGTACCAGAACCGACAGGCAGGCGCAGCTGTGTTGTTGTCGCCTTGCCTTCAGTTTCGACTAAGCGAACCACGAGCATTTTGCCATCTTCCGACTGCTTTATTCCGCTTATAAT
Organism: Tannerella sp.; assembly: GCA_031272455.1. Lineage (GTDB taxonomy): Bacteria > Bacteroidota > Bacteroidia > Bacteroidales > Tannerellaceae > Tannerella. The sequence goes on along the minus strand of JAISTS010000065.1, from coordinate 10,369 downwards.
CACATTTTTATCTGTTACAGAATATAGCGAAGCCTCTTCGGGGCGTGTAGCGTGGCTCTTGCCGATAGCCAGCGAGGGCGGCTCGGCTGCATAGACCGGAATATTATAATCTTCGCCTTCGGTCCATACGCCGTTAGTCCAGTCGCCGCTATGCGGATAGAGAGCGTAATGAACATTGAACTTGCCGATATTGGGATAGATATCGGGATAGCCTGCCGAGCGGAAGAGCGTCATCCTCAGGTCGCCCTTGTGGAACGAATAGCCGTATTTCGTTTTATTGAGCAGCGCGATGCCGTTTTGACCGTCGGTAACGTCGAGCCATTTCTGTACCGGCACTTCCTGACCGTCCGCTTTTTCGGGCGTTACGCCATAAATCTCCGACTGACCCGACTGGCTGAGCGGCGCTTTGTCGCCTTTGACCAAGCCATCGGCAGGACGTTCAACCACATCGAAAGGCGTCTGACACAGCAGATGCGGATTGCTTATATTCAGCGGGAAATGGGCACGCAGCATCGGCGAGTCGTGTTCCGTATCGCCCGTTTCGAGCCAGTGAGCCTCCATTTCGTATTCTATACGCGGATAAGCCTTATAAATTATGGTGCGGATGACGAATTTCGATTTACCCCAGGTCTTAACCGTTTCGATGCAGGCGCGGACGGGACCCGTCTCGACCACGCGGACGCTCTCGACATCTTTTACATCCTCGACGGCAACAATTTTGTTGATAGTCCACGATTTCATCCCGCCCTTACGGTCTTCGAGATATACGCGCAGCTTGTTCAGCTCTTCGCCTTCGCGCACATACTCCTTACCGCTGCGTTTGTCAACAAGGCTGCTGATATCGCCGGTGCGCATATTGACTTTGACGGTAAAGAAGTCCGTATCAAACTGCTTGACGAAGTCGGCGCCCGAAGTCAGGTCTTTCGATGCGACGGGTGTATTGTCGGCGCCGGGTTTTGTCGTGTTGACATAGAACGTCTTATACCCACCGGCGGGAATATTGTCGGCGACGAAACGGATTTTGGATATATAGCCCGGAGGTGTCTTTTTCGACCAAACAATCTGCGCAGGATAGGTCTTGCCCGCGCCGTCGGAAACCAGTACAGTAGCCAGATTGCTGTTGCCCAGATCTACAGTACTGATGTTTTTCGAGTCGTAGAAATCTCCCCACGATGCCGGTTTGACCGTTACGGGCGGCTCGTGCGAATAGACTTCAGCTTCGACAATAGCCTGATGCTGAATAGGTTGCAGATTGAAGGCGACTATCGGCTGCCCCAGACCTGTCTTAAACGAGATTTCGTCGGCAAGGCGGCGGAACGCGCGGTCGCGCAGGTCGTTCGATTTCCAGATAACGTCCATATAGCGGGCGTGGGCTTCTTTGTTTGCCTCGTATATTGCCGAGCCGGGCAGTATGTCGTGAAACTGATTGAATGTTACCGTTTTCCACAGCTCGTTAAATTCCGTAGCCGGATATTTTTCGCCCTTAAGCCAGCGCAGCGAGTTGAACACCTCGCTGGTGAAAAGGCTGTTTTCGCTGTTGCGGTTGCCTTCTTTCGTATCGGCTACGGTCGTATAGCATCCCTCGAAGATAAACTGCATTTCGCCCTTATGCGTCGGGCGTCCGTCCATCTCGTTTTCGAGGCGGCGATAAAACGTTTCGGCGGAGGTAAACTTGACAGCCGGATAGTCGGCGCGGCTGTCGAGTTCGTGCACTTTATCTATATTTGCACGTGTCGGACCGCCGCCGTGGTCGCCTTCGCCGGTGATTTGCAGTATTCGGTGTTTGTCGGGCGCAAAACGGGCGAGGTCTTTACTCATCGCCTCGTTGATATCGCCGTTATAGGTGTCGTTGGCATAGCACAGCACGGTAGAACCATCGACGCCTGTCCACCAGAACGAGCCGAGATAGGGCTTGCAGCGGTGGAAATAAAAATAGTCGCAGCCCGACAGTTTCAGCAGCTGCGGCAGTTGGGATACATGCCCGAAGTTGTCGGGCAGCCAGCCTATACGCGCCATCTTGCCGAAATTCTGCAGGAAATAGCGCTGTCCGATAAGAAACGAGCGGGCTATGCCTTCGCCCGACGACATATTTGTGTCGCCTTCGGTCCATTCGCCGCCGATTAGTTCAAGCCTGCCGGTCTTGACATATTTCTTTACCAGCTCGAAAAGTTCGGGGTCGGCTTTCTGTACGAAATCATAGACGGCAGCCTGACTTTGCACCATACGATAGTCGGGAAATTCGTCCATAAACGCAACAGCCTGACGCAGATTGTCCTGCGCCATCTTGCGGGTTTCCTGTGTTGTCCACAGCCAGTTCATATCCATGTGAGCATGACCGACGACGTGGATTGTGTCTTTTTTGTCCTGTGCGGCGGCAGTGAAAAATAATGCGCCTGATGCGAGAGTTACGAGGGTTATTAGTAGAGGTTTCATGTCTGTTTTTTTTAAGTAGTAGTTAGTAGCAAGTAGTAGGTAGTAAGTAGGGGTGAATGGTGCACGGTTAAACGGTGATTTTCGTGCACCGTGCACTAAAAATACCTTGCACCAAAAAATCCTCCTTTAGTCCCCTACTCCCCCTGCCGGTTGAACAGGGAAGAGTAAGGGTACAAAAAGAAGAATGTTATATAATCATTTTACTAAGGAGAGAGTTCGTTGCGCCTTAGTTAAGCACGCTGAGGTGGGCATACATATTGCCAATGCGGTACTCGATGGTTACCGAGGTACTGGGAATGGCGCTGACCACTTTCAGCATACCGTAGTACGTGTCGCTTGCCGCTGTACCTGTTACGGCTTTGAAGATATAGACGCCTGTGCCTTCGAGAGGTTTGGCTGTCGTTGTCTTCGTGCCCGCTTCAAAGGCGGCAATCGTCTCGTTTGAATTGTTCTTGGCATACAGCTCGTTGGTTGTCGGCACAAATTCAATCTTGTTGCCGGCTGTCAGCCAAGCCGTGCCGCCGGTGAAGGTCAGCGTCTCGTCAACAGCAATAGCAGCATTCGCATCGTCGATAGCGACTATGGAATTGTTTTTGATGTTGACGCCCTTGCTGATGCCGATGGCAGCCGAACGTTTCAGGAAGAAGTAGGGATCGAGCACTGTTACGCTGGTCGTAATCAGGTCTTCGTAGTTGCCTTTGACAACCGAGAATTTGTATTCGCGATTGTCGTCGTCAGCTTTGAAGTCGTCGCCCGAAATAGGTATCAGAAACGCCTCGTAGGGCGTACCCGAACCTTCCTGCACCCACTGCATAGCCGTGAACGGCGAGCCTTTGACGGCTGTCCATTTGTCGTCGCCTTCGCCTTTGTAGCGCGTCTGGGCGACAAGCTGTCCTTCAAACCTGCCCGATTTGGGCGTTACCGTTACAACGAAATATGCCGTTTCGGATGTGCGGGCTACTTCGATATCGCTACTCAAAGACGATACCGTCTTGCCGTCAACAGTCGATGTGCCGATAATAACTTTCGGTTTCGATGTAGCCGAAGCGTTTACGACGTCAACCCTCTGAAGAGCATAGTCGGTTTCGCCGGCGAAAGTAACCGTTACGTAGTCGCCAAGGTTTTTAAGATTTGCCTCGGTGCGGGTATAGGTTACTTCGGCTTTGAGGTCGCTGCCGACGGTTACGGTTTTTTGTGTACCGGAAAGAGGGAGCAACTGGTTGCTGCCACCGTTCGGCGGGGGCTGCAATTGCAGACATTCGACCGTCATCTGGTCGCCCGACTTGGCGTTGGGCAGCCATGCCGTTACGGTAAAGCTCTCGTCAAGAGTGCTTATCCCGGTCGTTGTGGTCGTCGATACTTGAGTGAGTATGATATTACCGTTTTCGTCAACCGGAATGGGATAGTTGTCGCCTTTTTCGGTACAGCTGATAACGAGTATCAGTGTCGATAATAAAAATGCTATTCTTTTCATGTTTAATCTGTTTTTTAGTGATTAAATTAAATTATTATGCCGCGGTTAATGACCGGTTCCGGTTTGTTGCGGCAGCCATCCTCCGTTCTGTTCTACAGCATAATTGTTACGGATCTCGTCAGCCGAAATCGGCGTCAAAAGATGTTTCGGCTCAAAGCGGTGGTTAAAGCTCGTCGGCTGATGTCCGACAAAGTTTTCGAGAGCCTTAAATTCGCCGTCGCCGTCAACTAAGGCTTTGCGCGTGCGGCGCATATCCCAAAGCATCCTGTTCTCGAACACAAGCTCGTAGGCGCGTTCGCTCAAAATATCTTTCAGCGTCAACGTAGCCGTATATTCAGACAGACCGGCACGGCGGCGTATCTCGTTAATACCTTTAACGAGATCGTCGTCCGAAACGCTACCGCCCAAAGCCCTGATAGTCCAGTTAACCTCAGTCAGCAAAAGCAGCACATCGGCATAGCGATAGAGGCTGAAGTTGATGTCGGGGTGAGCTGTTTCTTTTACAGCCTTTTCGTCGTAATACTTAAACAGAAAAGCGACGGGGAACTTGGCGCAAGGGCTTTCGTTCGGGTCATATTTCGGTGCCTTCGTATCGCTGTAATAGAAATACACGCGATCTTGAATACGAATATCTGCCGGGTCATACGAATTGTAGTATGCCGTGCTTGGCACTCCCGTACCGCACTCTGTCGAGAATACGGACGAATAGAGCGTCATTGGCACGAACATATTAACCGGAAACTCGCTTACACTTGCCATATAGTTGATATCGAATATCGAGCCGCCTTTGTTCTTCATTGCCGGAGTACGCAGGTCGGAGAAGTCGCCAAGCGGATACTGTCCGTAGAGCTGGTCGAGCAATGCTTTCGATTTCTGCAGATAAGGCAGACCGGCGGCAACGGGATATTCCGTCATCGACCACGAGGCTTCGGTACACCATGCCTTTTCGGGATTGGTGGCTACTTCCTGATAGGGATAGCCTGCCATTGTCAGATATACGTCGGCAAGGATAACGCGGGCAGCATTTTTGCTTACGCGACCGTCGGTTGTCTTGTCGGGCAGATTTGAATTAACGGCAAATTCCAGATCGGGAACGATAATCTCGTCATAAATCTTCTTCAGCGAACTGCGGGGCTGATAAGTTTCAGCGATAGTCGGTGCGTTAGCTATATTATATACCACATCGCCATAGAAACGGGTGAGGCAGAAATAATACAGCGCGCGCAGGGTGCGAACTTCAGCAAGATAATATTGCTTGTCAGACTCCGACATACCGCTGATGGTCGGGATACGCTCGATTGCAAGGTTGCAATCGCGTACGCCCGTGTACCAGTTGCTCCAGCGACCTTTGGCGGTTGACTGTTCGCCGCTTTCCGAGCCTTCCTCATATTCAAAGAGGCGCGCTCCCATATATTGCGAATAGGCTTTGCCGGTCATATATTCGAGGCAGTTAAACTGGTTTCCGCCCCAGTCGGTCGTTCCGTCAGTCCATCCACGCAGGGCGCGGTAGGCTCCCGTTGCGAATGCTATACCGGCGTCGCGGCTGGAAAGGGTCGATTCGGTAGTCAGCGAGCCTGTCGGTTCTTCCTTCAGGAAATCGCTGCATGAGCCTAAAATCAAGAGGCTCAGCGTGAGTAATGAATATAATTTTATATTTTTCATATCTTTACAATTTTAAAGTTTAAAACCTTATATTTACTCCGAGTGTATATGTCATAGGACGCGGATAACCGTAGAAGTCCATGTGAGGAGTCAACGAGTCCATATTGTCCTGGTCGCTCAGTTCGGGGTCGTAACCCTGATATCTGTCGAGACAGAAGATATTTCTGCCTGCAAGATAAACGCGGAACGATTTCACACCTAAACTCTGAAGAGTATTGCGTGGGAAGGTGTAACCTAAAGTCAGACCTTCGCCGCGGATATATGAAGCGTCTTCGATCCAGTGAGTATCGGGATAGGTATCGTAGCGGGCGCCACCCATACCGGGCTTAACCTGTGCGATAGGAGTATCCTGATGGTCGGGACGCCAGGCGTTCATAACCGTAACCTTCGAGTTTGCCATCGTCTGACGGTCTTCGCCCGAGTGGTTCGTACGGTTTTCAATCTTCGCTCCGTAAGAGATGTGGATATCGAGATTCACATCGAAGCTCTTGTATTCGAAGCGGTTGGTGATATTGCCTTCCCATTTCGCAAAAGCACTTCCGATCAGGTAGCCGTCGCCGTTATAGTTGATAACTCCGTCGTCGTTACGGTCTTCGTACTTAAGGTCGCCGGGCAAACGGTTGTATTTAGCTGCCAGCGATACCTCTTTGGTCGAATATGTACCCAGACGGTTCATTCCCCAGAAGCTTGCGATAGGCTCGCCTACGCGAAGCACGGTGTTAGCGCCGCCTACCCACGAGTTGTTAAGAATATCTGCGCCTGTCGGACCGAGTTTCAGGATTTTGTTCCTGTTCGACGTCCATGCTATATCGGTAAACCAGTTGAAGTCGCGGCTCTTGATATTGTGAGTGTTGACCGTTATTTCCCAACCCTTATTCTGTACGCTGCCATAGTTCTGATAAACAGAGCCTACAGAAGTCGAGATAGGCAGGGGCACCGAGAGGAGCATATCCATGGTTTTCTTCAGATACCAGTCAACCGACAGGGCGATGCGGTTGTCGATAATTCCTATATCAATGCCTGCGTCGTATTGCAACGTGCGCTCCCATTTCAGGTCGGGGTTAGGCATCGAGCTGGGATACAGACCGGAATAAACGGCTCCGTTCAAAGGAATGGTGGTCGAGCCGATAAACGCCTGTGTACGGTAACGTCCGATTTCCTGGTTACCAGTTTCGCCTGCGCTGAGGCGGATTTTCATGTTCGACAGCTTTTCGATATCCTGAGCAAAGCCTTCTTCGGACACACGCCAAGCAACCGAACCGGAGGGGAAGAAACCGTATTTGGTATTCTCACCGAAGTGGCTCGAACCGTCGTAACGTCCAGTCAAAGTAACCAAGTATTTGCTTTGATATCCGTAATTCGCGCGTACATAATATGAATTAAGTGCATCTTCGCCATCGCCGCTCGCCGGTGTGGGACGAGCTTTTGTACCGATACCGAAATTATGCCATCCGTAGAAGTCATCAAAGAAAGTATTCGTCGATGAATTGAAATCTTCATACCTGAAGAAGCTCCATGAAGCTCCCGCCATAGCCGTAACATTATGGTCGCCGAAACTCTTAGTCCATGTGAAATAATTTTCGTTCTGCCATGCCGTATATTTGTTGACACCGATATAGGCATAACCATGGTCGCCGCGGCTGATACGGATACCGCCGTATTCGTTATATTTTCTGTTGCGGTCGTCTATCGAGAACGTGGATTTGAAATCCAGTTCGGGCAAGATATGCGCAGTAAAGGCAATATTTCCGACAAGCTGAGAACTGTGTTGCAGACGTTCCGAAGTCTTGGAAATTTCGTAAGGCGCCTGAGCGTCAACCTCGCCTACGGGGAAGTCGGCGTTAGTACCGTACTGCCCTGCGTGCGATCCGTAAATCGACGCGTCGTTGGGATACATAGTCGGGATGATCGGGAACGCCTCAACTACAGCGCGACCCATACCTCCGGAGAAGTAGGATACGTCGTTCGTACTGTTCAGCGTTCTGTTATACAGCAACGAGGTCTGGATGTCAAAATATTTCGACGGTTTGAAGTCAGCTGTCAATCTTCCCGAATAGCGCTGATAGAATGTGCGCAACAGAAGACCTGCATCACGGGAATAGTTGAGGAAAGCTCCAAGTTTCAGTTTATCATTACCGCCGCGAATATTGATCTGATGATTGGTCGAAAGCGAAGGTCTGAACGTTTCCGTTTCCCAGTTGGTGTCGAAACGCGGTTTGTAGTAGTTGCCTTCGCGGTCGCGCAGAGGAATCAGATAGCTGCCCGCAGTTGTCTTTTCAAACAGATGCGGATAGTCGGCATAAGTCAGACCCGTATAGCCTGCGGGCTGTAACGAGCCGTCGAGACACATACCCCACGATGGAGTTCCGTATTTCGTTACGTTCATCCATGCCTGAGTGTAGGTGTAGAGGAACTGTTCGGCATTTTCGGTGTTCAGATGCTTCTGCAGGAAGTTTGCAGTAGCAGAGCCGTCGTATTCCACCTGTACATCGCCCGCTTCGCCGCGCTTGGTCGTAATCATTATCACGCCGTTAGCACCGCGGGCTCCGTAAATTGCCGTCGCCGATGCGTCTTTCAGCACTTCCATCGAAACGATTTCGTTCGGGTTCATGTTTTCCATAGCTTCGCCGAGACCTACTATACCGTCAACGACAACAATAGGGTCGTTTCCCGACGAGATAGAGTTGGTACCACGCACACGGATCATTGTGCGACCGCCCGGCGCTCCGCTTCGTTCCACGATTTTCACGCCTGCCACTTTGCCCGAAAGCGCCTGTGCGACGTTGAATACCGGTTTGTCCATCAGCCTGTCGGCGTCGATACTCGAAATCGAGCCTGTCAGGTCGCTCTTCTTGACCGTACCGTAACCGATGGCTACGACCTCTTCCAGTCCGATAGCGTCTTCCTTAAGGATGATGTTAAACGTTGTCGAATTGCCTACCGGTATAGACTGCTTGATGTAACCGACGTAGGATATTTCGAGAACGGCATTAGCCGGAACTGTCAGCGTGAATTTACCGTCGAGGTCGGTAATCACACCGTTTGTCGTGCCACGCTGGATGACATTAGCTCCGATAATGGACTCGCCCCGCTCGTCAACGACAGTACCGGTTATCCGCCTGCCGTCTTGCTGGGGGCTTGCCATTTGTTCACTATTCGGGACTAAGGGATAACTCTCAGGTCCTGAATACACCGTTTCCGCCTTGATTGTCAGGCAGAAACAAACTGAAATGATACCGATTGCATACGGTAGCATTGGGAAAAATTTCTGTTTCATAGGCAAAAATTCTTAAAGTTTGTAAATTTGTCTGCCTATTTGACGTGAAAAAAGGCAAAATACCCTATGTTAAAATTGATTTTTTTTCTTCTCAAAAACGCGATTTTCTTATGTTTAACAACATACTTTTCCAACAGGCTTCGCAACGGCTTTTTCGCAGCGGGCTGAGCGCATCGACAATTTCGTCGATACGGCGGTCTATTTCGCTGTTTTTTGCCTTCCGCTTCATCGTTTTTTTCTTTGGTGCACGGGCGTTTCTTTCGTGCACCGTGTACCGTTCTACCGTGCACCGTTCTACCCTGTACCTTTTCCCCTTTGACGTGGAAAATGCTAAAATACCCTATCAAAAAAAAATAGAAAAAAACTTAAATACAGTTAAATTGGCGGCGGCAGAAAATCGCGCAACTCTGTACGCAGCAATTTAAGTGCTTTAGCGATATGCGATTCGACGGTTCTGACAGATAGATTCTGCAACGCAGCGATTTCAGAGTAGGTCTTACACTCGAAGCGGTTCATCTCAAACGAACGGCGTGCATTAGCCGGCAGCGTTGACAACGCTTTGTCCATAATCTGCTCCAGCTCGTCGAGGGCGAAGATATTGCTGCCATCGTCGTCGTCGGGATGCTCCATAAGGTATTCTTTTGCCGACTGCTCCTCGTCCTTCAATCGCAAAAAGTCGATGCACGAGTGTTTGACGGCGGTAACGAGCAGATTGCGCAGCGAATTGCGAACTACGATCTTGCGGCGATTTATCCAGAATTTGAGAAAGACTTCCTGAACGATATCCTCACATTCGTCGCGGTCGTAAACATAACGACAGGCAAAGACGCATAGTGGACTGAAAAACTGGTCAAACAGTGTCTTGAATGCCAGTTCGTCGTCGTGCTCGGCAACGCGGAAGAAAAGTTCGTCGTATCGGTCCATCAGCGCAACGTCCTCCTTTCAGTTTGAAGCGTACGAGCCGACGCGACATGGAAACGACAGCAAAACGCAGCCGTCAACGCCGGATGATACAGTTGTTGTGAAAGCGGGCGCGAAACACCCGAAACAGCTAAATAACAGATATATAGAGAATTGCCCCCCCCGTTAACATTCTTTCACATTTGTTTGCAAAAGAGACGAGTGGAGATGCTCCTGCCCGTTCGGACGGCTTTTCATTGTTCCTCACAGTGTTATTTATGCCAATGCGTAAATTCATATCATAAAGTCTTCATTTATAATGAAATATAGAAAATATTGTTAATTACCGTTGCCGCAAATGTAAGAACTTTTTGCCGACAAAAAAAACTTTTTTCGAGAATAATTTTCAATTTTTTAAATTTACGAGGATAGCCTTCGGCAACGATCTCGTCGGCATAGCGTTTGTCTTCGGATACTTCCTCGTTAAGGAAACGGCGAAATTCTTCTCAAATATTTTTCACACAAAAAAAATAATGCGTACTTTTGCGGCGAAATAAAATTAAATATTCTTTGAAGTATTAGCATGGCAAAAGCGATTAAAATCAAAAAGGGCTTGGATATCA
>JAISTS010000067.1 GCA_031272455.1 Tannerella sp. | reverse complement strand
TCGAGTCGCGCTACCGCGGCGGCGACGGCGTTTGGCGCAACACCCGCCTCAATCGCAATTTTCTTATCAACGCGCTTGGCGGAAAGGAGTGGAAAACCGGTCGCTCGCGTCAGAATATTTTTGGCGCCAACATCCGTTGCACCTATCAGGGCGGCGACCGCTACATCCCCGCCGACATTGCCGCTTCGCAGGCGCAACACACTTTCGTTCAGGACGATACGCGGGCATACACCGAGCGACTCAAAAACGCTTTTATCGCCCATCTGACCCTCAGTTACAAAATCAACCGCCGCGCCACAGCCCACGAGATTGCGCTGAAAATGATTAACGTAACCGGCTACAAGGAGTTCTGGGGCATCAACTACAACCACCGCACCAATCAGCCCGAACTGTTTCTGCAAGCGGTTTCGTTCCCGAATTTGAGTTATAAGATTGAGTTTTGAAGGGGGGGGCTTTTTTCCCATATTTGACGCCGTAATGATGCTATCCCTGCGCCATTTGGTGCAGGGGTCTGAATCTGACATTCAAATTTGTCTTGATTCCGAAAAATCTTCCGGCAACAACTGCATTGTCAAAATATTTTTGTATTTTTGCAGTCGTAACATTAATAAAAAGAAATATGGCAGCAGCAGTTCGGAGCATAAATCTCAACATCCCCATTTCGGATGTACATTTGTTGAAATCCTTATCAGCAAAAATGGGATGGATCGTTATGTCGGAAAACTCCGCAGTCAAAGCAAAGGCAAAAGCGCCAAGCGGATGCGTTGGCATTGACGAGTTTTTTGATGAGCAGATTCAACTTTTAAAGGACAACTACAAATGATTTACTTCAAAAAAAGAGCGAACAACAACCTTTACCGCCTTGTTTTGAAACTTATTGGATTGAAAGGCAAACCTCACTCGTTAGACGAGGCAATTGCCTATATGCTTGATATAAAGAACGCCTGTCAGACAATAGAAACCTTGACATACCATCGCAACACAACCCGTGCCGAGCATGTAAAATTCGGCAAGAAAGTTCATGCCTACAAAAGAAATTTTCAAACGACCTGGTATATCATTTATGATATTGCAGATAATCAGGATATTATCATAAAGAAAATCCTGTGCAACCATCAAATGAAAAAGTCAAATTGACATCACATGTTGCCGCACCGCACGCCGCAGGGATTCAATTGAACTTCTGCGGAGGTGTGTCCGGTAGATTTTTGCACCTGATCGTCAGTCGTTCGTAAATTTTTCGTATTTTTGCAGGAAAAATTACGATAAATCTTATGGTAGAAATGACTGTCACAGACCAAATCAAACATCGCCGTTCGGTGCGGACATACACCGGCGAGCCGCTCACGGATGAGCACGTTGCGCTTATCGAGCAGTATATAAACAACTTGCAGCCGCCTTTCGGGGCGAAAGTAAGAATCGTGATGATACACGGAAAGCAAAGCACAGAGCCTTTGAAATTAGGCACTTACGGCTGGATAAAAGGGGCTTGCGACTTTCTGGCGCTTGTTTTCGAGGAAGCGTCGTTAGCCGAAATCGCCGCCGCATACGTTTTTGAGCAGACGTTGCTCTATTGCACTTCGCTCGGACTTGGCACCTGCTGGCTCGGAGGCTCATTCAACCGCGCCGACTTCAAGAAACAGGTGCCTCTCGCCGAGAATGAGAAACTGAAAATCGTTTCGCCCGTTGGCTATCCTGCCGACAAACAGCGCTGGTTTATCGAGCGACTCGTTGTCAACGCCGACAAAAACCACTCCTCGCGCAAGCCTTTCGGCGAGACGTTCTTCGACGGCGAATTTTCGCAAGCCCTGACGGAAACGAAAGCCGGTATTTATGCCGAGCCGCTCAATATGGTGCGCCTGGCGCCGTCGGCAAACAATTGGCAGGAGTGGCGCATAGTTTTATCAGACAGCATTTTACATTTCTATAAAACCCCGCCTGCGATGTACAATACTATTGACATCGGGATAGCAATGTGCCATTTTGCTGAAACTTGCCGCGAACTCGGTATCAAGGGCGAGTTCAAAGTCCTGACCGACTACCACGACCCGAACGGCAAAGCGGAATATGTGATTTCGTGGGTGAAATCATAAAATAAAGAAAGTATGAACGACAACAACCCCATATTACCCTGCTTCCTCACTGCCCGCAGCAGCCGCCCGTGGCGCTACCTGATGCTCGTCGGGCTGCTGGGGCTGATTTCGGTTGATTCGCTGACGCGCATTCCGCCGGACGTTATCAGCAATGCTCGGTTGATGGTTATCGCCTTTCTTTCGTTCATATTAATTCTTTATCTTTCAGTTACTTTCTTCAATATTCGCCTGTTTGTACCGCGAATGTTGCTCGTTGGAAAATATAGCGAATATTTCGGGGCGCTGCTGGGAATGTCGGTCGTGCTGATGCTGTTCGATATGCTATTTATCTATATTTTAGTGCATTGGTATGGCTATGCGCCCGAACGATCGTCGTATCTCGGCAGCGACAGCATTCTTGCTTTCGAGGTCGTTTCGTCGCTTGCAGCCTATTGTATCAGTCTTTCGGCAACGGCTTTCGTGGTGCTTTTGCAACACTGGCAGCGGTCGGGCGCGCGGCTTCGCGATATGGAGGAGTCGGGCGTCAGGGCTGAACTTGCCAAAACCCGCACCCGTGTTGATTCGGAGGCGCTTTTCGACGCGCTCAGCAAAGTTCGAGAAGCCGTCGCAAGCAATACCGAAAAAGCGTCGCAACTCCTGCTTGCGTTGAGCAAATCGCTGCGTAACCAACTGTACGACAGCGATCATAGCGCCGCCGTCCCAACCGTAGAAGAAAATGCAGCCATAGTCCGATGCTGGTTTGTGGAAATGATGACTGAAAAACGCTTTCGCATGCTGCGTTTCTCGATGTTGCTGCTGTTGAGCGCATTGGTTTCTCTGCCCAATTTTACCAAAGAATTTGCGACGGAAGAAACCATCGGCTTTCTCTCCAATTTCGTAAGCTGCCTCGTGATACTTTGCCTCAACGTCTATCTGCTCGTCCCGCGTTTGCTGCTGAAAAACAGGCTGTTTGCCTATCTCGCCTGCGTAACGGTTTCGATTTTGGTGCTTGTCATTCCGGTCGCATATCAGGTAAATGTGTTCCAGGGACAGGATATCTGGCTGATACTCGGTATTTTATCGCTTACGGTAAAACTCGGATTTCTGATGACCGGAAGCACGGTTGCCGTGCTTTTTCAGCGCTATCTGCGCAACGAACAGCATATTGCCGACCTTGCCAAAGCCGCTATGCGAGCCGAAGTTGAGCAGTTGCAAAACCAGATTAACCCGCATTTCCTGTTCAATATGCTCAACAATATCAATGTTTTGGTAAAGGAAAACCCGACGGAAGCAGTCAGCGTGTTGAACCGGCTGAACGAAATGCTTCAATATCAGTTCAATGCAGGCGGAAAAACCGCAGTGTTGCTTGCCGACGATATCCGTTTCCTGACCGATTATTTGAATTTGGAAAAAATTCGTCGCGATAATTTCGAGTTTTCGATTGATACAGAGAATATTACCGAAGGAACAACCGTCCCGCCGCTGCTCTTTATTCCCTTTGTCGAAAACGCCGTAAAGCACGGTAACGACAACATTCGAGGTTCATTTATACGCCTGAAATTTGAGCAGCGCGATAAGCAACTGATTTTCAGTTGCATCAATTCAAAACCGGCTGAGCGACAGCGCACAAACAAAACCGGCGGGCTTGGTCTGATAAATGTCCGTCGCCGTTTAGACCTCATTTTCGGGAACGATTATTCGTTGGAAATCAATGATAAAGATGATGCGTTTGAGGTGATTGCTTCACTTTGCATGCGAACAGGCGCGACAATATCCTGACGCTGTGCACGACACCGCAAGTGCCTCATATCCGGTCGGTAGTGGGGCGATGACTGCGGGGGAGGGGGTGCAGTCTTCGCTGTCGGTGGAGTGCGAATGGTGGTCGAAATTATGGTGGATTTCGAGGTTGTAACTGCCCAGTTCGGCGTTGTCGGCAAAATGCGCCGTGAACGTGAAACTCTCGCCGCGCCGCAACTCCGTGCAGTTCTGCGGCTGAACGATTTGTATTTCGGGCTTTTGCAAGTCCTTATCCTCCGACCCGCCGCAGGAAAAGAGGGCGAGGATGAGTGCGGTGAGTAACAATTCAATTTTCATCATCCTTATTCTCCAATATTTTCATTGCCCTGTCGAAGTCCGATTCAAACAGCCGGTCTTGAATGGGGCGATATTTTTCAAACTCGTTTTCGGCAGTGCTGTTGCGAATTTGCAGTTGTTTATTTTGCGCTTTTTTACTCATTTCCGTTTACATAATTCATAATACATTTATATTTCTATTATTTTTCCGTTTACAAATGAACTATGTTCATTGTGGGAAATATACCCGAGTTGATTGCTTACACATAGCGTTTTACCAATGATTTTGTCAATATTTCGGTGCGAATGTCCGTAAATCCAAACGTCAACCGGGCTGTCGGCAATATAATTTCCAAGTTCGGTAGTAAATGCACCGTTGATGCGGCTGCCCTTAAATTCGGGCGACATCAACTCAAACGAGGGAACGTGGTGGGTTACGACAACGATTTTTTGCGTAGAGACATGGCATGTCGCGTCTCTACATGCAGCCACCGACCGCTTTATAAATTCCAAACATCGCTCGTGCTCTTCATTGAAAACATTGTAACTCAACCGTTTGCTTTTATACAATATTCTGTAAAAATCATTGACGCCTTTTTCAGTAAAATACGCATCTACAATCGGAATTTTCGACCAAAGCGTGGAAACTACAAAATCAACATTATCTATCTGAACCACAGCATTATAATACACTTTCACATTCGGGTGGATGCTCATCACCAAACCCTCGGTAATATCCGCCAAATCGTAATAAGTGTAAAGTTCGTGATTGCCGATTGCGATAACAGTTTCGCGAAAATTTGCTGCACAATAATCCCAAAAATCGGCATACAGTTCGTATTCCGTCAAATAACCAGTGTCGCCTGCCAGTACAAGCACATCACCTACCGGTTTGAGCGGGTTTTCTTTCAAAAATTTCCGGTTTTCGGGAAATTCCAAGTGGAGGTCGGAGGCGTATTGAACAGTCATTTTTATCATTTTTTCTGAATTTGCCACAAAGGTAATATTTTCCTCTGAATTTTCATAAGCAAAACAACATTTTTTAAGCACACGGATAATACAGATAACACAGATATTACGAATTTTCGCGGATAAAAATCTGTGTAAATCCCTAATCCGTGTGCTGTTTGGTGAACACTTACTCGTCCTCGGCGATGATTTCGAGTTCGGCTTCGGCGGTGAGGTGAAGGTGGTACCCGCCGAGAGGGGCGGTGGCGGGGACGTCGATGTGTTCGTGGAAGTCGGCGTTCTTTAGAGCGTAATACTTGCTGTCGGCGCCGTAGGTTTTCGTTATCTCAAAACTGCCGCCTTCTTCCTGATGGATAACGACGGATATTTCGGCAATCTTGGCTTCGGCAACGATTTCGGCTTCCAAGTGGAGGTCGTCGCCGTTTAGACCTGATTTTCGGGAACGATTATTCGTTGGAAATCAATGATAAAGATGACATTTTTGAGGTTGTGGCGGAGATAATCGTCGTGTTTTCCTGACTTTGTGTCTTTGTGTTGAAAAGTGCCTACGAATAGTGATTTTCCATGAAAACCCTTATGGAACAGAAAAGTTTTCGTAATTTTGCAATAAAAACCGATGAAATGTATAATAGTAGATGACGAGCCTCTGGGGCGCAAGGCGATAGAGTTGTTAGTTCGGGAAACGCCTGAACTGAAGCATGTTGGCAGTTTCGGCGACGCCGAGACAGCGGGTAAGTTCTTGACCGATAATCAGGTGGACTTGGTGTTTCTCGACATCCGTATGCCGGGCGTCGATGGCATTGAGTTTGCGCGTTCAATCAAAGGCGAGACCTTGGTGATATTCACTACGGCATTTCCGCAGTATGCCGTTGACAGTTACGAACTTGACGCGATAGACTATCTGCTCAAGCCCGTCGAGGCGGAACGTTTTCAAAAAGCTGTAACCAAAGCCGCCGATTATTTACTGTTGCTTGCCGGCAAGCCGCAGGAAAACAGCGTCGAGAGCGTTACCGCAGAGCAGATATTCGTCAAAGCCGACCGCCGTTTTTTTCGCATCATGCTGCGCGACATCCTTTTCATCGAAGGGCTGAAGGACTACGTCGTCATCCATACCACCGAGCGCAAGCTCATCACCAAAAGCACACTGAAAGCTATCAGCGCCCAACTGCCGCCGGACGTCTTCCTGCGTACCAACAAGTCGTTCATAGTGAACGCCAACCACATCGACTCTTTTGATACTAACGACGTCTTCATAGGTAAGCATGAGTTGGCAATCGGCGCCTCCTACCGTGATGATTTCATCAGCAAATTTATGAAAGAAAGCAATTTAAAGCGATAAAGAAAATGAATATAGAACAACTTCGCGAGACATGTCTCGCAATCAAAGGCGCCGAAGAGTGCATGCCTTTCGACGACGACACAATGGTTTACAAGGTGATGGGCAAGATGTTCGCCTATTATGCCTTGACGCCAAAGAGCGGCGAGTTCTGGATAGTGTTGAAATGCGAGCCGGAACGGGCTTTAGCCCTGCGCGAGCGCTATCATGGCGTTTTCAAAGGCTATCATTCCGGCTCAAACGCGATGTGGAATACTGTCAGCATCGACAGCGACGTCCCCGATACTCTCATCACCGAGCTGATACAACACTCTGTGGATGAGGTTATTAAGAAACTTCCAAAGTACAAACAGCAACAATATAAGCAACTATGAACAGAATTTTTTTATTTTTAACCGTATTAAGCGTTAGCGCAGTCAGGGCGCAGGAACCGGTGGCGTATAGCGGTGAGAACATTGAGACGCTGGCGGCGAAGTTTGCCGCACCGAGCGACGAGTATCGCCCCCACGTGTGGTGGCACTGGTGTGGCAGTAATTTCAGCAAGTCGGGCATCACTAAAGACCTTGAAGCGTGGAAAGAGGCGGGTATCGGCGGCGGTACTATCTTCAACATAGCCTCGTCGGTGCAGAACTCGCACGCGCCGATGGGTAACAATCCGTGGCCTGAACAGACCTTTCGCAGTCCGGCATATTGGGAGGCGATAGAGCATACGGTGAAGGAGGCTGACAGGTTGGGACTTATAATAGGCTTGCACGGTACTCCGGGGTATGCCACTACGGGAGGTCCGTGGATAACCGAAGAGCGTTGCATGAAAGCCGTTACGAGCAGCCATACGACGGTTGAAGCGGATGGCATCAATGCTGTTTCGGTAAGTCTGCAACGCCCGCCGCTGCCTGATTTCACCGGCTACGACGGCAGTTATACGCCGGGTTACAAGCCATGGAAAGCGAGCCTCTACTGGGACATCGCTGTTATGGCAGTGCCGGAGAAACAGGACATCAGCGTAGCAGATATTGTTGATATTTCGGAGTTTATGAACAAAGACGGCGAGTTGAAATGGAAAGCGCCGAAAGGACGGTGGACTGTCTATCGCTACGGGTACGCCCCTACGATGGCGCACCCGCACCCGCTGCCGGACGACATTATAGGCAAGGCGTGGGAGGTTGACAAGATGAGCCGCGAAGACAACATCTATCACTGGACGCAACTGCTTGAGCCGCTCAAACAGCATATTGGCGATTATTTCGGCAAGTCGTTCACTTACATCTGGATAGACAGTTACGAATCGGGCTATCAAAGTTGGACGCGCGGTTTTCGTGAACAGTTCATCAACATCAAGAACTACGACCCCGTGCCTTGGATTGCTTACTATCAATATGTTACAAAAAAAGACATAGACGTTCATTTCACGGCATGGCACAGTCCGAAGTTTGAAGCCGACGAGCCGGAGTTGAAAGTGTTCATCAAGGACTACGACGATGTGGTGAACCGTCTGTTTACCGACAACGGTTGGGAAGTGGCGCGCGAGATGCTTCACAAGTACGGTCTGAAGTTGTATTGGGAGCCATACGGGGGACCGTTCAGCAACTATGAGGGCGCTATGCTGTCGGACGTACCGGTGAACGAGTTCTGGTCGGGCAGCGAGTATATAGGCAAGAACCCCAACACCGAGCGTGCGGCGGTTACTTTTAACAAGCGCATCGTAGGCGCGGAGGCTTTCACCGGTCGTCCGGAGCGAAGCAAGTACAACGAAGACCCTGCATGGCTGAAACACACAGCCGATGGCGGCTATGCGGCGGGCAACAACCTCTATTTCCTGCACCACTGGGTACATCAGCCCTTCGACGACCGCTATCAGCCCGGCATGGGGATGGGCTGGTGGGGTACGCATTTCAGCAGGCATCAGACGTGGTTTCGCCCCGGCAAGGCTTTCTTTACCTACCTTGCCCGTTGCCAGATGCTGCTGCAGCAAGGCTCGCCCGTCGCTACCAATAACTACTCGCAGCATCGCACAACGCCCTTCGCAGAGTTTTACTTTGTAGTCAATCCGGGCGACGAGGCGCGTAAGACCTACAGTTTCCCTACCGGCGGCGGTCGCGTCCCCGAACTGTGGGACCCGTACAGCGGAACCATCTCAGCGACAAGCAAATACACGCAGCGAGGCGATTCCACGTTCATAGACCTCAATTTGCAGCCCGACCAGTCAATGCTCGTTGTTTTTCCTTCGTCGAAGACCCACCGGTACGCGCTAATGCCGGAGTTTACGCCTGTAAAAGAGACCGTTACAGAGATTGGCGGCGCATGGGACGTTACTTTCGAGCCGAAGTTGGACAAGCCTTTCAAACGTCGCTTGCCCTCGCTCGTTGACCTCAGTCAGCAGGACGACAAGGCGCTGAAATACTTCTCCGGCACGGCAAAGTACGAGAAGACCATAACTGTTAAAGCCTCGCAACTCGCTGTCGGCAAGCATGTTTACTTAGACCTTGGCGAGTTGGAAGACATTGCCGAGTTGGAAATCAACGGCAAGAAAGCGGGCGTTCTGTGGGCAAAGCCGTACAAGAGCGACGTTACGGCGCTGCTGAAAGCGGGCGGCAACAAGATAGCGGTCTATATAACGACGAACTGGGCAAACCGGTTGATAGGGGACGAGCAGGAAGAGGCTGATTTCGAGTGGGGTAGCGACCAGGGCGA
>JAISTS010000020.1 GCA_031272455.1 Tannerella sp. | reverse complement strand
TTTTTTAACATTTTATACTATATGAAATACTGGAAAAGCAAACTTTTTATTGCAGGAATTTTCATTGCGAGTATGTCCTTGACGTGCTGCGATGAGGAAAAGGAAAATCCCATTCAGGGGATAACAGTTACGCCGGAATCGGTCGCACCTATGGAAATAGGGCAGACGACGCAGTTGACGGCGACAATCACACCCACCGATGCCGACGACATCATCAGATGGTATTCGTACGACTCCGACATCGTGTCGGTAACGAAAGATGGCGCAACAGCCACGTTGACAGCCCTCTCGGCGGGCACAACCAAGGTTTTTGCCACTAATCGCAGCGGCATCGTCGTCAGTCAGGATATACTGATAACGGTCAATTCGGGCGAATACGCGGCTGAAGTGGCGGGCAACTATCTCGGCACGGCAAAGATGTCGGGCGCCTTGAGCGGCGAACTGTCCGACGTGAGCATCGCCATCTCGCGTATCAGCGGCGAAAAATCCAAAGTGAAACTGAATATCGTTGCCGATGTGCCCGGTATGGGAGAGATGAATATTTCGGGCGACAATATTGTCGTTGGACGCGGCTCGACGGCTGATACTTACACCTTCAGCGGCGGAGCCTCGATTGTAACTATGGGCAACATCCCGCTCGCAGTCAGTGGCACGTTGAACGCTGCAACCAAGGCGCTTACGCTCAATCTCGAAGCCGAAGGTGTGATAACCGTCGTCATAAATGCCACACCCGGAGCAGCCGTTGACTATGCCAAAAAGGTCGAAGGCGATTATGCAGGCACGGCGAAAGTGTCGGGCGCCATCTCGGCTGATGTGTCCGAACTGACAGTGGCGTTGACACGCACAGGCGCGGGAAAAGTGGACTTGAACATCGTAGCCGAAGTGCCCGGAATGGGACAGCTCGTCGTTACGGGCGAAGATATCGCGGTGAAAGCCGGCGACGCCGAAAACACTTATGCCCTGAGCGGCAAAGCAGTTCTGGCGGGTATGGGCTTCAACCTGAACGTAACGGGCACATATAACGAAACGGATAAAAAGCTGATAATGAAGCTCGCCGAAGAAAACGGACTTGTGGCAATCGACATCGAAGCGACTGTTGCAGGCGACATCAAGCCGAATCCCGACTATGGCGCAATTCTTGCCGGCAGCTATTCAGGCAATGCCACGCTTACAGGGATGATAAACGAGACAATTAATGACGTCCCCGTTACAATGGAGCGACGCGACGAGAACTCGGTAAAATTCACTATCGTGGCAACCGTAACAGGCTTTGGCGCTATGACGATAGTGTCTGAAAATATGACGATTACTCCCTCGGACACGGATGGCGAATACCTTTTGGACGGCGACGCAAAATTGCCCGTACTGGATATGCCAATCAAAATCATCGGCGAATATATTGACGCTACGGGCGAACTTAACGTTACGCTTGCAGCCGAAGGCGTCGTGAATATCAATTATTCCGGCTCGCGTCAATAGAATTATTGTTTAATCTTAAAAAATGTCAATATGAAAAGTATTATAATGAAAAAAGCAAAATATTTGTTGATGATGCTGCTTGTCGCGCTGTCGGCAACTGTCGCGGCTCAGCAAAGTGGACTGACGGGCTATGTTTATGACGCTGAAGGCGAACCGCTTACCGGCGTGAATGTGGTCGTCAAAGGTACGACAACAGGAACTATAACGGATATCAACGGGCGCTTCACTCTCAACGTAGCCGAAGGAGCGCAACTCGAAATCTCATATATCGGATATGTAACGCAAACGGTATCAGCCGCTCGAAATATGCGTGTCGAACTTGCCGAAGACATCGAGCAGCTTGACGAAGTGGTTGTTGTGGGCTACGGAACGGTAAAGAAATCCGACCTTACGGGCGCCGTTACTTCCGTTACTCAGAAATCGTTCCTCGACCAGCCCGGCTCGTCGATAAACTCGGTTCTGCAAGGGCGCGCGCCGGGCGTTGTAGTAAGACGTACCAATGGAGCGCCGGGCGAAGGCTCGACGATACGCATCCGCGGCGTCAACTCCATTCTCGGCAACAACGACCCGCTGATAGTCGTGGACGGCAATTACAGCAGCAGCCTGCCCAACCTCTACGACATCGAAACGATAGAAATCCTGAAAGACGCCTCGGCAACGGCTATCTATGGCTCGCGCGGCTCTAACGGCGTGATTATCGTAACGACAAAACGCGGCTCGACAGCAGGACGTAACGAAGTGAAAATCTATTCCAATATCTCGTTCGATCAGGTTGCGCGACGCTATGATATGATGGATGCCGTCGAGTTTGCAGAGTTTATGAACGCAGTAGGCACCCAGATGGGAGGCGCCGCTTCCTATTCCGACGCCGACATAGCCCGTTTCCGCGAACAGGGAACGACCGACTGGCAGAACGAACTGTTCCGCACCGGCGTAACGCAAAGCCATAAAGCCGTTCTGACAGGTGGCAGTCAAAAAGCCAAATATTATATCTCGCCGATTTTCAATAAAACGGAAGGTATAATGATAAATACATCGGCGAAAAACTACGGATTGAACGCCAAATTCGACGCCGACCTGAGCAAGCGCGTATCATATCAGATAGAGGCGGGCTTAAGTCACGGCAATGTGCTTAATCCCGGATTGGGAAAGGGCACCGACCACATGTCGCTGCCGCTGCAGTCGGCGCTGATATGGTCGCCCGCCGCCCGCGTGTATAACGACGACGGCACCTATCAGTCTCTTGACCCGCTGTCGGCACGCACGCTCAATCCCGTGCTGCTCACTTCGATGCAGGATACCCGCTATACGAACAGTGGCAATGCCGTAGGTAATCTGAAAGTCAAAATCATCGACGGTCTGGTTTTCGACGGCAAAGCCTTGGTGAGCTACGACACGGGCGGACAGCGTTTCTATTCGCCCAAAGAACTTGACGGCAATCGCGCCAATGCGAGCCAAAACAGCTACGAAACGCTCTCGTGGCTCGTGAACGCATACCTGACCTACAGCAAAACTTTCGCGCAAAATCAGCTCTCGGTGATGCTCGGATTTGAAGAAAATCAGGGCGAAACCCGCGGCTTCAACGCCAATGCCGACGACCTGTCGGTAACAACCGTAGGCTGGGATAACCTGTCGCTCGGCAAGACCAAATCAATAGGCTCGTACTATACCAACGATGCGCTGCGCTCATATTTCGCCCGCGTTTCGTACAACTACGGCAGCCGCTATTATTTCACCGGCACATACCGCGCCGACGGCTCGTCGAAGTTTCGCGGCAACAACCGTTTCAGCTATTTCCCCTCGTTCTCGCTCGCGTGGCGTCTATCCGAAGAAGGTTTCCTGAAAGATTCCGAAGTGTTTCAAAACCTCAAACTGCGCGGCGGCTGGGGGGTAACGGGCAGTCAGGCAGTCGGCTCTTATGCCACGCTCTCGCCGATGAGCGGCTCGTCGTTTGCGTGGGGCACAAGTCAGGAACTGACAGGTTATCGACCCGGCGTGGGCGGCAATCCCAACCTGCAATGGGAAGAAACAAAACAGTCGAACATCGCGCTCGACCTGACAACTCTGGGCGGCAAACTCTCGTTCTCGTTCGATTATTACTATAAACAGACCGACAAACTGCTCTCGCGCATAACCGTACCTATTTATAATGGCGGCGGAACGATAAATACCAACGTGGGGACAATCGAAAACAAAGGATTTGAGGTCAATCTCAACTATCTCGTTTTTGAAAATCGCGACTGGTCGTACGACATCAACCTCAACGGCTCGCACAACGAAAACAAAGTGCTCGACATCGGCGATCAGGAACGTCTCTGGGGCGGCTCGTCGGTAGCGGGCGTGATGACGCAAAGCCCGTTTATCATTATGCCCGGACATTCGCTCGGCACGATTTACGGCTATAAATATCTCGGACTGTGGCAGCGTGGCGATGTCATCGAAGCAAAAAAATACGGACAGGAACCCGGCGGCTATCACTACGAAGATCTCAACGGCAATAATGAGTACGACGCCGAAGATTACCAGATTATCGGCAACTCGAACCCGAAATTCACTTGGGGCTTCAACAACCATCTCTCGTGGAAAAACTGGGATTTGAATATTCTTTTTGAAGGCTTGCACGGGCGCGACATCCTGAATTTGAGCTATTTTATGGCTGGAAATATCTACGATAACTCATTAGCCGTAACCTCGCGTGCGGGCAAAGACCGCTGGACGCCCGAAAATCCTTACGCCGAATTTTCGCGTCTTACGATGGCAAATACCGTTGTGATGCCCAATTCAGACCAGTGGCTGCAGGACGGCAGCTATGTGAAAGTCCGTAACCTGAGTCTCGCGTACCGACTGTCGAAAAAAGCTACCCGCTTTGCCGATATGCGCCTCGCCGTGAGCGCTCAAAACGTCTTCACCTTTACGAAATATAAAGGTTACGACCCCGAAGTGTCGTCGGCGGGCGGCTCCGATACCGATGCAGGTCTCGACTGGTTCGCCTATCCCAATCCGCGAAGCTATACGATAAGTCTTACAATAGAATATTAACCGATTTAAAATGAAATAATTATGAAAAATAATATTTATAAATACCTGCTGCTGATGCCTCTCGTGGCTATTCTTGCAGCCTGTACATCCAACGACGAGTTTCTCGAAGAAAAAACCTACGGGAAGATTTTTCCCGAAAATTTCTATCGCAATCAGGATGAACTCGATATGGCAAACAATGCCCTCTATCGCAGTTTCAGCAAGACATTCAACGCCGATTACTCCTCGTTTGTCGTCATACTCTTTGGCGGCGACGACATCACGACGCCGTATTCTGCAAACACATCCTATCTGCAAAACGATACCTACGTCCGCCAGTCGGCAAATAAAGACATACGCGACGGCTGGTCGTGGGCGTACGAAACGATAAATACCGCCAACGGCATTATCAATAACTATCAAAAAGCCGCCGACGAAGTGAGCGAAACAAATCTGCATTACGCAGCTGCGCAGGCGCATTTCGCCCGTGCATATATGTATTTCTGGCTCGTGCGTATCTTTAACGAAATTCCTTATGTGAGTACGGTTCGCGAACCTGATAAGACGATGACAAAATCGTCGCCGCAAGAAGTCTATGACGCCATTATCGCCGACCTGAAGATTGCCGAAGAATGGCTTCCGGCAACGTGGAAAGGCATCGACGAGACGAAAGCTGCAGGCGGAGGCTTCACGCAGGCAGCCGCAAAAGCTACTTTGGCAAACGTCTATCTGACAATGGCAGGCTATCCGCTCAAGAAAACGGAATATTACAAACTTGCTAAGGATAAAGCCGCCGAAATAATTGAAAATGAGTCGAAATACGGCTTCCGCCTGCTCGACCATTTTGCCGAACTGTGGAAACCGACGCCGCTCATCAACGACGAGATGGTCTTCGGGCTGATGTATAACCGCTCGACCGAAGATTATAACGTGCGCGCTCCAAAATCCTGCCGCCCGGTGCAATTCGGCGGATGGGAAGCTTATTGCCCCGAAATCAATTTCTTCTACCGCTTCCCCGAAGGCGAACGCCGCGACGCTACCTTCGTTACCGAATTTCCGCTGACAAACGGCTGGTACACAACCGCTCCGACAATTCCGTGGCCCGAAGGTCAACCGATGCTGCAATGGCAGGATATAATGTTCAAACATCCGTATTATTTCAAGATGTGGGAAGCCGAAGGACTTGAAGGCGCCGACAAGTGGAAACCCGCAGGCGATAACGACTGGTACAGCGGTCGCACAAATCAAGTCATCCGCTATCCCGAAGTGCTGTTGATTTACGCCGAAGCGCAGGCAATGGCTGACGGAACGCCGAACGCTCTGGCTTACGACTGCATCAACCGCGTCCGCAACCGCGCCTTTGCAGGTGTCGGCTCGACGCAGAACAATCTCCCGACGGGCTTGTCTGCCGAAGCCTTCCGCGACTCCGTGTTCGTCGAGCGCGGATGGGAATTTGCAGGCTACGAATATGCCAGCCGCTGGTTCGACCTCGTGCGCCTCGAACTCGTCGAAGATGCCGCTTCAGCCAATCCCAAGCACGCTTTCCTGCCCGGACGCTCGGCTGACGACTGGACGATAGCATCTCCCCCTACGCACGATAGCTATTTTATGCCGATTCCCGAAGAAGACGCATTGCTGAATCCTAATTTGAAATAAACGTAAATTATTAATTATAAATTATTTAGATAATGAAAAAAACAGTTTTTATGATTATGGCGGGCATCTGCCTGCTTTGCGCTGCGGCTGTCAATACGAACGCCGCTAATGCCGCCGATGCCAAGAAATTGGTCGGCGCATGGGACGTAACCGTTGCTGATGCACCCTACGGGTATCAGAATTTTGTCGTTACCGTAAAAGAAAAAAACAAACAGTATCTCTTGGATATCAAGGGCGACGATCTTGACCTCAAAGACCAGAAGTTTTCCGAAAAAGACGGCAGACTGTCGGGCGAAGTCTATGTCGGTGAATACGTGAAAATTACTGTCTGGGAAGAAAACGGCAAAGTCAAAGGTCTGGCTGACACCTCAATGGGCGCGCTGACTATGGATATGAAAAAGAAAACGACTAAGAAATAGGCTGATATTCAATAAGATGAAAAAGCATTTTTTATTCCTTACCGTTGTTTTATCAACAGCGGCAGTATCGTTTTTGCTCTCTTGTCAGAATTTGCAAACGGACAAAAAGGACTCGCCGCTTGGCATACTTGCTCACGTCGGAGCCGACACTGCGCAAATGCAACTGATGTACGACGCCGGAATGCGTTGGGTCAGAACGGATATCGAGTGGAGCCACGTCGAACGTCCTGAAGGCACATGGAATTTTTCCGATCTGGATGCCAAGATCGACCTCGAAATCTCGACCGGTCTGAATCCCCTCGGAATACTGCTCTACGACGTGCCGTGGGCGCATCCCGCCTACGAACATTTGGACAAATGGCTCGGTTTTGTCGAAAAAGCTGTCTCGCGTTTCAAAGACCGCGTCAAGTACTGGGAAGTGTGGAATGAGCCTAATTTACTGCGTTTCTGGGACAGTCCTGACGGCGCCGATTATGCCACTTTGCTCAAGGCTACTTACAGCAAAATCAAGGAGATAGATCCCGAAGCCACAGTCGTTTACGCAGGCGTTTGCGGCATTCCGCTTGAATTTATCGAGCAGTCGTTCAAAGCAGGCGCGACAGACAGCTTCGACCGCCTCGCCTTCCATCCCTATCGCGGCAAATTCTCGTCGATGGCAAAAATTCAGGCATATCACGATGAAATCGCCGATTTGAAAGCGTTGATGGACAGGTATGGCGTCGGCGATCGCGGACTGTGGATTACAGAAATGGGCGTGTCCGACTATAGCGTACTCGATGCCTCAACCGTAGCGCAACTGGTTGAAATCAAGCGACAAAAAAGCCCCGACCGTGCGTGGAAGTTAGCTCTGCTGCGCGACATCGACGCCTTGCCCGAACAGATCAGCGAAACCGAAGCGGCAGCCAAACTGTTTGACGGAGTGAAAGATATCACCGTCGAAACCGTAAATCTCACCCTGAGCGACCTCGAAACAGTTGACGTAACGCCCTACGACGCCGTGCTCTGTCCGTCGCTCGACAATTATCCGCCACGTCTGTTCGAGACCATCAGCCCCTCGCTGGGCTATTATTACATCGCCGACCGTATCTATTTCCTTGGAGATAAGATAACTGCGCTCGATCAGGCTGACTATCTGCCGCAATCTATCCTGATGTCGTTGCGGTTTGGAGTCGAGAAATTTTTCTGGTACGAATTTGCAGGTTCGGAGAATAATCCTTTCGCACGCGAGGCGCATTTCAACATCGTCCTCCGCGGTTCGCTCGAACTCAAACCGGCTTACATCGCCTACTCGACGCTCGGACGGCTCTTCCCCGAAGGCTCCGTCGTCGATACGAAAACGGAATGGAACCGCGGCGATTTCTGCGCCATTAGCTGGATACAGCCCGACCGGACGCGCGTATGGGCACTGTGGTCGCCCGACGGCGCTCGCACCGTAAGCGTCAAATCGCTCAAGGGACTGCGTCAAGCCGTCGGCTGCCTCGGCGAACCGCTGCCGATTACTGCTGCTACGACCGAACTTGAACTGTCGCCCGCGATCATCTATCTTGTAGGACCGAAACAAGTCTTATAATTATTAATGTACGCGACCCCCGCAGTCATTGAAATGTTAAAAAAACTTGCAGTCGAAAAAATATTCAGTTGACTGTCAGGCGGTTGTAAAAAACTTCAAAAAAAAGGCATCAAAAAGTTTGGTGGAATAAAAAGAAGTACGTACCTT
>JAISTS010000121.1 GCA_031272455.1 Tannerella sp. | reverse complement strand
CCATACGAAAAACGCGCACCTTGCCGTCCTTGCCCATAAACGCTTTCAAGCCCTCGAACGCCTCCTGCCCGTAGTGCAGACAGGTCGCCGCGATATGCAGATTGATAAGCTCCGACGAGCTGACTTCGAGTTCGCCCCAGCGCCCATCGCGATAGTAACTTCTTATGTTATAGTCCGTTTTCATATAGCCAAACGGAAGCTCTGACCATTGTATATTCTCCATTTTTTTGAGTTTTTACGTTTTTTATGAGGACAAAGATACGGATTTTGCGGCTAAGTTGTATGCCACAGCCTAAGAAAATTCTCCTAAGGATACTTTTTTTAGCAAAATATTTGGTCAGTTCAAATTAATGCAGTATTTTTGCGACATTAATTATAAAAAACAGCATTAATGACCGGAAATAACGACATTAAATTTACTTATACAATGAGCGACAGTACTATTTTGCAGTTGTTGGGCAGGCAAATCAAACAGATGCGTCTGAATATTAATATGACACAGAAACAGTTATCGCAAAAAACAGGCGTGTCGCGCAGCATCATTTCAGTGATAGAGAACAGTGGACAAGGCTCAACAAGTTCGCTTGCCGCCATCCTTCGCGGATTAGAAAAACTTGAAATTTTGAATGTTTTCATCACAAACGCACCTGTCAGCCCGATACAGGTGGCAAAACTTGGAGGCAAAATACGTCAACGAGCAAGTGTCGAAAAACAGGCTAAAACAAATAATAACAAAGCCTTATGGTAAGATATGCGAACATAAAAATATGGGACGAGCTTGTCGGCGTGGCATATTGGGATAATGAGCGGCAGGCGGCTAATTTTGAATACGACGCAAAATTTGTCAGCAAAGGCATAGAGTTGTCGCCTCTGAAAATGCCGTTGGCAGCCCGCAGGGTTTATTCATTTCCCGAATTGAACATTAAGACTTTCAAGGGCTTACCGGGGCTGCTTGCGGACTCGTTGCCTGACAAGTTCGGTAATGACCTAATTAACAAATGGTTAGCTGAACAGGGACGCGACCCTGACACCTATAATCCGATTGAACGGTTGTTATATCAGGGAAAACGAGGTATGGGGGCGCTTGAATTTGAGCCTCCCGAAAAAATCGAAACAAGTGCAGACGACAGAATTGAACTTGAAAACCTTATTCGCGTAGCACGCAACGCTATGTTGGAAAAAGCAAAACTCAATGCCGGATTACTGAACGAGAAAAGTCTAAATCAAATCATACAAATCAGTTCATCGGCAGGGGGTGCGCGTGCAAAAGCCGTAATTGCCTACAACGAACAAACCGGCGAAATCAGGTCGGGGCAAATTAGCGCTCCTGACGGTTTTTCGCACTGGCTGTTAAAAATGGACGGTGTAACAAACAAGAGATTGGGCGACCCGCAACATTACGGACAGATCGAATATGCCTATTATCGTATGGCTTTGGCATGCGGTATTGAAATGACGTTCTCTATGCTGTTGCACGAAAATCGGCGCAGGCATTTTATGACCCGTCGTTTCGACCGTCCGTCGAACTTAGAAAAAATTCACACACAAACGCTCTGTGGATTAGCTCATTACGACTTCAACAGTCCCGGAGCATATTCCTATGAGCAAGTATTTCAAACCATGCGGACGCTCAATCTGCCATACATCGACGCAGAACAAATGTTTCGCCGGATGGTATTCAATGTTATTGCAAGAAATCAGGACGACCATTGCAAAAACATCTCATTTCTTATGAACAGGGATGGGGTTTGGCGACTGTCGCCGGCTTATGATATGACCTATTCCTATAATCCCGAAGGCGGTTACACTGCGTTTCATCAGCTGACAATCAACGGAAAACGCGACGAAATAACAAAACAGGATATAAAACAGGTAGCAGCTCTCGCAAATATCAGAAAACCGGATGAAGTGATTGCAAAAGTGGCAGATGCCGTTTCGCAATGGCAACAAATAGCCCGTGAACTGGAAATTCCGGCGGCAATAATCAATAAAATCGGTGGCAACCTGCGCACACTATAACAGCTAAAGCTGCTCGGCGATAACCGTCAGCGCATGCTCGACCATAGCTACGGATGGGTCGCGGAGAATGACATACTTATCGCGGTCGAGCAGGAAGATAGTCGGGATGGCGCTGAGGGCGTAGGTCTCACGTGTGTCGATTTCGCCGCTGTAATCGTAGCCACAGAGCCACGACGACGGGATTTCCGACAGGTGCGACTGCCATTCGTCTTTTTTTGCTTCGGGATAAATCGCCAAGATTGTCAGCTGTTTACGTGCCTGCATAGCTTTGATGGCTTCCGACTGCTCGATACGCGCTATCAGGGTACGACAGGCTTCGCAGCCAACATTATGAAATATGAGCAGGACAAAATCAGACCGCAGTTCCGACAATGTCTTCCGTTGTCCGTTCGGCATCTCGAAATGAATATCGGCTGCGCGTGTCTCCGGACGGTTTTTCATCAGATTGTCGTACATAATTTGCAGGCGCAGGCGCTGTCCTTCGTCAAGATGTTCGTTAGCTAAACGGTGAGCGACGACAGGTATGAAATATTCGGCGTTGCGGATGGGCGAGTTCGGGTCGTAGAGATAGCGTTCGAGCGTTGCAGCAAACCAGCGGTAAGCCATCGTATCGCTCAAAGCCTTATCCATCAACACCTTGACGCCATTGTCAGCCTCACGTCCGACGGCATAGTTCAGCACATCGAGAAAGTTGACCGTAGCCTGCTCGGTTACCGATGCCGACGAGCCGTAAAACGCTGTATCGGCGAAGTCGAAATTATCCCAGTAGTGCGTTGCCAAATAGTCGGCACGCGCCTGCGGATCGGTATAGAATTGCGGAATGGAGGGGACTACGAAGGTGCGCTGAACAGCAGCGGGCGCCTGTTGACGCCCGTTGTTGCAGCCCTGCGCTATGCAAAGCGTTATTATCGCCGCCGCATATAAACACTTGTGGTACATGCGATTATATACTTTTTTTATTTACGTTTCTTTTTACCGCCTGTCGTCGTTTGACCTTTCAGTTTCGCCAGTTCGTTGAGGTTGTGCGTAGCCTCGCTAAGACCTGCCTGTTCGGCTGTTTTCAGGTGCGACGCAGCTTCGTCGTATCTGCCTTCGTACATACGCAGCACACCGATACAGTTGTGATATTCGGGCAGAGTGGTATTTTCAACCTTGTCGAGATATTCACGTGCCAGTTCGACATCGCCTTCGGCGAGGGCTGCCGCTGCACCGTTCAGGTTGGCGACATCGTTGTCAGGGAACTGTTGGCGGGCTGTTATCAGCGTCTCGTTAAATTCGCGGCTGCCTTCGGGATATGTCCTTGCTATTTGGTACATCTCGTTCTGGCTTAGCAGTTTAGGCTGTTCTTTGATGCGCTTTTTACCTTCTTCGGTAGTGAACTCACGCACGACAAAGTTGATCTGGCAGTCCACACGGCGCAGTTTAGGATACAGCTCGTTGAAGATCTTGCGGTAAGCCGTTCCGCCGCCCACGTTCTTTATCAGTTGTTCGCGGCGATCCCAATCAGGTTCGTTAGCGATGATATTGAGCACCTGCCATTTGTCGGGCAGGTCGTAGTAGCGGTCTTCGATCAGTCGGCGCAGGCTTTCCCAGTCTTCGCCGCCGACGCCTGTACGGAACATTTCCGACGGGATGGTGCTCATACGTGCGAAATATTCGCGCATAGCCTGAGCGCGTTTGTACGACAGGTCGAAGTTAAATTCGCGTGATGCTTCGGGCGATGCGTAGCCGCGCATCTCGACGCTTGTTACGCGGACGTCGGGGTCGGTAGCTATGATGCCGAGCATACGGTTTATCTTGTCGAGTTCGTAGCGGTTGTTACGGAACTCCGGACGGATAGTGCTTTGTCCCTGCGGGAAGTCGAGGTAAGCCTCGCCTATCTCGAAGCGCACTTTTTCCTGTTCTTTTTCGGGGGTGAGATAGCGGAAATGCGGGTCAAAGGTGCGTTTTTGCGTTTCGCCGTTAAGTCCGGATACTAACGTTGAGCTGGGGACGCCGCAGCAGCCGAACGCTTCCTGACGGATTTGCACTTCGGCGTTGCTCATCCACGATTTCAGCGGTATGGATGTGGTATAGGGCACTGAGGTAACTGTTTTATCGAACCTCACGACCGAGTATGTCGGGTTGGAGACGTTGACTTGCCGGTTGCTTACGGCTTCTATCGGCGTCCCGCTCAGGGTTTGTTCGCGCAGGTCGTATTTATATCTCAGTTTACTTTTTATCACGAGCTTGGGCAGCTCGGCTGTATTTTGTCCCGACACGAGTATCGGTGTGAGTATCAGCGTCTCGTTAGTTTTCATTTTCAAGCCTGTAAGGTCGAAAACCAGCGATACGTCCATTGTGCCGTTGCCGGCTTCGACGCGTTCGGGCGACACTTTGACGCGCAGTTGAGCCATTGCCGCCGTCGTCAGCAAGGTGAAGAGAATTATGCCTGTAAGTTTCAGATTACACTTTTTCATCGTCTTGTCCTCCTTCATTATTGTATCATGAATATTGCTGTTATTCCGGCTTTCGTCGGTCCGAGGTAGTGCATCGTGCTGCTCGACAGTTTAGTGCCGCAGTCGGCGCAATCATATTTATCATACGCAAGGTAGGCATAACCCACGCCGAGCGTAAACTCAAGGCTGAACCGACTGCTTAGCAGCAGATGATATCCGTAGGATACTCCGCCGCCAGCCAGCCAGCCCTGAAAACGTTTGTTTTGGATGCCGTCAACATATTGACCTGTGGTCTTGTCTTTGTATTCGCCGAACCCGTCGGGAAGGAAATCCAGACCACCGACATTATAGTTTGCATAATGGGCATGAACGCCAAAGAAATGCCCGTTGAACTTTTCACAGAGCCACCACCGCAGCTCCGGTTGTACCATCAAATGACGAAATTTACCATCGAGAGTTTGTTTGGTTCCGTCGAGAGCCATACTCGTCTGTCTGAATGTCCACGGGTTGTAATTTGCGCTGACGTCGAGCGTCAGTTTATCAGTCAAGGCAAATTCAACGCCAAGATTTATCGTTGTCGTTGCATCATACAGAATATTGCTTTTTAGGGCTATGTTCTGGGCAAATGCGCTGATACTCAACGACATCATCACTAATAAAAATACCCATTTTTTCATAACTCACGTTTACTTATTTAATTTCTAATCAAAAAACCAAATGCAAAATTACGCATTAGTTTTGATATATGTACACATAAAGTGCACATTTATTGAAAAATACCCTCAAGAGGTTAGATTTCAAGCTGCTTATCAGCTATGTCGAACGCTCCGTTCGGGCTTATAATTTCGTCTGACGCTGTGTATCAGTTCGAGTGGGGTACACTTAAACTGTTTACGGCAGAACCAGTTGAAATGCGTAGCCGAATTGAAATGGAACTCAGCCATCAGGTCGCTGATGGTTACGTCGGGGTCCATAGCTTTCATTTTCACGTGTTTAGCCAGTTGCGAGAGCATCCACTGCCGCGCCGAGGTGCCGAACACGCTCTTAAACTTGCAGTCGAATGTCGTACGTCCCATATTTGCCAGCGATGCCAGTTCGCCCACATTTCTCACTTTCAGATAGTTCTGCATAATGATGCTGCGGAAATCCGATTCGCCTGCTATTTCATGGAACAGTTTGGTCAACTCTTTTTTCATATAGAACCCGCGGAAGAGGAGGAACATCTCTTTTTCTTTGAGTTGGTGGAGGTGTTCGCAGTTAAGGCCTTCGTTCAGGTAAAACACAATAGTATTTAGGAAATTGTCCATCGGGAAGCGGATAGGAACGATGCTCATCGGTTCTATTGTTTCTTTCGAGCTAAGTGTTTGCTGGATATACAGCTTGTCGCATACGGATGCGAGCATAGAGAAAGAAAAATAGACTAATTCGCTGTCCTGACGCACTTCGTGCGAATAGACACTGCCTTTTGGAAGAAGCAATATTTCACCGCCCGACAGTTTGCGGTCAGCTACTTCTGCCGTATGGAAATGCATATTTCCTTTGAGCAGGAAGACAAGGTAATTGTACTTGTCACTGAAATCGACCGAACTTCCTTCGCTCACTTTCAGATACTTAAAACCATACGAGTCGTCCGACTTGTAATTAATGCAGTTAAGGTGCTCATTTTTATAATTTATCATACTAATATTATTTAAAATTTAAACTAAAATACATTTTTAAACCATTCGAGTTCCCGATATCTTTCATTCAGATAAGGGAATCCAGACTGCCTGACATAAGTTGTCAAGCCTGAATGTTTTTTGACTTCAAAGCCGAGCGACGAGGGCATAAAATCGGGTGTTGCAGCGTGATAGACCACACAGTTGGCTATCAGGCGTTGCAGTTCCGCTACGTCGGCGTCGCTACCGAGCAAACGCGAAAAATAGTCTTCAAAATCAAAAAACAGATGATAGGAGTAGCGGTCGAAATGCTGGACGTCGCGTAGGTTAACCACGACGCTCGTGTCGATGCTGGCTCCGAGCCAATACGACAGTTCATACAGTCCTGCCGTTTTGATAAGGCTGAACGTTGCCGAGCGCAACTCGCCCTGCTTGGCGTCAACCTCTTCAAATGCCCGCCGTGCGAATGTTTCCAAGCCCGCTGGGGTGCGAAACAGTTCATTTGTCGATGTCTCGTAGATGCTTTTGAAACCGGGCGAAAGTATCTCGGCAGACGATGCCAGGATAAAGTTCGTCTTGTTGCGCAGCTCATACGCCACTTCGATGCCGCTCATAAAACACGCCTCGAAGACAATGAAATCGAACTGACCGTCGGGTATCACCGAAGCGAAATCCCTGAGGCTCATCCAGTTGGCATTATCCTGCACGAGGGCGCGCGTTTCGAGCGAGCGGGGCGAGCTTAGCGTCGCATCCGGCAGCCAGCCCGAAGCATGCGAAAACAGCACCAGACCGTATGAATCGGCAGGATATTCACTCACCACCTGCCTGAGCACACGCTCAAATACTGCCGCCGACGCCGAATTGTCCTCAAGATGACTGTCGAGTAAGCGCGTCTTTTTCACGCCGTTATCAACATATATCTCCTCAAGAACAGAACCCGAATCGTATAAATCCTGATATATAATAAGATGCCCGTTGCTGCCGTCCCAGCCCTTCATCAGCGATTCGATTTTCTCTTCCGACGATGAACGCAAGCTGTTATCACGTCCGATATATACTAATACCGTCCGATTCGAGTCCCGTACCTCATCCACGCTTAATACGCACGAAGTCAGGCATATTGCTACCAGCAACAGCAGGATATGTCTATTTAATACCATACGAAATTTATTCTCCATAGTTGTTCATGCATTATTTACAAGCCGTAGCTTTTTAATTGCAAGTTTCGACTTTCGGACTGCAATAATACAATCTTTTTCTCGTATGAGAAAATTTATGGACAATTTTTTTTTACTTTTACACGAAACAAATTCATAAAACGCCCATTATCAAGCGTTTTTATTTTGAAAAAAATTTTACCCCCTAAGGCACTTTTTTTCAAAAACAGTGGTCTCTATCGACCGCGCAACGGTTTCACGGTACGCGGTTGAACGGTGCACGGTATTTTTCGTGTACCGTGCACCTTGCACCGTGTACCAAATCCTACTGCACAAGAACCTTCCGCACCTCGAAGGCTTTGCCGTCAACTTCGGGGGCGACGAGATACACTTCGCCCGATGCAAGCGGTACGACAACCGACGGCGCCTTAACGTCGCGGCGGGTTACCACCTGACCCAACAAATTGTATATCACCACCTTAGTCAACGTCCCCGAACTTGCGCCGACATAGATTCCGCCCTTGACGGAATACACATCAACGCCATCAGAGATCGCCGTCGCTGTTGTAGGTTCGCCGAAGCGAAGCTCGAAGCGGTCGGTAATTTCTGCCACGCCGTCGCTGTTAAGCTGCTGCTTGACAACGAACAGATACGTAGGCGACTGTTGCAGGTCGATAGTCTTATCTGCTTCATAATCATACAGATAGACCTTGCGTCCGAACGTTTTTATGTCGCTGAACTCTAACGTTACGGGTGTCTCGGTGTTCCGCACCCGGATACAGAGACGTACTGGTGCGCTGAAATCGTTACTCTGGTTGATTGCCAGCGCTGTTTTGCCGTCTGCGGTCAGCGAATAGACCAGGACGGGCACGCCGTCGAGGAAGGCTTTCCGCGAATCGGCGTTTTCGTCGTACGACGCCGTGGCGCTTGCCTCGTGGCGCAGTACTGTCGCGTTTTTATATGTCGATTGGCGTGCCGTGATGCGCAGCAGTCCATCATCCGCCATTGTTTCAAGGCTGCGGAGGACATAGCGCGCCGACGACGTGCCATTTTTCGTTGTAGTCATCGAAGAGTTGTAATTAAGGTTACCTATCGCCATGCCGAGATACGAACTCTGTTTCGTAACGAAGAACGACTGATAGGGTGGAATCAGCGTCTCGGTGCCGGTAGGCAGCACAGGATTGTCGGTCAGCACCATACGCATGGTGTCGCCCGTCAGCAATACGCTGGTGAAATCTTCGTCGATATTGCCGCTCCATACCTTGTACGAACTTTGTAACTTGGGTACATTCGACGGCAGTGTCAGAAATTCGTTGACTTTCAGATATGCAGGGAACGGATTAAGCACCTGCACAAGCGCCCACGACGGACCATAGTCGCCGTATTGCACGGCTATATCGCCGTTATAAGCCAAAACGCCGTCGGTGATAAACCTGCCCGCATTTGTGCGCGACAAGCCGGACACGGTATTGCCGTTGGCGTCGGTATATGAAGTGGCGGTCTGCGGGAAGTACAGTTTTTCGCCTTCCGTATCGGGCAACATATAGATATTAAACGGTCTGCCAAGCGATAGCGCAAAGTTCATCGTTCCGAATGTCGCCGTAAACGTCTTTTCACGAACAATGGTCATTGAACCTACGTCGGGATTCAGCGACTGGAAGAAGTTCATATAGATATTGCCCCAGTGCGGAAGTCCGGAAGTCTGGAAATGATAGTCGCCGGTGTAAACATCTTTCAGCGGAGCCGACCACATCACGAACCGTCCTTTCTCCGAAGGCACGGGGATAAACTCTATCGACGCCGCCGTGTAGGTCAGATGTTGCAAGCCGACAAGCATTGCGCGGTCTTCGAGATGGATATTGCGCACCGTAACCGGCGACGTTATTGTCGGATAGTTCGGACAATTCGCACCGAGAATGACGTCAACGCACGAGCTGTTGGGCATTTCTTCCGTAGCCATCTGTTTGCCATTTTTCAACTTGACCCAGTTTGAAGGATTATGCCAGTCTTCGTCTGCAAAACCTGTCCAGCGCATAGTGTCGGTTACATTTGGAGCTACACCGCCGTTAACATTGACTGTTATTTGCGTTAACGGGAAATCCATCAATCGGAATTTACTGTTTGGAAAGACTGAAAAATCAGGTTTTACGTAATACGATACATTGTTAACCGGAACAGGAATTGTCGGAGCAGTAGTACCGAGGTACTGATACTGGTTGTCATACCATTGGAACCTGATGCCGGTTGGCTGGTCTTTGAGACATACAGTATAAGATGTACCCGCGCACGCGCTAAACGTACCAGTACAACTGCCAACAAGGTATATGTAAATATGCGCCGTTCTCAATATGCCACAGTTAATGGAATATGTCAGGTCAATTACTGTATCGGGAACATACGTCGATGCAGGCGCATGGTAGATGATTTTGTTGTTGACGATTTCGATTTTACCCCACGCACCACTGACCGAGGGCGACACTGAGCCGGCAGGACGGAACATCGTTGTGTCGAGTACAAGATTAGAACAGGTGTTCAAGATGTCGTTATTCAAAATGTCTATCATCACCGTACTGTAATAGGGTACCGTCGCATAGTCGTCGCGTAACAGAAAAGCCGCCACGCTTTCAATGTTGTTTGCCCAATTACAGTCGCTAAGCAGTGCAGCATCCGAAGCCGAAAGTGGAACCTGTATATTGTATTGACTGTCAAGCGTACTTCCAACAACAATGTAAAATATAGACGTAATAAATGTTCCAACATTAATATTGAATTGTTGCACATCGCCGGGGAACAGCTCTCTTAGACTTGTATTATCTTGAAACAGAGTAGTATAGCTGTCGCGGTATATCCTGATATGTATATTTGAGCCGTTTGTTGCTTGACCGGTATTCATCACCTTGAACGACAAGGTACTACCGACTAACGACACGTCGAGAACTTGCAAATCGGGAACACGTATAACCGGCACATATTGATCACCGTATTTTACTATAGGCTGCTGTGTCCATTCAGAATTATACGGCTTTATGAGAACTCCGTTGTAATTAGTAAATTCTGTAAGACGGGAAATTGGTTTAGCGGGAACTGTCAGGTCTTCATTAATGAAACGCGGATTGTAACGCGCCTGATTCCATACAGGCGGACATGGCGCCCACTTATCAGAGCCGGGAGCATGCTCAAATACGCCATAGCTTCCCGCATAACCAGCTGTATAACTGACAATTATGTCAGCGCTCGCGTCCATATTGACATCAGCAATCACAGGAGCCTCATAACCGGTGCCGGGGTCTGAATTCACACTGTATTTCATCATAAACTGCGAACTGGATGTATCGTCGTCTCTTAAATACCTCTGATTATTTTTAGTCGGCGAAATAACTTCGATATGAGAAATACCACGATAGCACAAGTCCTGTGTTCCGTTATTGTCGAAGTCGAACATCGTGATACCTGTCATATTGGAGTTGTCGGTTACTTCCATCGCCCACGCCAACTTCATCCGCTGATGCAAAGGAGTGCTTCCATCAGGATTGGCGTGATAAGTCCACGCAACTATATGACTACCAGCGCCCGACCAACCGCTAAACCGCGTAACAGGCGTAGCTGTTCTATTAGTCAATTCACCTGAGCCATTTACTGCAAAAGCCTCACCGGCACTAAGGGCGCCATTTCCAGCCGTAGTAGCTAATGGATGAGGTTTTATTTTTGACACATACGATTCCTCAATTCTCATTCCGCCCATTACAAAACAAAGTTCGGGCAGTTTCTTAGTTCCTGTGTAATCGTCATTATAGCCGTTTATATCGCCAACAAATGGCAAACCATACGTACCATACGTACCATTCGGTCGCAAATATGTAACGGCTTTTGCTTCTTGCGGATCAGCCAGTGTACCTGCATGCGCCGGATCCATAGGGTCCCACATATATACCACGAAGGGCACGTCAGCGCCAGAACCATCTTGCAAATTAGTAGTAACAATAACCTCATATTTGCCGTCGCCGTCCATATCGGCTATGGCTGTAAAACCGTCAGTTGCAGGCGTAGTAAAAGTTGCGCTCGTGGTACCACGCTGCGCCGTTAATGATGGTGGTCCGTATATAATATGGTCTAACGCTAAAGTTCCACCTACGTCTTTCATAATATACACTTTGCTACCTGCGGCAATATCGAGTATGCCATCACCGTTAAAATCCTCAATACCTATGACAGCCATATTACCCATTCCTTTGTATCGAGCAGTAGTAGTCAATCTGCCGACAAAAGCGCTTTGTCGATTGACGTCAGCAGTGCTTTGAGTAGAAGAATATACAAAGAAATCCAATGTTTCGAGGCATACCACAAGCCTTCCAGTTTGTCCGTCAAAAATTTTATTCAGCACAAGTATCTCGGCTTTGCCGTCACCGTTGAAATCGGCAATGTAAGGCATTGCTTTTTCAAAATGCGAATTATTGGGCGTCCCCCTGTCGCTTTGCAAATGATAATAGTTCGTGCCGGTAGCATCCGTGCTTCTCCATACGAGTGTCAGGGGGTTAGCAGTATCAATCGAATCAGGAATGCCTGAAGTATTATTGGGCGAAAGTAACCAGTTGGGACGCAAACAGTACAAACCGCCCGGATTAGCAGCGTTATACCAGTCTGCCGAAAAAATAATCTCTCCATATCCGTCATTGTCTATATCGGCAATAGCTATATTCTGTAATCCGTTATGATAATCTTCGCCACCCACCGTGTTATAGTTATGTGATGCACCCGGCAAGTTCGGAAGAAGAGTTGATGTATATCCATTTGCGCTATTTTCATCATTGCTCGTTGCGTCGTTCTTATATGAATAACCATTCCGTATATCATAACGCATCATTCGTCTGCCTGTCTGTCCATTAAAAATATTAATATGCGGATTGTAGAAATTAGATGAATGTCCGCCCATAACAATGATTTCCGGTTTACCGTCGCCATTCAAGTCGCCTACTACCGCCATACTGAATGTGTTAAGGTGGTTGTTATCACTACTACCCACACCCAGAGTATATTTCAGGCTCGGTGTAAAAGTGATGTTTGTCTGCATTGGAGCGTAGCAATCTACATCCGACATCAGCACATTTGCGGGCAGGTTGAATTCTTCAACAATGACAGTCAGGATACCCGACCTCTGATTGCCGCCGACATCAACAGTGTAAGCGATGTCAACATACTGAAAGGGCAGACCTGTTGCCGGTATGCCTGCTGAAGGAGTGAACTTGATATTATGCGTCCCGGAAAGGACTGCCGTACCCGCTCCGGCAGGCGTAATTGCACCTATGGATACCGTATAGGTAGTGCTGGGAATTATGTCATTGAGCGTAACATAAGCCACTACCGGTTGCAGCGGTCCGGTCAACGTCGTATCGTTATTGACTATAAACTGAGCACGGAGCAAAGTCGGTACGAGAGCAAGCGTCAGGGCGAAAGCGCCCGTTGCCACGTTTCTGATTATTGATTTAGTTTTCATTGTTTTGCCTTATTTACTGTATTGTTGGTTTATTTTATTTGTTCTTATAGAATTATTTGTTACCTTTGCTGCGTCAAACCATAATGTAGAATAAGATGACAGCACTTTTGATTGACAGCAGCAGTATTGAGGCGCAGAGTTTTCTTGACTTTGCGCGGACATTGTCGTTCGTGAAATCGATTGAGAGCGTTGCCGAGCCTTCGCCGACATCCTTTCGGCAGGCAGCGGCAGCGTGTAACGCCACGAGCGTCGATGCATTTTTTGACGAGGTTGACAGTCGCATACGAGGAGTTTGACGAGGGCATCATCATCCGTGATATGTCGCATACAGCGATTCTGACAGACGTCGTTACCCCAGCCGACAGTTGAACGCAAACGGGACATGGCAGCGATGTTGCCACCGCTGCACTCTGTCCTGATATGTCGTTTTAACGTTCTCATCGTATTTAAAACCGCAAAATTAAAAATTTTAAATTACAAATCAATTAAATACCATTATTTTTTTTGTTTCGCACGGTTTGCCATTGACAGCCGTACGGACTAAATAGACCTGATCCGGAGCGACGGCGACGCTTGTTTCCGCCGTTCCGCCGTTGCTGCGCCATACGAGGGCGCCGCTGACGTTGAACACTTCGACGCCGGTCAGCACGCCGTCAAGCGCTCTGATATGTATCTGACCCTCAGCCGCATACACACGCACACCCGATTCCACCGCATCTGCCGCCGTCGGCTCGCCGAAGCGCAGAGTGAAGCGGTCGTTCAGTTCCGACGCCGTAGAGCCGGCTTTTGCCGTGAAGGTATATTCGGGTTGCGTCAGCA
The DNA here is from genome assembly GCA_031272455.1 of Tannerella sp. Lineage (GTDB taxonomy): Bacteria > Bacteroidota > Bacteroidia > Bacteroidales > Tannerellaceae > Tannerella. The sequence goes on along the minus strand of JAISTS010000121.1, from coordinate 3,064 downwards.
GGTCGGTTTCGCGTCCTGTTTCCTTATCCACGAGCCATACTCGGCGTCCGAAATTCTGCACTTCGGAGAATGTGAGCGTTACGGGCTGGCTCAAGTTGCGGATACGCAGTCCGAGGCGCACGTTATGCGTGAAGTCGTCGCTCTGGTTGATCGACAGCGCGTCGCCTCCGTCGGTGATCGAATAGACGAGCAGCGGCACATCGTCGATAAACACTTTACGCGAATCTTCGTCGGCGTCGTAAGCGGGCACTGCCCCACTCTGACGTCTTAGCACTGTGGCGTTGCTGTTCGATTGCTGCCGTGCCGTGATACGCAGTACGCCCTTATCGGCAGCCGGTGCGCTGCGCAGCACAAGTTTCGATGTTGGCGCGACGGTAGTCAGCATTTCGGGTTTAATGGTGAGTTTGCTGAACGAGGCGCCCTGTTTTTTCATTACGAAGAACGAATGGAACGGCTCGACGAGCGTTTCTGTCTCCGCCGGTATCTTATCGGCATCGGCAATCACCATCCTGAGCGAGTTGCCCTCGGTCAGCAGCGTAACGAAGCCGCTTTCGAGCTTGCCATCCCAGAGCTTGTAGGCGTTTTCGAGCTTGGCGCTGTTAGCCGGCAGAGCAAGAAACTCATTGACTTTCAGATAAGCAGCGAAAGGATTGACAATCTGTATCAGCGAATATTGGTCGTCAACGGGCAGTTCGAGTGTGCCGTTTGCCTGCATCACGCCGTCGGTGATAAACCGCGCTGCGTTGGTACGGTCGAGCACTCCGGTCTGCGTTGTGCCGTTCGATGCCGTATAGCGGTCGAATGTCTTGGGGAAGGTGAAACGTTTGCCTTCGACATTGGGCAGGATATTGATATTGAACGCTTTGCCGAGCGGCAGTTGAGTGTCCATATCGCCAAAGGTAGCCGTGAATGCCTTCTCTTCAGCCACGCTTCCGGCATAGTCGGGGTTGGCTGCCTGAAAGAAGTTCATATAGACCAAGCCCCAGTGCGGCAGTCCGGTGTCCTCTTTCGGGAAGTGATAGTCGCCGGTGTACATATTTTTGAGCGGCGCCGACCACATCGTGAAGCGTCCTTTCTCCGATGTTTCGGGCTGATATTCGAGCGATGCCGTAGCATAGTCGAGATGCTGCAAGCCGGTGAAGACCGTTTTATCTTCGAGATGAATATGCGAGCAGTTCACGTCGCCCGTCAGTTCGGGATAATAGATACTGCCTTCGCCTAATACCACGTTGATACAGGGGCTGTTAGGTATCTCGTCGGTCAGCAGATGCTTGCCGTTGACCACCTTAACCCAGTTGCCCGGATTAAACCAGTCGCTGTCGTCAACGCCTGTCCAGCGGAGAGTGTCGTCGCCTGCCGAGCTGTGCACATTGACAGTGATTTTCGTAGTCGGGAAGTCCTTATCTTTAAGCACAAGCCACGGGTTGCCCGTCGTAACGCCCGAAAAGTCGGGTTTTACGTAATACGACACGTTGGCAGTGGGATTTTCTATCAGCGGAGCCGTCGAGCCGAGCGAGGCATAATTCATATCATACCACTTAAACTTCACTCCCGCAGGATTTTCTTTGAGGCATACCTGATAGGGCTGACCCGAGCAGGCGCTGAATGTTTCCGTACAGCTCTCGACAAGATAGATGTATATCTCTGCGCGGTGGTATTCGTTTTCTTGGGGATACTCCAGAACGTATGAGATATTGACCACGCCGGTATGCAACGAGGGCGAAGGCGCCGTATAGAGCAGTTTATTGTTCACTATGCGTATCTCGCCGAAGTCGCCTTTGAGCACTCCTGCACCTGCGGGGGTGATCAGCTTATCGGGCGTAAGGGTGATAGTGTCGCAGGGCGGCAGCAGCACATCGTTGGCGAGGATGTCGATCATCGTCGTGCTGTAATGCTGTACCGTTGCGAAGTCGTCGTCGGGATAGATCAGGAAACGCGATACGCGCACCCACTGGTCGTCCCACGCGCAGTCGCGGTAGGCTCGACGTGCTATGCCTATACCTTTGGCGTCGTCGGGCACGCCTGAGCGGTCGGAGTTCAAGCCCCAACGCCATACCCACGGGGTGCCGCCGCTATCGTCGCCAAGACGGACAATATAAATGCCATCCCAAAGTGAAGCGGCTGAGCCTATCAGACGGCGGATACGCACTTTCTCGCCGCTCTTGATCGGAGCGCTGATATTTGTTCCCGTCGCAACATTAGTCCACGCCGACAGGGGCGATTTGTCAATCAGATTTGCGGCTGTCACTTTATTGTTTTTGTAAATAGCTATCGGAGTGGCAGTTGCTATGTCGGTGCGGGCATGTTCGCCGTTGCTGACGGTGATTTCGATATAGTATTTATTATCTTCAAACACGAGCTTGGGCGCGTCTTCGTTATGCCATCCTATTGCCGCTTGTGTCAGGAAGACAATGGGATTGTAGATGGGCAGTTGACGGTCGCCTTCGTTAATCGCGTTATGATAAGGCGCCTGATTGATAGTCGCGTTGTACGGATTATATTGGTCAATCACGCGGACGGTGTCGCCATTCTCGTCGCGCACGACAAGGCGGTAGTTGAACGACGACTGCAAGCGGTCGATAGCCGGACGTATGGGCGTCTGCAAATTATCGTCGATCTTGAACGGGTCGTACATAAACTGGTTCCACACCTTGCGTGCGGGCGCAAACTTGTCGCCGCTGCCGTTGCCAAGCACAAACAGGAAGGCTTCATAGACGTTTTCAGCTGAATTGAACGTACCGAGCACGCATATCTCAGCCGAGGCGTCGTTGTCAACGTCGGCGATTACGGGGTATTCAAATCCCGTATCGGAATTACACTGCTCTTTGAACAGGATAACCGAGGGGTCGTTGTCGCTGATCGAGACGTAGGGCTTGGTCGGTTTGATGATACGCAGCGTTTTTTCGTCGCGATAGCATATTTCCTGCACTCCGTCGTTATCGAAGTCGAAGAGCGTAAAGCCGGTATTGAGCGAGCGGTCGTAGTGTTCCATCAGGAACGATGCTTTCAGGTCGCCCGCCTCGACGTCGTAGGTCAGCGCAAACAGGGCGCCGGCAACCGAGCC
>JAISTS010000043.1 GCA_031272455.1 Tannerella sp. | reverse complement strand
AGCCTGACAGTCATCTTCCCGACCGAAGGGCATAAGACGATCACGCTGACGGCAACGGTAAGCTATGGCATTACGACCTACACCAAGACGCTGACGCTGACCAAAGACCTCTACAACGCCGCGCGAGCCTTCTTCGTTACGCCCGACGGCACGGCAGGCAGCATCGGCGCATCCTGGGGCAGCCCGACAACGCTCGAAACGGCGCTACTGCAAGCCACGCCCGGCGATTTTATCTGGTTGCAGGAAGGGACTTACACGCCCTCGTCGGGCAACTCGTTTACGCTCACCAAAGACGGCGTAGAAATCTACGGCGGCTTTACCGGCGACGAGACCTACCTCTACGAACGCAACTTCGCCGAGCATCAGACCGTCCTCCGTGGCAACGGCAACTCTGTGATGCAGATAGTCGGCGTAACGACCGCATCACGCATTGACGGCGTCATAGTAGAAGGCGGCTCAGCCACAGACGGCGGCGGCATCCGACTGCGCAACGCCTCGCCGACAATAGCCAACCTCATCATCCGCGCTAACAGCGCCACCAACGGCGGAGGTATCTATATCGAATCCGGCAGCAGTCCGCTGATTTATAACACCGAGATAAGCGGCAACACGGCGTCGAAGGGCGGGGGGATGTACAATTACATTGCCAATCCCCGAATTTATAACACAACCATCGGTGGCAACCGTGCCACAACCACAGGCGGCGGCGTCTTTAACAGCGGCTCCACGCCGGAGTTTGGAAATAGCATTATCGCGGGGAACCAGAGCGGCACAAGTCTTATGTCTTCTGTTAAGCTACGCAACCTGAACTCCGCCAATGTCGCCAATGAGTATAGCGCACCGATATACGCTTACAGTATGATTCAAGGCTCCGGCGGCAGCACTAACTGGAACGCGAATTACGGAACGGATAAAGGGCGCAATCTAGACGGGGCGGATCCTTATCAGACTTCCGGTTTTGCCGACGATGGCAGTATGCAGGAGGGCGATTACCGTTTGCGCGATTACAGCGCACCGGTGAACGCAGGCTCGGTGTCGTTTTTGAACGTCCAGTCCACCCGTTGGGATACACCATTGAGCAAAGTTGACCTCAACGCCATCATTCGCGGAGTGCCGTACGACCTGTCGCAAAGCGAGCGCATTATCGACGACCTGATAGATATGGGCGCGTATGAGTTTGGCGGTGAGCGGCTTTATCCCACGATTATGCGGCTTGTTGTCTTGCCCGAAGTCAAAGGTATCACGACCGATCCGCCCGCCGGACGACATTCCATTCCCTCGCAGTCGGACTTTGTCTTTACCGTAACGGCGCTCGACGGCTACGACCTTGAAGGTTTGACGGTTACAACCGGCATCCCGATTCGCGATAAGGAAGGAATAAAAATCACTGCTAACGCCGACGGCACAAAAACAGTCAAAATCTTGCAAGTAACAGAGCCGTTAACGCTGCATATCAGCGGCTTTACAGGCTATACGGGCAAGTCCGAAGTTGACAAAACGAAAGTATGGTCATACGGCAATACGCTGTATATCAGCACGTCTAATCCGGCTCAGGTACGGATATTCAATATGTCGGGAATATTGTTTAAGGCGCAAAATATAGCGGCAGGCGAGACCGAAATCCAGCTGCCGCAAGGATTCTTTGTCATAATCATTGGAGAAAGGAGGTGGAAGGTTGTAATCAAGTAGTTAGTAGTAAGTAGGGTGCACGGTGGAACGGTTAAACGGTGCACGGTTGAACGACATCTCGTGCACCCTGCACCTTGCACCAAAAAACCCCCTTCAACCTCCATTAATCTCCGTCAAGAACGTCTCGATATGCCGTTTCTTCTTGTCTTCGAGGATATCGCTGATAGAGATTAGGATGCCGGTTTCTTCGACATCGCCGAAATCGTGGTTGATAGCTGTTCCGAAGACGCGCATCTTGGGCGAGAGGTTCATATAGGCGTTGACGAGCGGTGGTACGTTGATGCCGCGTTTGCGCACTTCCTGATTCAGTATGCGGTAGTTATCTTTGAAATCGCTCTGGCAGAACAGTTTAGACATCTCTTCGATATCCGTTTTCGTTTGAAGCGGACAGATGGGCGTAACAAGCTGTTCGGGGTCGGGGAAGTGCTTGTTCAGGAAATACAGAATCATATTACGCGACTCGACGTCGTAAGTGTTGTACATAGTAACTTTGCCGTAGAAATATTTCAGTCGGGGGTCAACGACGGTCAGCGCCCCCAGTCCATCCCACAGATTATCAAGAATAAAGATGCTTTTCGACGAGCTTAGGGTTGCCTGATAGTCAACGGACACGAACGAGCGTCCCAATTCGACGGTATAAGGCAGATAATCAGTCAGAAAGCGTTCCGAGAAATTGAACAGGTGAGAGGTGGCGAGCACGGGTTTGCCGTTCTCGTCGAAGCGCACATCGGCGCCGCAGAGAAAACGGTAGCCGCCGAGGATTTCTTCGGTCTGCGGACTCCAGACGATAAGCTGGCGATATGCATTATCCATAGTATCAAACTCGTCAATATCAACGTCTTTGCCTGTTCCGCCGCCGTAATGCCTGAAGGCGATTTCGCGCAGCCGCCCGATTTCCTGCATCACTTGCGGTGAATTTTGAGCCGTAATGATATAAATCTCATTATCAGACTTGTTCGTTTTGCGCAGGCGTTTATCCTGCGTCAGTTCACGTTTTAGTTCATCGCGCCCTACCGGCGCTATTATTTCTTGCATAACTCATTAATTTCTTTTAGTTTATAAACTTTATCCCGGACCCACGAAGCCCATTCGTCGCTGCTTTTCGACTTGTCGAAGGTCTGCCACGCAATCGGCTCGCCGAAATATATCCCGAACGTTTGGTTTTTATTTTTGAACAGTTCGTCCGGCAAAAATAACATTTCAAAATTCATTTTCACCCCAATCAGCTTGCGAAAATTTGCCAGACGGTAAAAAAAAGCCGAATTGCGTCCCTCAAAAAAGACCGGAACGATGTCGCGCTCGTATTGTACAGCTTTCTGGATGAACGATTTATGCCATTTAAGGTCAGCAATTTTCCCTTTTATTCGGCGCGAACACAGTCCGGCGGGAAAAGTGATTATCTGGCGATCGGAACGGAAAGCCTCGTCGATTTTGGCGGCGGCTTGGCGTCCCTGCGCTCCGTGCTTGTTTATCGGCACGAAGATAGACTGTAAGTTAGGGATAAACATCAGTAAATCATTGACTAAATAGCTGATTTTCGAGTTGTAGCGTTCGCCGACAGTAGCGGCGAGACAGATGCCGTCCATACCTCCGAGAGGATGATTGGAAGCAAAGATAAATCGCCCTGTATCAGGAAGATGTGCTTCGCCGTGCAGTTGCAAAGTCAGCCCGAAGTCGTTGACCAAAGCCTGCATAAAAGCTACGCCGTCAAGATGGCGGTTGCGCACGATAATAGCATTCAGCTCGTCTTCGTGGATAAGGCTGCAAAGCCGGTTCACCAGAAAGGCGGGAATCTTCGCGGCTATACGCGGAGCTTTCTGTGTCAGCACTTTACGGACATCTATCGGGCGGTTGACCGAAGCGTCGGGTGTCGGTTTATTATCGTTTTCGTTCATATTAGCGGCGCAAAATTACGCGAAGTTTTCAAGATTACGGCAAGAATACGATAAAATTTTGCAGTTTATGTTTGCGGTCTCATAATTTTGCATTATCTTTGCGCCCGATTTCCGATGAAGATAGCGGAAACAGGTCCCATAGCTCAGTTGGTTAGAGCATCTGACTCATAATCAGGGGGTCCTTGGTTCAAGCCCAAGTGGGACCACAACAGTTGTTTAACTGATTAATCCCCAACTCGTTTTAAGATTGAAGAGCGAACGCAGGCGTTCGCGAAGTATTTGATTTTCCGGTCGTTCCAGATTAGGGTCATTATTTAGGATGTCGGCGGCGATGTCGCGGGCTTCCTGCAGTATTTGACCGTCGGAGGCGAGGCTGGCAATTTTGAGAAATACTCCATAGCCGCTTTGCTGTGTGCCTTCGAGGTCGCCGTGTCCGCGCAGTTTGAGGTCTTCTTCGGCAATGCGGAAGCCATCGTTAGTGCTGACCATCACGTCGAGCCGTGTCCGCGTGTCGTCGCCCAGCTCGTACGACGTTACGAGGATGCAGTACGACTGCTCGGCTCCGCGTCCCACACGCCCGCGCAACTGGTGCAGCTGCGACAGTCCGAAGCGCTCGGCGCTCTCGATAACCATCACCGAAGCATTGGGGACATTGACGCCGACCTCTATTACTGTTGTGGCGACGAGAATCTGCGCTTCGCCGCTGACAAACTGTTGCATAGCGGCTTCCTTTTCCTGAGGTTTCATCTTACCGTGCACCATACATACCTGATATTCGGGATACACCTCGCTGAACAGCCTGTATCCGTCCTGCAGGTTTTTGAAGTCCATTTTTTCGCTTTCCTGAATGAGCGGATAAACGACATACACCTGCCGTCCTTTGCGTATCTCATCGCGCAGGAAATCAAACAGTTGAGCGCGTTTGTTATCGAAGCGATGCACGGTCTTGACGGGTTTGCGCCCCGGAGGCAGTTCGTCGATGACCGACACGTCGAGGTCGCCGTAGAACGTCATTGCCAGCGTGCGCGGGATAGGCGTCGCCGTCATAATCAGCACGTGCGGGACGGATACATTCTTGATCCAGAGGCGTGAGCGTTGGGCGACGCCGAAGCGGTGCTGTTCGTCGATGATAGCCAATCCGAGCGAATGAAACACTACCGTCTCTTCGATAAGGGCGTGGGTGCCGACGACGAGCCGCAGGCTGCCGTCTGCTATGCCGGGAAGTATCCGGTCGCGGTCGCGTTTTTTTGTCGAGCCGGTCAGCAGCGCCAAGCCGACATCCATCCCTTCGAGCAGCTTCGACAGCGTGGCAAAGTGCTGTTGCGCAAGTATTTCCGTCGGCGCCATAATGCAGGTCTGATAGCCGTTGTCGATGGCGATGAGCATAGCAAGCAGGGCGACGAGCGTCTTTCCGCTGCCTACGTCGCCCTGTAGCAGGCGGTTCATCTGGCGTCCACTTTTCATATCGTTAAATATCTCTCTGACAACACGTTCCTGTGCTTTGGTCAGGGTGAATGGCAGGTGATGATGGTAGAACTCGTGAAAGCAGGCGCCCACTTTTGAACAGACCAATCCTTTGAGTTTCTGCTGCCTTAGCCGCGCCGTGCGCAGGATATGCAGCTGATTGTAGAACAGCTCGTCGAACTTAAGCCGGTATTTCGCCCGTTCGAGCATCTCGCCCGAATCGGGGAAATGGATATTGCACATAGCCTCCGAGAACGACATCATCCCGCGTCGTGTGGTCAGACTGGCAGGCAGCGTTTCGGGCAGCGTACGGTCGAGATCTTTGAGCGCGGCAAACTGCAGGTTCTGAATAGCCCGCGAGTTGAGGAACATCTTCTTCATCAGCTCCGTAGTGTTGTACAGCGGCGTCAGTCCTCCGGCAACCTGTTCCTCGGCGGCGGGCAGGTCAACGTCGGGATGCACAAAATTGTAGCGTCGTCCAAATTCCGAAGGCTTGCCGAAGATAATATATTCGCAATCAGTTCGGTACTTGCCGACAATATATTTCAAGCCCTTGAACCATACGATGTCGATATAGCGTTCGCCGTCGGTAAACTTGCCGACAAAACGTTTTGCACGTCCCTCGCCGAGCAGGTCGAAGTGCACAAACCATCCGCGCATCTGTATATGCTGGGTCGTGCTGTCGATCTCGCTGATTTTATAGAAGCGGCTGCGGTCGAAATACCGGTACGGGAAGCAGTAGAGCAGGTCTTCGTAGGTGGCGACGCCAAGCTCGCTGCGCAGTATCTCCGCGCGCTTCGGTCCTACTCCCGTCAGGTACATTATGTCGGTTTTCAAGTCTTTCATCCCCGCAAAGGTAAGAATTTTCGGCTATTTTCGGTATTCTTTGGGCGAAACGCCGGTCTGACGCTTAAAATATTTCCCGAAAAACGACTGCGAGGGGAAGTTCAGCTCGTCGCTGATTTGCTGTACAGTCATTTTTGTCGATTTCAGCAGGGCTTTTGCCTCGTTCATCACGAACTCTTCAATCCAGTCTGACGCCGATTTGCGACTGTTTTCTTTCAGTACTTTCGACAGATATTTGACAGTAAGGCACATCTTGTCGGCATAGAAAGCCGTGTCGCGATGTTCGCGAAAATTCGTCCGCAAGAGGTTCAGGAAATCGTCCACCAGCGCTTCTTTCTTGTTTTTTGTCTTTATTTCTATCTGATGAAAATGATAGCCTGCGCCATAGAACGCTGCGTTAATCAGGTGTTTAACCACTTTGGCGCGAAAAGGATTATCGGTCGTCTTCAGCGCTTGCAGTATGAGCGAATAGATGGTTCGCATCGACGCCGAGGCTGCGCGAGTAATCGGTATCAGCGAGTTTTCATAAACGGAGAGATAAACGGGCAGCGTGTCTTGGGAGTTCTGGAACAGGTCGCCCGCAAAACGCGGCGCCATAATGCTGAAAAAACCTTGAAAATCGTCGCTGAAGCTGTTGAACTGCAAGGTCTGAAAGGTATGCGAAACGAGTACGCAGGGCGCTATGGCGTGATACGGCTTCAGGTTGACCGACATTCGCATATCGCCACCTGTACAGACTATCCCGACCACATATTCGGGCTTGAACGGATAGTCGGGAACAGAACGGATGGCGGTATGGTCGAACAGTATCAGGTCGTTGTCGAGCCTGACAACGTCGTCGGCATCCACGATGTCGTTGAGCCAGGTGAAGGGTAAAGCGCTTTTGTTCATATCAACGTAATTTTCCTGCAAAGATAAGCCATTCGGTTTAGAAAAACAACAAAAAGCGTAAAATAGACCAATATTGTATCCTTTCAGACCTTTCGGGGTATGAAAAATGCGACTAATTTTGCATCGTCAAAAAAACGTATTGTCTAATTTAATTTATGTAACGAAATGAAAAGAATGAATTTGATTTTAGCAGGTGTGTGTATGATGCTGGCGACGATGACCCTCAGTGCACAGACCGGTCAGGCGGCTGATTATTTTGTCGGCAAGTGGGAAGTGGTAGTCGAAGGAACGCCCAACGGCGACGCAACAATGCTCGTAACCTTTTCGCGCGTTGACGGCAAGTTGGTCGGCGAGATGAATGGTCTCGAAGGCGACGCCATCGCCATTGACAGGATTGAAGAAACGGCGGATCCCGTGTCGATAACGTTCTATTTCTTTGCCGGCGGCTACGATGTTGACTTGCAGCTCACGAAGAAAGACGACAACACTGCGACTGGCGGTATTATGTCGGGGATGTTCCCCGCTTCCGGCAAACGTGTCGTCGAATAAGCGATTCACTTATCATGTTTTAATCAGCGCCACAGCATAAGCGGCGATACCTTCTTTGCGACCGACGAAGCCGAGCGTTTCGTTGGTCGTAGCTTTTATTGAGATGCTGTCGGGGTCGGCGCCTGTTACTTCGGCGAGGCAGCGTTGCATTTCGGGGATATAAGGGTTGATTTTCGGTTGTTCGGTGCAGACGGTGATATCGGCATTGCCGAGCGTATAGCCTTTTGCGGCGAGCAGTTCGATGGTCTTTTTCAGCAGCCGTTTGCTGTCGATATTTTTGTATTGCTTGTCGGTATCGGGAAAATGATAGCCTATATCGCGCAGGTTGGCGGCTCCGAGCAGGGCGTCGCAAAGGGCGTGGATAAGCACATCGGCGTCGCTATGTCCGAGCAGTCCGGCGCTATGCGGTATTTTGATGCCGCCGAGCCACAGTTCGCGTCCTTCGACAAGGCGGTGCACATCGTATCCGAAGCCGATGCGGATGTTCATTGGAAGAGATTTTTAAGCCCGTCCATATCGAACGAGAGCGAGAAACGCAGCGTCTGGTCGAGCGGGTTGCTCTGCACGGTGCTGATAAGATAGGCGGCGTCGAGCTGGAACACGTTCATACGGAAGCCGGCGCCTACGGAGAAATACTGGCGGTTGCCTTTCATACGGTCTTCGTAGTAGTAGCCGCCGCGCACGAAGAACTGCTCGTTGTAGTTATATTCCATCCCGAACGAGATATTCACCTCTTTCAGTTCTTCGTTCATCCCGCCGGGAGCGTCGGAGAACGAATTGAAGGCTCCGGCGATGGAGTTCATCGAGTTGTAGCGGTCTTTGCGCAGCTCGAAGGCGTCGTCGTCTTCGTCTTCCTGCTGCACGGGCACGCTGGGGACGAGATATTTGTTGAGGTCGAGATAGAAGCCTATCTGGTTGTATTCGTCGATAGGGTAGAGCAGACCGGTGCCGATTTTCAGGTTGGCGGGTAGGAACTGTTGCGTAGCGCCGCCGTCGAACGAGATTTTCGTACCGAGGTTAGAGATATGGATACCGCCGCTCCAGAGACATTCCGCTTCGCCGAGATAGACATATTTTTCGGTATAGCCCGAAATATCGGCGGCGAAGCCGTTGTCGGGTTGCAGCTCGTCGTCGGCATCGGCGCCCATATCCGAGCGTATGTAGCGCAGTGTTACGGCTGCCGACGACGATTCCGACAGTTTCATACTGTAGCTTGCGTCGAGAGCCATCTCGTAGGGGTTCAGGTCCATATATTTGATACCGCCGTATTCGGTCAGGGGCACTTCGCCGAGCGAGAAATAGCGCAGTGAGGCGCTGACGGCTGCGCGGTCGCTGCTGCCGAGCTTGTAGTAGCCTGCGGCGTAGGTCAATGCCACGTCGCTGACAAGCTTGCGAAGCCAAGGGGTATAGGATATTCCCGCGCCCGCCTGACTGTACATAAACGGGTATTTCGCCGGATTCCAGTATTGCGAATTGATGTCGGGAAGCGTTGCCACGCCGTTGTCGCCCATCGAGCCGCCGCGAGCGTCGGGTGCGATAGACAGCGACGGGATAGCCGTATGCAGAGGGCTGAAGCTCTCCGCCTTGTCGTCCTGGGCATTTACGCCCGTGTATGCAGCAAACAATGTCAGCAGCAAAAAACTGCCGCGCAATAATTTATTCATATCAGTGTTCGTTATCGTTTGACTATCAGTATAAACTAATTTGCGGCGGTTTTATTGTATTATCTATCTTGTTATTTCACCTGAAAAGTGCAGACGCCATACAGGGTTTTTCCCGAAGGTGTTATAGCTTCGACGGTAACAAGATAGTCGCCCGTCAGGCTCGACGTGTAGAAGACGATGCTCTGTTCCGGCGCCTGTTCGGTAGGTATGGAGGGTTCCCATAGCAGGGTATGCCGGAAATCGGGGACGCGCGAGGGCGGCTCGGCGTCGTCATAGACGGGCGAATAGAAATAGCGATAGGGCTGGGTGCCGCGCCGGTCGATAATCTGTGTTGCCGAGTTGAACACTATCCCGTGATAATCGCCTTTGAGGGTGCGTATATCGAGTATTCCATCAAACATCTGCTGTCCGAAATGAAACTTGCCGAGATAGACATTGATGGTTTTTATCAGCGAGGGGTCGTAGGCGATGATACGTTCGTGGTCGGGCACGGGGATATTGTCGAGCAGCGCCAGCATATTGCCGACAGCATAGCCGTTGAGATTCTGGTTCATAGCATTAAAACGCTGTCCTTCGGATGTGCGGCGGATGCGAACCATCGTGATGAACTCTACAAAAAGGTCTTCCATACGGCTCATACGGGTATATTCTTCGAGCGGGAAGGATTTGTAGAGTTGAAACGAAAAGTCCTGCGGCAGTTTGGCTATGCGGTTCATCGAGTCGGCAAGATAGGTCTCGGCTGCGGCGAGCACGAGGTTGCGTGTTTCAAGAAAATCGCGCATCGCAGAGTCTAATTTCAGCGGCGGCAGCGTTTCGCTGTTATGCTGTGCAAAGGGCGACTGGATATCCAGACGTAGATTTTTGCCGTCGAGATGTGATACGACGGTTGCCATTTCGCGCTTGCCGGTCGAGGCGTGAGTGATGAATTGCAGCCGTCCGTCGCCTGTCGGATAGCCGCCATAGACCTGCAGCCTGTCGCCCGGATACGACAGCAGGGCGCGAGCGTTGGGGTCGTTGACAGGTGTCTGTGTCGTGGCGTCGTTCAGCAGTCCTTCGATGATATGTCCTTCATATTCGGGCAGATACGATGAAGCGAAAGGCAGTTGATGCTGTTCGTCCAAGTGTTTTTTCCATTCGGGCAGCAGGGATGATGTCTCTCCGAACACGGGGTCTATGCCCACAACAGAGACAGTCAGTTTGAAATTTTCGGCGGGCAGTCCCGATATGCGTATCTCGCCCGAGCTGCGGCGCTCGTACGTATTGCGGTCGGTCGTGAGGCTGATATTATTGCCGGTCGGAACGGCATTTTGGACGGTGGTGGTGTCGTTGCGGAACGAGTTCTCGTTGCGGATATAAGGATTGATCACGCCGATACGTTTTTGGAAGAACGCTGTCGAGCCTTCGTTACGCATATAGCGTGTGTAGGCGGTCAGGCGGTAATAGCCTGTAGGCAGCATACGCGGCAGCTCTATCCATCCGGCTGCTTCGCCGTTGACGATGTCGAGCGTCGCCTGCACTTCGGCGGTCGAGTCGGCTACAAGCTCTACATAGCCGATTTTGCTCAGCGACACAGGGATGCCGTTTTCGTCGGTGGTCAGGAGTTTAAGCCACATCAGTTCGCCCGACAGGTAGAGCTGCTTGTCGGTCATCACATACACGCGCTCGCGAAACTGGCTGTACGACTGCGCGGCAGTCATCAGACAAAGGATTATTATCAGATTTAGCTTTTTCATATCAAAAACGTATATTGTAAGACAGATAGGGTATGGGCGCTCCGAAGATAGCCATCTTATAGCCGTTGAGCGCTCCGTTCTCGCGGATATAATTAACGGAATAGACATTGTAATGACCTGTTACGTTATACACACCGATAGAGAAAGTGCTGTGTGTCAGAACTGTCAGATGGTGCGTCGGCTGCATGATAAATGCTATGTCGGTGCGGAAATAATCGGGAATACGGGTTTGGTTGCGTTCCGAATGATAGACATATTCGCCGCCCATATAATCATACGAGGCTGCGGGCAAAGTGATAGGGCGTCCGGTGCTGTATTCGCAGTTGAGCGACAGGTTGTAGCGCTGGGTGAATTTATAGTTGCCAACGAACTTAAACTCGTGCGGTTTGTCGAAGTCGGCGGGATACCAGTTGCCGTCGTTGACAGGCTTGATGGTGCGCGGGTCGTCCTGACGCAGTAAAGTCCGTGCGTAGGCATAGCTTACCCATCCGGTGAGGGTTCCCTGCGGCTTTTTCAGCATCAGTTCGATGCCATAAGCCTTGCCGCTCGTGTTTATCACATCGGTTTCGATATGATGATTCATAGTCAGCTGCGCCCCGCCGCGATAGTCGAGATAATCCTTGATGGTCTTGTAATAGCCCTCGATGCTTGCCTCTATGCTGTTGTTAAAGATATTTTTGTAGAGTCCTGCCGAGACCTGCATCCCGCGCTGAGGGCGAATGTTGGCGTCGCTCAGTTTCCACGTGTCCGTAGGCGACATAATGGTGGTGTTCGACAGCTTGTGAATGTTTTGCTGCATAGTGTTGACGCCTGCTTTAAACGAGAAATCGTCGGTAAACGCATAGCGCATCGAGAAGCGCAAATCGGGCGCGTGATAGGTCTTGAACGCTTTTCCGCCTAAGACATCGACCGTTTCTGTTATATTGTCTATCGTCGGCAGCGAGCCGGTCTCGTAAATATTGTATGTACGCGGACCGAGCGCGTTGAACATCGAATAGCGCACTCCGGCATAAATAAGCAGATCGGGCGTTACTTCCCAGCTGTCGGCTAAGTAAACCGACGATTCGGCAGCCCGCTCTTCATTCACCCTGTCGGCTTTCGTCAGCGATTCGTCGCCGTAAGGCTCTAACAAGCCCGGCATCAGCGAATAGTAGATACCGCCAAGTCCAAAATCCACTTTGTGATTGCCCGACGAGACCGAAAAGTCCATTTTTGCAAAGCCCTGACGGATGGCAAACTGCATCAGGTAGGCGTCTGCGGGGTTGGCGCTGTTGGTCGTCGTATAGCTGTAATGATCGTAACCGGCTGTAAACGACGAAGTTGCATTGTCGCCAAAGAAGTGCCGCCATTTCAGCGAGCCGTTGCCGTTGATATACGAATAATGATCCGAGCCGTCGAAGCTGAAGCGGTCGCGACTGTAATATCCGTTGATCATAAGCGTATTGGCGGCATCGGCTTTATGCACAAAGTTGAGATTGGCGTCGTAGAATCCGGCGCTGCCATCTTTGTAACCGCTTTTTTTCGGCAGCATTTTGAGCATCCAGTCCGAATATGTTGTCCGTCCGCCGGCTATCAGCGAGGTTTTGCTGCCCATCGGCACGTCGAGACACAGGCTGCTCGTCAGCAGTCCGATACTTGCCGAGCCGGTGAATTTCTCAAAATTACCTTCGCGGCTGGTGATGTCGAGAGCCGCCGAGATGCGTCCGCCGTATTGCGCGGGTATGCTGCTCTTGTACAGCTCCATATTGCTGACAACATCGGGGTTGAAGGTCGAAAGTATGCCAAACAGATGCGTGGGGTTGTATATCGTCCCGTCGTTGAAGATGATAAGGTTCTGGTCGGTAGCGCCGCCGCGCACATTGATGCCGCTCGACGCCTCGCCAACCGACTTGACGCCCGGAAGCATCATCGCCACCTTGATGACGTCGGCTTCGCCAAACGAGGTCGGGATAGTCTTAATATCCGCAATCCGGATACGCTCGGCGCCGAGAATAGCGCTGCGCACACGTTCAAGGCGTGCGGACGTAACGACGACTTCGTTGAGAGCATATACATCTTCTTCGATAGCGATATCGAGCTTGCCGTCTTCGTAAATCGCTATTCGGCGCACGGTGTTTTTCAGACCTATGCCGCGAATATACAAATCCTGACGTCCGTAAGGCAGCTGCAAAGTATATATCCCGTTGGCGTCGGTAGTCGCTGCCGTCGAGTCGCGGTCGGTATAAATCATGGCGCCGATAATGGGATCGCCCGTCCTGAAATCCGAAATTGTACCCGTAAGGTGTCGCCTGCCCCGCGCGGCTTCGGCTTTATCGTTACCGATAAAATAAATCTTGTTTTCGGACGAAGCCATCTGTTCCAGCGAGTTAAGAGCCTGATATTCGGCATCGTCGCGAGCGGCGGCAAAATAGCCTTCGGGCAGGGCGATATTCATCTCTCCGTCTTTGCTGACGAAAATATAGCGTTCGCGAAAAGCCGTAGCGACGAACCCTGTCTCGCCGAGAGCCTTGTTAAGCGCCTCTTCAGCCGTCGCATCTGCGCAGCTTAACGACAGGTGCAGCGAATCGACAGCCGTCATAACCCGTTCCGAAACGCAGTTTTTGCTGTTTTATGAAAGTGTTGATTTCTTTGCGCCGGTCGGGGAAGCAGCGCAGCAGAGCGCGTTTGTTGCCAGCCGGATAGCAATAGCCGTCGCGACGGATATAGAGCCTCTCGCTGACCATATAATAGGCGTCAACGCCGTGCGTACTCACATCTGAGTGATAGGCGAGCATGATTTTCTTGACTACCGGATATTTGCCGTCGTACATCATTATCAGGTAGTTGCATGCAGGGATGCCCTGCCATTCGTCGGCATCGTAAGCTATCAGGCGAGCACCGTTCACTGTGGCTTCCTGCACCTTTGCCGGTTCGAGCAAAATGCTGACCTGCCTCGGATCGCGAACGGTCAGCTCGTCGCGAAGCAGGTCGTAGCGTAGAGCTATGTCGTTGTAAACCACATTGTTGAATACCGCCGAGCCGTTTGCATAAGCAGGCGAGACATAAAAAGGATGATATGCGCGCTTGGCATCTGACGATTCGCGCTCGTCAATGCGTGTGTAAGGCTGCGGCTCCTGACCGGTGAATATCAGCGCCTTGTCGCCCACCGATGCAAAATATTGCGCTGCAACCTTATCGACTGCCGGACTAACCTGCTGTGCTGCAACAGCTTCGGATAGCAGCAAAGCAACAGCTAAACTGTTGATTACGGTTATGTATTTTTTTATCTGTGTCATTATTTTTGTATTAAATTATTTTATTTATGGTCGTTGGGCCAGTATTCTGGTTTGTCCTTATTGGCGTTATTATGTACGAAACAATCAACGCACCGTCTATCAGTGAAATCATAGGCGCTGCCCCCCAAATCTCCTTTTTTCCATACTCCCAAACCATAAGGATAACGATTTTCCAAAGCTTGAGGGATCTCTGTACAGTCTTCAGGATGATAAATCATATCCGGCGTATCTTCCATATTTATGAAAACTCGTTTTATTGATTCGTCTGCGGCAATAATATAGCCTATAATGCGCTCTTCGGGGTTGGTCACGCAATGTATATTGCCATCCATTTCGACAGGTATAGGAGAAAACAGTCCGCCTGTGCTTTCGGAGTTTTTGCGTACGTTTTCGAAGTACAGATACGCTTCTTTCGATATGGCATACTGTTTGGCGGTCAGACAATAGAGATACGAGAATCGGCTGTCGTACATTGTGCGGCTTACGCGGTAAAGCGGAGCGTTGACGATGCGCCCGCCTGCCTGCTGAGTGGCATTGCCCAGCACATAGCCTTTGGAGTAGTCTTTCGCCCAGCAATAGTAGGTGTTGTGTGATGTTTCGAGGGTCATATCGTCGAAAATTTGCTTTGTTACAGGGTCGTAACGCAGAGTGGTGTAATACTGCACGCGCACTTCCCAGTTCTCGTCGTATTTCCAGAGATAGTATTCTGTGCCTTGGTCGGGGTCGTGGGTCGAGAGGTAGAACTGCACACTCGGCTCGATAAATTATTCGTCGCCGCGAACCCCTTCGCTGCCCGCGATATACTTGAAACTGACATCGTCAATCTCCGGCGTCTGCATCGGCGCTATCGGGTCGGTGATATAGCTTTTCCCGTCTATCCGCAATTCGAGAGTATAAGTCTGCTCGGGCGCTAAACGAATGGTTTGCACCGGTCGCATCGTAACGACGCCCGCCGTGTCTTTCGCCCGTTGCAGCTGAATATCCGTACCGTCGCTGCAGCGGATAATGCCTTCGACCGACGCGGGATAAAAATCGGAGACGTAAAAACGGTCGGCGTTCTGGGTGAGCGTACGTGTCTGACTGATTTGAATATACGCGCTTTCGCTGTCGGTAATAATACCCTCGACAACAAGCAAGGGGTCGTTGTCGTCCGTCGAAGCAGACGGCTCGTAAGTTGAGATACAACTCGCTACTGATGCCAAAAGGCAGATGACGGTTATTCCGTTAATTAGCGTTTTCATTTCGGTTCGGTTTGAATTTTGCGACAAAGATAAAAAAAACAATTTCACGCAAACTCAGTTTTTTTTCAGAGAAACGCGAAGCGTATTCGGGGAATTGAATGTTAGTCGGATAATTTTTCTAAAAACTGCCTGAACAAATTGCCTTCTTTGATAAAACCACTGTTTAATCTGTATTTTATCGAACGTCCTCCACCCTCTCTTTCAAGCAATTTGTCTTCTTCTAATTTTGAAATCAAATATCTTACCTGTTCCCGTGTCAGCAAGTTACCAAAGGCTTCAACAAAAATTTTCATCGAAACCTCTCGTGCTTTCTCAAAGCATCTCGCCGCCTTCATTTGCCAAGGCAACAACGTAGCCAAGCACACATCGCCGCCTGTCGGCAGGATCGACGTGCTTGCTTCCGGCAAAGCTATAGTCTCGTTTTGCCTCCTTAAATTCTACCCTGTGCTCGGTTTCCCGAAGGCGTTTTAGCTCTTGGACAGTCATTAGTTTGCTCGTTTCTGCCTGCAAAGTTACGAAAAAAAAGCATTATGCCGTTCGCTCGACCGTTCCCGTGTCGGCAGTTTTTCCCGATGACGCTGCAGACGGCGTTCTGCGGCGGTCGGAGAAAAAAAAATATGTTAAAAACAATTTTTTTTCGTTTTTATTTGTTCGTTTAAAAATTTCTTCATTTCTTTGCGGTGTCTAACAATAAAAGAAAAAACAGACATGAGGCACGGACATTGCTTGAGAAAAACTTCGGTCGGCATGGAAAATTTAACATTTTTTGTGTCCTACAATTTGTTTGTGTCAATAATTTTGTTACTCTCTCTCTTTCTCTCTCTCTCTCTCTCTCATACATTAGCATATACTGTATCGGTATTTACTGTTTGTTTTCTATATATTACGTATATAAATTCAATGTACGCACACGCAAACGCGTTCGCATATTATCATATTATTTTATAACCCAAAACATTATTTTTAAATCTAAACGAAGACAAAATGAAAAAAATCTTCTTTAACAAAACGGTTGAGTTGCGGAAAGTTTTCGCAACTGTGTTCACATTCGCTATGCTGTGCTTTGCTACGGCAGCGTGGGCGCAGAACATCAACGTGTCGGGAACGATAACCGACGCGTCGGGTGAGTCGCTCATAGGCGTAAATGTGCAAGTGAAGGGTACTACACTGGGAACGATAACCGACGTGAACGGGGCTTACACCCTAAGCGTCCCAAGCGCCCAGTCAGTACTTGTGTTCTCGTATGTCGGCTATGTTACTCAGGAAGTAACGGTAGGCTCGCAGCGGACGATCAGCATCCAGCTCCGTGAGGATACTCAGGCTCTGGAAGAGGTCGTTGTCGTGGGCTACGGCGTACAGAAGAAGCTGACCGTAACAGGTTCAGTTACTACAGTTACCGGCGAAGAATTGAAAGCTTCGCCGACGACCAACCTGTCGAACTCGATGATTGGACGTATGCCGGGCGTTATCGCCTTCCAGCGTTCGGACGAGCCGGGCGGCGGCGGTTCAACCATCCGTATTCGCGGTACCAACTCGCTGGGATCGAAAGATCCTCTCGTAGTTGTTGACGGTATTCCCGACCGTACCGGTGGTTTCAACCGCTTGAATCCTAACGAAATCGAGAGTATGTCGGTTTTGAAGGACGCAGCGGCGGCTATCTACGGTTCGCGTGCTGCTAACGGCGTCATCCTTATCACCACCAAGAAGGGAAAGGAAGGCAAGCCGGTAGTTACATTCAACGGCTCGATGGGCTTTTCGCAGCCCACACGTCTGCCCGTTATGGCTAACTCGTTTGAATACGCCACGATGCTGAACGAAATCACTCCGGGTACATACACGGATGAGGAGCTTCAGAAATTCAAAGACGGTTCCGACCCCTGGGGCTATCCCGACACCGACTGGTTTGCGGCAGCCCTTAAGCCTGTATCGCCGATGTACCGCCTCGACGTAGGCGTCAGCGGAGGTACCGACAAATCGAAGTACTACATCAACGTAGCTGCCAACGGCGAAGACGGGATATACAAAAATTCAGCCAACCGCTACGACCAGTACAGCGTACGTACGAACCTCGAATTTAAGTTCAGCAAGTATATCACTGCTACTTACGGCGGAACGATGCGTCTCGAAGACACGCAATATCCCGCCAAGAGCGCAAGTTCGATCTTCTCGGCTCTGCGTCGCGGCAAGCCGATTTACAATGCTATATGGCCCACGGGCGAGGCAGGACCCGACATTGAATACGGCGACAACCCCGTTGTAATAGCAACGGACGCTGCCGGTTTCGACCGTCAGAAAAGCTATTACATCCAGAACACGGCAGGTCTGACAATAGACATACCCGGTGTCGAAGGCTTGAAGCTCGTCGGCAACGGCTCGTTCGACAAGCAGTTCTACAACCGCAAGCTGTTTCAAAAACCCGTTATCCTCTATGCTTGGGACGGTGTAAACCGCAGCAGCGAAGGTCTGTCGGCGACGGAACGCTGGATTGGCGACCCGCGCCTGCAGCGCGACTATGTTGACCGTACCGACTGGATGTTGAACGGCTTCATCAGCTACGACCGCACGTTTGGCAAGCACAACATTACGTTCACCGCCGGTATCGAGGGACAGAGCAAACATTACGAATGGGCGAACCAGTACCGTCGCTACTATGCTTCGGATGCCGTTACCGAAATCAATATCGGCAGCTCGGTTGACCAGACGATGCAAGGCTATTCGTGGAACGAGACCCGTCTGAACTACTTCGGACGTGTGGGCTACAACTACCTCGAACGCTATATCTTTGAGTTTGTTTGGCGTTACGACGGTTCGTACCGTTTCCCGAAAGACAAACGCTACGGTTTCTTCCCCGGCGTGATGGCAGCATGGCGCGTGTCGGAAGAAGATTTCTGGAAAGAAAACATCAAGTTTATCGACTACTTCAAACTCCGCGCTTCGGTGTCGCAAACGGGTATGGATATACTGTTGGATGCGGACAACAATGTTGACCGTTCGATACAGTATCTGACCACTTACGCCAAGCAGACCGACGGTTATATCATCGCCGGAGCTGAAGAGCCGCGTTACTATCCTTCGCGTACTCCCAACCCCAATATCACTTGGGAAATCGGAACGACGTACAACGTGGGCGCCGACTTCAAATTCCTTGACAGCCGACTGACCCTCGAAGGCGACGTGTTCTATCACAAACGCACCAATATGTTGATAAGCCGTAACGCTTCGATGCCCGAAATCTCCGGTATCACCCTGCCGCGCGAAAACCTCGGCGAGATGGAGAACAAGGGATTCGACGGATTGATAGGCTGGGAAGACAAGACAAGCGGCGGCATCGGATACAATATCTCGGCGAATTTGAGCTATGCCAAGCCGAAAATCCTGTTCTGGGACGAGACGCCGGGTATTCCCGAATATCAGCGTTCGACAGGCAAGGTGCCTCCGACGGGCAACAGCTATTCAGCCCTCGTGAATCGAGAAGGTCTGTATTATGTAGCCGACGGCATCTATCATACTCAAGCCGAAATCGACAACAGCGTACACTGGCCCGGAGCTGTTCCGGGTGATGTCAAATACGTTGACGTTGACGGCAACGGTGTGATCGACGGCAACGACCGCGTACGTCGCGACAAGAACGAAGAGCCGACATTCGTGTTCGGTATCAATCTTGGTCTGACATACAAAAACTGGGATTTGATGTGCCTCTTCCAAGGTGCAACAGGCGCAGAACGCTATATCCGCACATGGTCGGGAACGGTAGGTAACTTCACGAAAAACTACTACGACAACCGCTGGACGCCGGAGACGCCCGACCGCAACGGTCCGCGTACCTACGAGCGTGAAAACCAGTACTGGTGCGAAACAGCAAGTACTTACTTCCTCAAATCGGCGGATTATGTTCGTCTGAAGAACATCGAATTGGGCTATACCGTAACTCCTTCGTTATTGAAGAATGTCGGTATCAGCAATATCAGGATATATGCTAACGGACAGAACCTCGTGTCGTTCGACCACCTCGCCGGAATATCCGACCCCGAAGGTACCGACAGTTCGATTGCATCCTATCCTCAGAGAAAGTATGTAAGTTTTGGAGTTACAGCAACATTCTAAATTTATTATGACATGAATACGAAGATAAAAAATATTTTAACAGTAGCAGTATTGGGCATCGCGTTTGGTTTATCGTCCTGCTCCGATTTTATGGACCTCAAACCTGCCGACCAATACGTGGAAGAAGATATATTCGCTAACGCCGGTCTGACCGAAGGCGTTATCAACAGTATCTACGCTTACGTCATTGACGGCGCCCGAGAGCACAGCACAACCGGTCTGACCGATGATGCTTACTTTACCCATAACTACGGACAGATAGCCGTCAATGAGGCGACCATCACATCGAGCGATGCGCGCTGGTTCTTTTCCGAAAATTACTGTCCATTCAGATGGGCACCTTGCTATAAGGGCATCTATTATGCCAACTTAGTGCTTGAAAACATTGATAATGTGCCGCCCAAAGACGGCTACGATATTGATGTGATGAAGGGTGAGACGCTGTTTCTGCGTGCTTATCTCTACACCCAGCTCGTCCGTTCGCACGGTGGCGTGCCTATCATCGACCGTACGTACGGTCTCGACGACTATGATGTAGTTAGCAATATCCCGCGCAACACCGTTGGCGAAGTGCTTGAATTTATCATCAAAGACTGCGACCAGGCGGCTTCGCTGCTTAAGGCGACCAATTCGCTGGGACGCGCCACATCGGGAGCTGCAAAGGCTCTGAAAGCGCGCGCTCTCTTGCATATTGCCAGTCCGCTCTATGCTGACCGTACCATCAATACGCTCAATGTGAACCAGTACAGCGGCGACCGCAACTCGCTCTACTCGCAGGCATTGGCTACAGCCGAAGGCATTATCAACGACAGCAGCAGCCCCTACGCCTTAGTTGACTGCTCAGGCGGTACGATAAAGGAAGTAGCCGAGAAATGGAGCCAGATCGTTATTTCCAATAATACGGAAATGATATTCACGAAACAGTTTGCATCGAGTAAGGTAACCAACTGGCTGCCCCTGCAGCACGGTCCTAACGGCTATCATAACTGGTCGGGCGTTACGCCGACTCAGGATTTCGTCGTACATTTCGAGATGGAAGACGGCTCGCTGAGCGGCAGTAAAGGCTTGTCGGTGCCGGGCGAATTTAAAGTAGGCAACCCCTATCTCGGACGCGAACCGCGTTTCTACGGTACGGTAGGTGTTGACGGCGACGACTGGGGACGTAAACGTCCTTCCGACGCCTATCCTCTCGACCCGACGCCCCTCGGACAGCTCCAGAGCGGTACTTACGAATTGACCGACGGCGTAAACGTGATAGTCAACCTGCCCGAAGTAGGCAAACAGCTGCAGTTCAAAGGCACCTACGGTATCGACACCCGTCAGGGACCGATCGAAGACTGGAACGGCTCGTGGACAAGCTACTACGAAAAGAAACTTGTTGACGAAACGGTTGACGGTATGAACTATCCGCAGGTAGTGCCCTATCCGCATATCCGCCTCGCAGAGGTATATCTGATAGCAGCCGAAGCTGCAATCGAACTTGGCGGCGACGAGAATCTTGCCAAGGCAGAGAAATATCTCAATGCCATTCGTCAGCGTATCGACCGTCCGACGGTCAAGGAAGCTCTCGCAGCTCGCGGACAACAGTTCAATCAGGCAGACCTGCGCGAATTTCTGCGTCAGGAACGCCGCTCAGAGCTGTCGTTCGAGGATTCGCGCTTCTACGACATCCGCCGCTGGATGATTGCCGACGTTACGCAAAACAAGCCTCTGACAGGTATGACCGTCTTTGCACGTATCAAACCCGGCAAGGAATCGCAGGCAGTGAAGCCCTATGTCCATAACGAAGATGTATGGGAATATCATTACTATGTACGCGACCTCGGTGGCAACTATCCTACTATCGGCAACGAAGGCGATGCCAACTATGTTCCCGGCAGCACCCAACGCGAACGCCGTAAATGGGATAACAAACTTTATTTCGTTCCTATCAGCCTCTCGGAAATGAACCGTAACTCAGCTTTCGTTCAGAATCCCGGATATTGATATACAGCTATACGTGGATTAGTTGTTTGTCCACGTGTGATTTTTTCCATTGTCAAGCGATCGACGGATATCCGTCGGTCGCTTGTTCGTTTCAGGCAGTTTTAAGGTGGAATAGGGGGGAACACCAAGTCAAATAACAGTCAAAACAATGCGATTGCGCCGAAAATCTATATGCAAAATTTTGCTGTATTGGGTATAAATGACTATATTTGCAGCGACAGAACGAGACAATATGAATACAGCGCCGAGAAACCTGCCTGTGGGCATACAGGATTTTAAGAAACTTCGACAGGGCGGTTACGTCTATGTCGATAAGACTCAGTTTGTTTACGAGCTTGCGCGGTTGGACAGACCTTATTTTCTCGGTCGTCCGCGTCGTTTTGGCAAGAGCCTGTTTCTCTCCACACTCAAAGCATATTTTGAAGGCGAAAAAGATTTGTTCGACGGTCTGGCTATCGCCGAATTGGAAAAGGACTGGAAAAAATACCCCGTCATTTATATTGACTTGAATCGCGAGGGATACAATAATCCGACTTCGCTGGAGGCTGTGTTAGACTTTAATCTGCGCCAGTATGAGGAAAAATGGGGGCGCAACGACGACGATATTTCAACTTGCGCGACACGTTTTGCCGGACTGATCAAACGGATGTGCGAAAAAGCGAAAGAGCGTGTTGTGGTTTTGATTGACGAATACGACAAACCGCTCATCAGTACACTCGACGATATTTCGCTTAACGATGAGATGCGCAAAACGCTTAAAGGATTTTATGGCGTGATGAAAGCCGAAGACGCCAATCTGAGGTTTGCAATGCTGACAGGCGTTACGAAGTTCTCGAAAGTCAGCGTTTTTAGCGACCTTAATCAGCTGATAGATATCAGTTTAGACAAGAATTATTCCGAGATATGCGGAATATCCGAAACTGAGCTGCAGCAATATTTTCAACCGGAAATACAGGCGCTTGCAGACGATAACAATATGACCTGCGATGCCGCCTTTGCCGAGATGAAAAAGCGCTACGACGGGTATCATTTTGCCAAAGTCAGCGAGGATATGTACAATCCGTTCAGTGTGTTGAATACCTTTGAAAAGCGCTCTTTCAGCGATTACTGGTATAAAACCGGCACTCCGTCGATGCTTGTCAGGCAGTTGCGACAGGAGAAAGTCGATACCCGCAAGCTCGAAGGCGAAATAACCGCTACCGAGTCAATGATTGAAGACTATCGACCGGGTGAAACAACCGTCATCCCGTTGCTCTATCAGAGTGGTTATCTGACGATTAAGAAATATGATCGGCAGAATGACAGATATTATCTCGGATTTCCGAATGAAGAAGTCCGATATGGTTTTTGGAAAAGTCTGCTTCCCGAATATGCGCCTGCCAATCTCTGGCTGATGAATACATTTTTTGCCGGCGATTTTACCGAAAGCCTGCATAATGGCGATGTAGATGGTTTTATGACCCAGATTAAGGCGTTTTTTGCTTCGATAGAGTACGACAGGATACCCAAAGCACAAAAGAACGAAAATTATTTCCAGCTCATTTTCTATCTGATGTTTAAGTTGATGGGACAGTTTGTTCGCGTCGAAGAGAAGTCGGCTGAGGGGCGAGCCGATGCAGTGGTCTGGACAGAAAAGGCTATCTACGTGTTTGAGTTTAAAATGACTGATACTGCAGAAGCCGCCTTGAAGCAGATAGACGACAAGGGCTACCTTATCCCATACACCGCCGACCATCGCAGTGTCGTGAAAATAGGTGTTGAGTTTTCTGCCAAAACCGGCGTCGTTAAACGCTGGCTTTTTTCCATCTGCGAAGGACGCTCACGCAGCTTTAAGGTGGAATAGTGGCGGGCGGTCGCTTGTTATGTATGTGGAGTCTTGTAATCTGAAAAAATAAAGGGCACCTCTAATTTTCACTTTTTTGCAATTCAGCCAGAGGTGCGTTAAAACTAAACTGCAATTTGCCTGCAAAGTTAATGTATTTTTTTTAATTGACAAGCGTTTTTTTTGAAA
>JAISTS010000019.1 GCA_031272455.1 Tannerella sp. | reverse complement strand
TTGTAGTTCAGTTCATCGTGGGCAAAATCCATCATTGCCTTGTCGCTTGCATCTAAAACGGCATCGTTTTTGTCAGCAATAAACGTTTCCAAATCAACAGGCTGAATACCAAGCGACTTTTTGCGGAGCCATTCCTTAAACATCGGTCCGATTTGACGGTTGGTTTCTTTCGGTACGCTGCATTGCTCGTAAATCTTGTCAATGCCCATCTCGTAGAGCCGCCCGCAAATGCGGTTGATTGTGCGCGGGTTGCGTTCAATAGCCGACTTGTCGCGTTTCAAATAGGCAATGTAACTGTCTTTGATTGGGAACAAGTCAAGTTTCAACAACTCCCGTATAAGCAAATCGTTGTTTTTCTTTTTAAAAGCCTTTTCCACGCCGCCCCAAATTTCCTCATTTATCTCCCTAATCCCATCGGGAATAGTGGGATAAACGGCGAATAAATCGTCTAAGTAAGAACGCTGATTGGCGTATTCGATGCTGTATTCAGTCCATTTATTCATAAGTCCATTTTTATTTCACTGTACAAAGGTAGTGCTTTTTTTCTAATAGGCAAACATATTTGAAATTAAATGAATTATCCACGTTTATATTTCAAAAGCTATATTCGGCAAACTGTCCGGCGATGTCTGCCTGCTGCGTATTGCCGCCGTGTACGAGTATGCGGTAGCGCAGTTTCAGCTTGTCGCCTTTGGGCATTTTCGTCTCTTTGTCGCCGGGGGGCCAGTACATTGGTGTGGGCGAGAAGAAACCGTAATCGCGTGTGAACCAAGGCGATGGATACCAGCGATTGGACGGGTGTTGCAGAATGGCGATGCCTTCGGTGCCCGTTTTTCTCGTTCCGTAGTAGTCCATCCATGGCGATGCGACGCCGAATGTGCCGTTTTCGCCCGTTTTGCCTTCGGCATTGACCATCACTCCGCCCTGCTCGACAGACAGGTCGGGGTCAACGCGGACGCTCAATAGCGAATGGTTTGTCTTTTCGATAGTTACGTCGGTCAGCATTTCCATTTCGATATCGAAATCGAGCTGATAGAGCGTTGCTGACGGTGCCGTAATTGTTATTTTGCGGCGGTCGATAATCGGGACTTCGGCGTCGGGACGTTTCCATACACATTCGTCGGTGATGACGATGCGTTTGCCTTTTGCTTCGACAATCTGCGCTCCGAGCGATACAATCCGTCCGCGTTCGAGTTCTTCCTGCCAATAGTTGCCGCCGTTGACGCGGTCGCAGCCGAAAAACAGTGAGGTGTGATGGGGATAGATGCCATTACGCATCGACGTAACGCTGGCGCCCGAAACGGGGCTGTTCAACGGAAAAAAATACGGGTATTTCTCGTCGTCTTCAAAATAATAACTCGTGAAGAAACGGTCGCCGATGGTAACGTCGATGCGATTGCCGATTCTTACAGCCTGAATTTCCGCCTCTTGCGCTTTGGATAAGAGGAAGCAGGCTGTAATGGCGACAGCAAAAAACATTTTTCTCATAATATGTTAATTTTCATTATGTTTCAAAACTGATACGGCGGACGGTGCGGTCGCGAAATCATCGAGTTGGCTTCGTCGTCGTTTTTAAATTTCTCGGTGATGGGATCCCAGTAGAGGCGACGGTCGAGCTTCATAGCGATATGTTGAAGCAGACAAACCGTACACGAGCGGTGCGCCACTTCTGCCGGTGTGATATTTTTCTTGCCGGAGAGGATACATTCGAGCCAGTTGCCGTGATGTTCGGCGCTGACGTAGAGGCGCACGGGGTCGTTGTCGGTCAGTGGGGATAGCAGTTTTTTGTCGGATGCCTGCAGCGCCTGCGATTTCGTGCTGATAGGTTCATTTGCCGAGGCTGCATAATCGCCGCGACTGACGAAAATCCATCCGTCGGTACCGGTGAACAGCAATCCGTTAGGTTTCTCGGCGCTTTCGGTCGTGCCGCGAACAATTACGCCGTTTGCGTAGAGCATCTCCGTTTCGTAATAGCCGTGAACATCCCACAGTCCGGATCCTTTGGCTGGAAATTCGGCTTTACCAGCGATCTCAATTGGTCCCGAATATTCGGTATCCATTGCCCAGTGTGCTATATCGAAGTGATGCGCACCCCATCCGGTTATCATTCCTGCGCCGAACTGTTCGCAGCGCAGCCATCCCGGACGGTCGTAGCCGCTTTGCGGATGCACGCGGTCAACGGTATAATAAACGTAGGGCGTTTGTCCGAGCCACATCTCGTAGTTGAAGTTTTTCGGCACGGGCATTTCTTCGGTACTGCCGCCCGGCGGGTCGCCCGGCAGACGTATCTCTATCTCTTTCAGCTGTCCGATTCTGCCGTTGCGTACAAGCTCGCAAGCAACGCGGAACTGTTCCATTGAGCGTTGCTGGCTGCCGATTTGCAGTATTTTGCCGCTGGCGTTGACGGCGTTACTCATCTTGCGTCCTTCTTCGATAGTCAGCGAGGTGGGCTTTTGCAGATAGATATGTTTGCCTGCCTGAGCTGCGTCGATAGCTATTTTTGCGTGCCAGTGGTCAGGTGTACTGACGATTACGGCGTCTATGTCGCGGTCGGCGAGCAGGTCGCGATAGTCGCTGTAGGTCTTGACGCCGGAGTAGGGCGAGCCTGTTTTCTTGGCGTAATAGTCCTCGACAAACTTTTTGCCGTCGGCGAGGCGGTTAGCGTCGAGGTCGGACACGCCGATGATACGCGCATAGTCATATTTGAGCACTTCGGGCATATCGTGGTCGCGCGAGATACGTCCCGTGCCGATAGCGCCTACATTGATACGGTTCGACGGGGCGTTTTTCCCGAAAACCGATGCTGGTACAATTGTCGGAGCTGCTATTAGTCCGACGCCGGCAGTCAAAGCCTGCCTTAAAAATGTTCTTCGTGTTGTCATATTCGTTTTTATTTAATATTTTGTTTTTTGATATATTCTTTCAGGATATGAAAAGCCGGAGCCGCCATATCGCCATGATTATAGCCATCCATCTCATACAGAAATGTTTGCTTATGTCCGGCTACTTTCATCATTCGCCACAGGTAAGCCTGTTCTTCGTAGCGTCCGAGCATTTCCATTTCGCGGTCGCCGGAGATGATTATCAGCGGTGGAGCGTCGGGGCGGACGTGGTAGAGTGGCGCAAACTCGTCGATTGTAGGCTGCGTTTCGCTGATGCCCAGCATTTCGCGATAGGCTTTATGCGTAACGGCGTGCCCGCTGAAAGGGAACAGTGCTGCTATCGAATCGGCTTCGATGCCGTATTGTTTCAGCCATTTGCGGTCGAGACCGATCATATTTGTCAGGTAGCCGCCGGCAGAATGACCTGCAACATAAATCCGTCGCTTGTCGCCACCATACTTGCCGATGTTGTTGAACACCCAAGCCACAGCCACTGCCGCATCGTCGATGCAGTCTGCCACGCTGCTGCAACGTGGCAACAGCCTGTAATTGACTGCGACGACTGCCAGTCCGCAACGTTTCAGCTGGTCGGGAATGAATTTTTCGCCGCCTGTCAACCCGCCGCCGTGAAACCATACGACTGTCGGGAAGCTTTGAGTATTTGCGGGGCAGTAAATATCTGCCTTACAGCGTTCTAAAGCATAAGCGTCGCCTTCGGTTCGATAAGCAATGTCCGACAAGGTCTTATAATCGGCATCCGTCGTTTGTGCATTGGCATAAACTCCCGCAACAATCAACAAAGTCAAAAACAGCCACTTCTTCATATATCTAATTTTTAATTCTCAATTCTCAATTTTTAATTTACAAGTGGAATATCCCATCCATCAGGCACACTGCCATGCCCGCGAGCGCGTTCAGGAGCCACATTATACGGCATTATCTTGCCGGAATGAACGTCGAAGAGCCGTTTGGCTGTTTCTATCTGTGCAGCAACCTGATCGGCGTAGGGGCGGTCGGTAACATCGACAAAGCCGCAGTTGTAGTTCTCGCCATCGAAACGACCGGTCAAATCCTGGTCGCACCACTGGAAATATGCCGTACCGATAAGTCCGGGATGCGAATAAGCCTGCTCGGTGTAGTAGCGATATGCCACGCCGCGTTCCTGCTGCGAATCGACCTGCCAGAGCGACTGCGCCATACCACGGTCAACCGTCCCGAAGTGATATTCGCCTATAATCATCGGCAGTCCGGTGCGTTCCATCGTTTTATTCATCATCTCGACGCTCGGTTTCAGGTCGTAGCAGTTGAAACTGAACACGTCGAAATTCGCTTTGCAAATCGCGTGCATAGCCGGATCGAGGTTGCCGTTGCCGAAACGTATGCCCATATTCAGATGATTGGGGTCGTAGCGTTTCAGGTATTTGTTGACAGTGGCGATAAATGTATCGAAAGTGCTGAAAATAAACTGTTTGCGCCGTTCGGGGGTATCGCCGTCGGCAAGATATTTTTGCAGTTCAGCCTTTATCGGGCTGTCGGTGCCGCTGAGGATGATGTCGCAGAGTTGCTCTTCGCGGTCGAGCCACGCCGGTTCGTTGCCGATGAAATATCCCATCAGCCATGGGTTATCTTTCTGCGGCGTAACGAAATCGCGTACAGCTTTTTCGGCGCGTTCGGGGAACTCCTTGGCGTAAACGTCGGTCAGTCCCATCAATTCGCCGCTGATGCCTATGTCTTGAAGTTGCAGGATGAAGGCTTTGCGATTGAGTGAGCTTACTTCGCGGCTTGACCAGTTGGCGATGGTGTTCAACCCCCAGCGCGTCATACGATTGATAATGTTTTCGTTAGCTTTATTGCGGTAATCGTCGCCATAGCGCCGGTACAGGTTCCATGAGCCGAACGAATAGGTGTCGCCTCGTCGCCCGCGCCCCGACCACTTAAATTCGTCGGGAGGCAGCTGCTTGTACATCCCCGTCCGTTTGTCGGCATCGCGCACCGAGCCTCCGCCGCCCGGACTGACGCAATCGACGCCTACGGAGAGGAACAGATAGCCTTCGGGGTCAACAAACCACCAGCGACCGTCGATTTTCTCCGTGCGGAAGAAGCCCGTAGCCTTGACTTGGGCTTGCAGGTAGCCACCATATTTTGAGTAGTTAAATGCCTCTGCCGTAACAGGTTCCGCATCTTCTGCCTGCCATGCGGCTTGCAGCTCTTCGAGCGAATGTGCTTTGCCTTCCCATTCGCCGAGATTCCATTGTCCGAACTCGTCAACTGCCGGAACGCTGCCAAGATATTCATCGCTCGGGTCGTCTTTGGCAAGGGCTATGGAGCGGATTTCGATTTCGGGATTACCGATGGGGACGCGCATACGGATACCTATCGAGTCAACGCCGCGCAATGCACCGCGTGTGCCGCCGCCAAGGTTAATCCAGCCCATATAGCGCGGCTGATTGTATGTAGCTGCCAAATCGACAGCAGAGCCGGGCAGCTCGCGATAAAATTTCAGCGGGATAGCCAGCTTGTGCCATTCGCCCGGCACATAGTCCATGATTCTCAATTCGTTATAGCCCTCGTCAGTCGTAAAACCGATCTGGAAACGTTGCGAAGTGGTAGAGCGCAACTCCAGTACGACAAAGTTGTAGTCGTCCCAGTCTGCCGGAAGTCCGGGCGTAATGTCTGCGATGGCAAATTTTCGCCCCGAAACTTCTTTATTGTTGTCGAACACGACGCGAAATTTGCCCGCGTCCGTCGAGCAAGCCTGCATAAGGCAGGTAATCAGCGAGATAGATAAGATTGTCCTGTACATTATTTTCCTGTTAGATTATTTAAAGTCCGCAAATATATGAAAAAAAAATGAATAGAGAGCGAAATTTTTTCACGAAATATTTGTCGGTTACTCAAATAAAGCGTATTATTGTACTCGATTTCTGACAAAAAGGATGAATAAATGGCAAACGAAAAAGATTTGTTTCAGATTAAGCATAACGATTTACGCCCGCAGAAGGGCAGGATTCTCATATCTGAGCCGTTTATGCAGGATATTTTCTTTCGACGCGCGGTGATTTTGCTTGTTGACCACAGCTCGAAAGGCTCGATGGGTTTTATCCTGAACAAACGTACGGGGCTGCACGTCAACGATTTTTTTCCGGAATT
This sequence comes from Tannerella sp., assembly GCA_031272455.1. Lineage (GTDB taxonomy): Bacteria > Bacteroidota > Bacteroidia > Bacteroidales > Tannerellaceae > Tannerella. The sequence continues at coordinate 11,173 of JAISTS010000019.1, read as the reverse complement.
TGGCGATTTACCCAAGATACCGATTTATTTTGGCGGACCGGTCGTGGCTAATCATCTGTTTTTCCTGCATTTGCTCGGCGATATCATCATTCCCGAAAGCATCAGCATCAACAAAAATCTCTGTTTCGACGGCAGGTTCGACGCCATCAAACAATATATCCTCGACGGCAACAAGGCGGAAGGCAATGTGAAATTTTTCCTCGGTTATTCGGGATGGGAAGAGAACCAGCTTAACAGTGAGATTATCAGCAATTCGTGGTTGGTTGCCCAAACGAAATCCGAGTATATGATACAGGCTAACGACGACACGTTTTGGGCTGATTCGCTCAAGCGGCTCGGCAGTCCCTACAATGCTTGGGCTAACTATCCGCTTTTTCCGCAATTAAACTGATAGACAGTCGATTGTCAGGGCGACATCTTGAGGATATGGAAATCTTCGATACGTCCTTCGGCTCGTGCTTTGCTCAGGGCGTTGTCGCGCACCTGCGCTCCGGGATGTCCTTTGGCTATGTCGGCAGAGTGGGCAGCAATCTTGTGTGCGAAAACATCCGCTCTGATATCCATCTCGCCGGCAACGCGCAGTTCGTCTTTCATCGCGATGCAGCTGATCAGCGACGCGCCGTGCCAGGCTATATGTGCGCTGCCGATAGCCGAAGCCACATAGTCGAACTCGCCTGCAATATCCACCGGCGTCATACCTAAGGTGAAGAATGGCAGACCTTTATTCAGGTAATGATTTTCCTTGATGATGGTTTCGATCTTATTCAGCGGTACGTGTCCCGGACCTTCCGACATCACCTGAACGTACTGATCCCAAGCCCGTTCGATCAATCCGTGCATCTCGGCGTGCTCGGCAAACTGTGCGCGGTCGTTTGAGTCGTAAATTGAGCCTGATCGCAGTCCACAGCCGAGAAAAAGCGTTATGTCATAGCTCTTAAGTATCTCGCAAATCTCATCGAAATGCGTATAAAGGAAGTTTTCCTCCTTATGCTTTTCTATCCAGTGCGCTATCGTTTTGCCGCTCAGCGACGTCATCTCCGTCAGGCGGCTACCCACAAAACGCAGGTGCTGACGCCTCATTCCGGCATGAACAGCCATAAAATCAACACCTTGCTCCGCCTGCTCAATCATCGTGTCGCGAAACAGCTCCCAACTCAACTCTGCGGGATTGCCGCCGACCTTCGTAAGCGCCTGATAAATAGGACTTGTACCTATCGGCACAGGGCTGTTGCGGATAATCCATTCGCGCATCGCACAGCTGTTGGGATGCAGAGATATGTCGAGCAAGGTGTCGGTGCCCCATTTGCAGTACGAAATCAGCTTGTTGACAGCGTCTTCGACCGAACTTTCGGGCAGCACGATTTGCGTGTTAACCTTCACGAGAAAGCGTTTCCCGATAATCATTGGCTCGACTTCGGGATGGTTGATATTGCAGGGGATGACGGCTCGACCGGCAAGAATTTCGCGGCGCACAAAATCGGGCGTGATATACGATTTGACGCCGATAGCTTCGACCTGCTGGTTTTCGCGTATGGCGACATACTCCATTTCGGGCGTTATAATGCGCTTTTTGGCGTAGTACATCTGCGTTATATTCCTGTCGGGCTTAGCTTTAGCTACCGGGAGCATAACCGGAAAATGGCTTTCGGAACGGCTGCGCGTCGTCGTTTCCGGCGCGAAGGCTATGTCTTTGCGACGAAAATTCCATTTCTCGCGAACACGGTAAATGCCATCGTAAACGACGTGGATATAATTAGGGTCGGAATACGAGCCTGAGGTATCGTAAAGCGTTACGGGATTGTTGGTTTTGACCGTGCGCGTGCCGTCGGGCGCTGTCTGAACAGTGTCCGACAATGTTATTTGGCTCATCCCAACTCTGACTTTGTTTATCGGACCGACAACGTATATTTTGCCTTTGCGGGGATGAAACAGCGTTTTTTTCTTGCTTTCGTTCATTTCTTGCTTGTATTCAGTTCTTTACCGGAAAAACCGCGACCGTTCAAGGGTCTTTTCACGTGGCAAAAATACATAATTTTCAATAAATTGCAAAAACCTTAACATTTTATTTTCAATAATTACTGCGTCTCAATATTTGATTTAATCAGGAATTATAACTAATTTTGTCGCCTGAAAATATAATTAAATATGACTGATTTGAAGTATAACACTGCCAAAGATAGGCTTTTACTGCCTGATTACGGGCGCAATATTCAGGATATGGTCAACCATTGCATGACAATAAAAGACCGCGACGAACGCAACCTGTGCGCCAATTCGATAATCAATATTATGGGTAATATGTTCCCGCATCTGCGCGATATTAACGATTTTAAGCATATCCTATGGGATCATCTTGCCATAATGTCAGATTTTAAACTCGACGTTGACTATCCATACGAGGTGGTAAAAAAGGAAAACCTGTACAAGCGTCCGCCACGCCTCGACTATGGCAAAACATCGTTCCGATATCGCCATTACGGTAAAATTCTGGAACAGATGATAAAAAAAGCTAAAGAGCTGGAGCCGGGCGAAGAACGCGATGCGCTTGTCAATCTCCTTGCCAATCATCTGAAAAAATCGTTTATGACGTGGAACAAGGACACCGTTACCGACCGCAAAATCCTGAAAGACCTTTACGAGCTGTCGGACGGAACTTTTTCGCTCAGCGAAGAGAACTGCAAGTTGGTGGATAAGAAAGACTTGCAACAGCAAACTCAGCCGCAGTCGAACAGCAAGAACTACGGCAAGAAGCAACAGCAACATTCCCGAAAGAAATAAGGCAATGAGTTCGTTTGTCATAGAAGGCGGTCGCAGGCTGTTTGGAGAAATTACTCCGCAGGGAGCTAAAAATGAGGCTCTTGAGGTTATCTGTGCCGCTTTGCTGACAGACGAAAAAGTCGTCATTCGCAATATCCCCGACATCCTCGACATCCGCAATTTGATACAGCTGTTGCGCGATATGAATGTCAAAGTCGAACGACCGGCTATGGATACTTATGTGTTTCAGGCTGATACGGTTGATATTGCTTATCTCGAATCCGCCGAATTTCTGACGCGGATGGCTTCGTTGCGTGGCTCGGTGATGCTGCTCGGACCGCTGCTGGCGCGTTTTGGAAAAGCCGTACTGCCGAATATCGGTGGCGACAAAATCGGGCGGCGGCGGGTCGATACGCATATCACCGGACTGCAAAAATTGGGTGCTACATTTGAATACAACGCTGTCAGTCAGTCATATACAGTGAGGGCTGATGCCCTGCGCGGTTGCTATATGCTGCTCGACGAAGCCTCTGTTACCGGCACAGCCAACATCCTGATGGCGGCGGTTCTGTCCGATGGCGTAACGACGATTTACAATGCTGCCTGCGAACCCTACATACAGCAGCTCTCGACGATGCTGAACGCTATGGGCGCACGTATTACGGGTATTGGCTCCAATCTGCTTGTCGTTGAGGGCGTTACCTCGCTTCACGGCGCCGAGCATACCGTGCTGCCCGATATGATCGAAGTCGGCAGTTTCATAGGTATGGCGGCGATGACAGGCTCCGAAATCCTCATCAAAAAAACGGGCTACGACCGCCTTGGCATCATCCCTGACTCGTTTCGGCGCATCGGCATCAGGATTGAACAGCGCGGCGACGACATTCATATCCCGTCGCACGACTCGTATGAGATTGAAACATTTATCGACGGCTCGATTATGACCGTTGCCGACGCCCCATGGCCCGGCTTGACGCCCGACCTGCTCAGCGTGTTCCTCGTCGTAGCCACGAAAGCGACAGGCAGCGTGCTCATACACCAGAAAATGTTCGAGAGCCGCCTCTTTTTCGTTGATAAACTGATAGATATGGGAGCGCAGATAATTCTTTGCGACCCGCATCGCGCCACGGTCATCGGCTTAGGTAACCGCCTGAGGCTGAGGGCTTCGACGATGGTGTCGCCCGATATTCGCGCCGGCATAGCCCTGCTGATTGCCGCAATGAGCGCCGAAGGTACAAGCCGTATCGACAACATTGAGCAGATCGATCGCGGATATCAGAATATCGACGCCCGACTTAATGCCATAGGCGCCGCAATATCAAGACTTTAACAGCTACGACTATGATACGTAAAGAAGATTTGTTCAAGGCAGGCAGATTCCTGAAACCACACGGCTTCAGAGGCGAAATCACGTTGCTGACCGACTACCTTATCCCCGAACAAGTCCAAAGCCCTTATTTGGTCTGCGAGATGGACGGCATCCCCGTGCCTTTCTTTACGGAAAACTATCGTCCCAAAGGCAGTGCAACAGTGATTGTTAAACTCGAAAACGTTGACAGCGAGACTGTTGCGCGGCGTCTGTCAGGACGCGATGTCTATTATCCGCTCTCGGCTCTGACCGAAGACAAAAACGACGAAACGGGTCTCTCGCAGCTCGAAGGCTATATCGTCGAGAGCGATGCGCAGGGCGAAATAGGTGCCATAACGGGTATCGACGACACGACGCTGAATGTGCTGTTGCGCGTTGATTATCAAGGAAATGAATTGCTGATACCTGCCGCTGAAGAGTTGATCGTAAGCATCGACCATCAAGGGCGCAGGCTCAAAATGAAACTTCCCGAAGGAATAACAGAAATTTAACAAGCTATGTCGAAGAAAGTCAGGAAAAAGAAATCGTTCTGGAAACGTGTCCGTTTCAACTACAAGTTGCTGTTTCTCAACGAGTCAACTCTCGAAGAGGTATGGTCTGTCCGCATCTCGCAACTGTCGGGCTTCATCGTGCTGCTCTTTTTTGCCGTTACGCTGATAACGCTTACGGCGCTGATAATCATACTGACGCCTATCCGCAATTACCTGCCCGGATACCTCGATATGGAAGTGCGTAACGAGATAGTACGCAATGCTATGCGTGCCGATTCGCTCGAAGCCGTGCTCCAGATGCACTCCGTTTATCTCAAGAACGTGTCGGATATAATGACCGGAAATATACAAATTGACTCGGTGCGCAGTGGCGATTCAACGGCTTTTATCTCAGCTAATTACGATATTATGCGCAGCGACCGCGAAGCCGATTTCGTCAATATGTACGAAGAAGAGGAAAAATACAACCTGACGAATTTGCCCTCGAACGATGATGTGCTCGCCGATGGCGTCTTTTTCTATAAACCTGTAAATGGCGTAATATCATCACATTACGATGGCGAACGCCAGCATTTCGGCGTTGACCTTGTCGCTGCTCCGAAAGAAAATGTTATGGCTACGCTCGACGGCATAGTCGTCTATACAGGCTTCGACCCCGAATTTGGCAATGTCATTGCTCTGCAGCATCGAAACGGCTTTTTATCCATCTACAAGCATAATGAAGCGCTGCTGAAGGCGACGGGCGACCGCGTGATTGCCGGCGAAGCAATAGCCATAATAGGCAACACCGGCGAGCTGTCAACCGGACCGCATCTGCATTTCGAGCTGTGGCATCATGGCGAAACAATCAATCCCGAAGAATATATTGCCTTTTAACCATACTTCAATGAGACACTTAGCAATATTAGGCTCGACAGGTTCGATAGGGACGCAGACGCTGCAGGTGGTCAGCGAAAATCCCGACTTGTTTGAAGTTTATGCGCTGACAGCCAACAACAATATCGACCTGCTCGTCAGTCAGGCGCACCGTTTCCTGCCCGAAGTGGTTGTTACGGCAAACGAAAAGCTCTATCCCGAATTGAAAGAGGCGCTCGAAGACCTGCCGATAAAAGTATGGGCTGGCGCCGATGCTATAGCGCAAGTCGTTCAGATGGAACCGATTGATATGGTTGTAACGGCGATGGTGGGCTATTCGGGTCTGCATCCGACCATCGCGGCAATAAAAGCAGGCAAAGCCATAGCGCTGGCAAACAAGGAAACTCTCGTGGTGGCAGGCGAGCTTATCACGTCATTATCAAAAGATTACAACGTGCCGATCCTGCCGGTCGATTCCGAACATTCGGCTATCTTCCAGTGCCTTGCCGGACAATGGGATAATCCTGTCGAAAAGGTGTTGCTGACGGCTTCGGGCGGTCCGTTTCGCACAAAAACCGCCGCAGAGCTGGCATGCGTAACGAAAGAACAAGCCCTGAAACATCCCAACTGGGCTATGGGCGCAAAAGTTACTATCGACTCGGCTTCGATGATGAACAAGGGCTTTGAGATGATTGAGGCGAAATGGCTGTTTGGACTTGCACCCGAACAAATACAGGTTGTCGTTCATCCACAGTCAGTTATCCATTCGATGGTGCAGTTTGAAGACGGCTCTGTCATCGCTCAGATGGGCGTTCCCGATATGAAATTACCTATCGCCTACGCGCTCTCGTATCCCAAACGGCTGAAAAACCGTACCGAGCGCCTGGATTTCGGCAAATATCCCTCGCTCACATTTGAAGAGCCTGATATGCAGCGTTTTCGCAACCTCTCATTCGCCTACGAAGCCGTGCGCACGGGCGGCAATATGCCCTGCATCCTCAATGCCGCCAACGAAGTGGTTGTCGATGCCTTTCTGCACGACAGGACGGGCTTCCTGACTATGAGCGACATAATCGAAAAGACGATGCAGCAGGCAGCCTTCATCGCCAAGCCATCTTACGACGACTATATCGCAACCGACCTCGAAGCCCGAAAAATAGCTTCAAATCTTACAATAAAAATGAAATAAAGCAGTTTATAATTAAATAAAAAATAATAAATAATAAATAAGAAATAAACAAAAATTATGGAAGTCTTTTTTATAAAAGCGTTGCAGCTCGTAGTGAGCTTGTCTATCTTGGTTATCATCCACGAGTTAGGTCATTTCGTCTTTGCAAGGCTGTTTAAAGTGCGGGTCGAGAAATTCTATCTTTTCTTCAACCCATGGTTCAGCCTGTTCAAATACAAACCCAAGAACAGCGAAACAGAATACGGCATCGGCTGGCTGCCTCTCGGCGGCTACTGCAAGATAGCGGGGATGATCGACGAGTCGATGGACAAAAAGCAGCTCGAACAACCGCCGCAGCCCTACGAATTTCGCTCCAAGCCATCGTCGCAAAGGCTGCTGATAATGGTTGGCGGCGTACTGTTTAACTTCATTCTTGCACTGCTGATTTACTCGATGATACTCTTTGCTTGGGGCGACAACTATCTGCCTCTCAAGAATATGAAGATGGGAATGACGTTTAGCGAGACTTTCACAAATGTAGGTTTTCGCGATGGCGACATCCTGCTGAAAGCCGACGACAAAGAACTTGTGAAGCTCAATACCGACGCTTTCCGTCAGGTAATAGGCGCAAAATATGTTACCGTCGATCGCGACGGCGTGGAAATGGAAATCGCCATTCCGACAGATATGATGCAGCGTGTGATGCGCGATAAACTTGGTTTTGCTTCGCCCCGTTTCCCTATGGTCGCCGACCATTTTCGCGACGACTATTCGCCGGCTCGCAACGCCGGTATGATGGCGGGCGACACGATTGTCTCTATCGACGCCGTGCCGACGCCGACGGTCTTTGATGTAGTTGAACAGCTCGACAGCAAAAAAAACAGCGCTATAGCAGTCGGAATAGTACGTAAAGGCGCTCCGCTGACGCTGACACTGCATACCGACAGCACCGGAACAATGGGAGTATATTACCTGCCGCCCGAAAAACTCTTCAGCACAGTGCAACTGAGCTATGGCTTCTTCCGCTCATTCCCTGCAGGCATACAATTGGGTATCAGTACTTTAAAAGGCTATATAAGCGATATGCGTTACGTCTTTACCAAAGAAGGCGCCTCGTCGCTGGGCGGTTTCGGCGCTATCGGCAGCCTGTTTCCCGCTTTGTGGGACTGGCGCTCGTTCTGGATGACGACGGCATTTCTCTCTATCATTCTGGCTTTTATGAACATACTGCCAATCCCCGCTTTGGACGGCGGGCACGTGCTTTTCCTGCTTGTCGAAGTCGTAACCGGCAGGAAACCAAGCGATAAATTTCTCGAAAGAGCGCAAATTGCCGGAATGGTAATCCTTATTGCTCTCTTGATTTATGCTAACGGAAACGATATTTTTAGATTCTTTAATAAATAAAATTTTATGATTATGAACACAACGAAGCTTTTTATCTCATTGATTTTATGCCTGTCAGGTGCAGCTATCAGCGCACAGGAATTGCAGGTGATCAAACTCAGCGCGCCCGACAAGACGCGCGGAACAGCTACAATGAAGGCGCTTGCCGACCGTCATTCCGACCGTGAATACGACAGCAAAGACCTGAGTCTCAAAGATCTGTCCGACCTCTGCTGGGCGGCTAACGGCATCAACCGTCCCGACGGTAAACGCACGGCTCCCTCGGCAATGAACCGTCAGGAAATCGACGTCTATGTCGTCCGCAAAGACGGCGCCTACCTCTACGACCCCCAAGCGCACGCGCTTAACCCGCTGACTAAAGGCGACTTCCGTGCGGCTGTGGCAGGCGGACAGGACTTTGTGAAGGATGCACCTGTCAGCATCGTGCTCGTTATCAATCTTGATAAACTCGGCGACCCGACGAAAGAACAGACGAAGCTGATGGGATCTGTCGATGCAGGTATCGTATGCCAGAATATCAATATCTTCTGCGCCGCTGCAGGTCTCTCGACTGTGCCCCGCGCAACGATGGATAAGGCTGAACTGGCTAAAGCTCTGAAACTCAAAGATACACAGCTGGCGATAATGAACAACCCCGTCGGTTATCCTAAAAAATAACCCGCCGGAGTGCAGATAAAAGACCGCTTATGAGAGGGTATTTTCTGATGCTGTTGCTGTCGTATCTCGGTGGCAATGTATATATCTTTGTGCGTGGATTGCAGACAATCAGGCACTTGCCTCCATCCGTCAAATGGATCGCAATCGCTGTGTACTGGCTGTCAGTCGTTTCGCTCGTTGCAGTTTTTACCCTCCGCAATTCAAAAGTGGCTTCAACGTCGGCTTGGCACTATTTCTACGAATATAGCGCCAGTTGGCTCGTTTTTACGCTTTATATGGCTGTGTTCCTGCTGCTTTGCGATGGATATAAGCTGATTTTCAACCATTCGTTTCATTACGGCTTTATTGTCGCTTTGGCGCTGACAGCCTGCCTGTTAGTATATGGACATTATCGTTATCAACATCCTGTCAACAGGCTTATCAACATAGATATCAACAAACCGGCAACAGACGGCACGACATCTCTTAAAATCGTTGCCGTCAGCGACATACATCTCGGCTTCGGAACTAATAAAAAACGACTTCAAAAGTATATCCGCCTGATTAATAGTCAAAAACCCGACATTATCCTGATAGCGGGCGACTTGATTGACAACAGCATCGAGCCTGTCAAAGCGGCAAAGATGGAGGAGGAACTGCTGCAACTCGAATCGAAGTACGGCGTTTTTATGGCGCCCGGCAACCACGAGTATATCAGCGGTTTGTCCGATGCGCGTGAGTTTATCACCGGTAAGACCAATATCCGTTTCTTGCAGGATGAAGTGGCGCAACTGCCTGACGGAGTGCAGATTGTCGGACGCGACGACCATAGCAATCGCAATCGTAAATCGCTGTCAGAATTAATGTCTAAACTCGACCGCAGCAAGCCGATAATCGTAATCGACCATCAGCCGTACGAGCTGAAAGAGGCTGAAAACGAGCAGGTTGACCTGCTTTTCTGCGGACATACGCACAACGGTCAGGTCTTCCCGATGTCGCTGATGACAGCAAGAATGTTCGACCTGAGCTATGGATACACAAAACGCGGTAATACAGCTATTTACGTCTCGTCGGGCTTGTCGCTGTGGGGTCCGCCTTATCGCATCGGGACAGACAGCGAATTGATAGTGTTTGATGTTCATTTCCAATGAGTTGAGATGAAAGTATTCCTTTACGCTATCTGGGCGCAGGTGCTGTGCAATGCCTATATCGCGTGGCAGAGCAGCAAACTGCTATCCTGCAAACCCTTAGCGCGAAGAATTACCCTTATTGCCATTGCCGTCGAATTTGCTCTTTACCTGACGGGCTATTTTTGCAGGAAAATTCTGTCCGACAGCCTGTTCGATATTATAGTCGTCGTTTGCAATGCATGGTATATCGCAAGTATCTATCTTTCAATGGGTTTAATCCTGATGCAAGCTATCCGCCTTTCCGACCGGCTGTGGAAATGGTATCCCGCGCGGATACGAGCCGGTCTGCCCCGCATACGTGTTGCATCCTTGGCACTGCTGCTATTTGCTGTAATCGCCCTGATGTTTAAAGGCTATTACAACGCCAATTATCCTGCCGTTAAACATATTGATATTCAGCTGGCTAAGCATATTGCCGGACGCGACAGCCTGACCATTGCCGTGATGTCGGACCTGCATTTCGGCGAGCGTATAGGCAGGGAAAACGCCAAACGCTACGTTGACCTCTGCAATGCTCAACATCCTGACATCGTGGTACTTCCGGGCGACCTGATAGATTATGAATCGCATTTTGCCATACGCGAGCATATCGAAGACGAGCTGCGCCGCCTCGAAGCTCCGCTGGGAGTGTATATCACGCCAGGCAATCACGAATATCGCGCCAACCGCCTCGCCAAATTGCAGTGGCTCAGGCAAACAGGCGGCATAGTCCTGATAGATTCAGTCGCTATGCCAACGCCCGATTTTTATATCGTCGGTCGCGACGACGCCATCAACAAACGCCGCGCCGCCCTCTCGGTCATTATGCGCAATCTCGACCGCACCAAGCCCATTATCCTGCTCGACCACCAACCCACGAGGCTAAGCGAAGAGGTGATGAACGGAGTTGACCTCGCCATACACGGGCATACGCATAACGGTCAGATATGGCCCAACTCCTTAGTTTTAAGCCTTTATTACGAACTGTCGTACGGCTACGGGCGCAAGGGCGATACGCAATTCTACGTTACCTCAGGCACCGGATTTGCCGGACCGCCCTTCCGCATCGGTACGCGCTCAGAAATTGCCGTCATTCATATCCGTTTCGGCAAGAAATAACGGCAGCGCTTTATACCACGTAAGTTGAAGCCGCCGTATTGCCGCCTTTGCCTGTCCAGTTGGTGTGGAAGAACTCACCGCGCGGGCGGTCGGTGCGCTCGTAGGTGTGTGCGCCGAAGTAGTCGCGTTGCGCCTGAAGCAGGTTAGCCGGAAGGCGCTCTGTGCGGTAGCCGTCGAAATAGGTCAGCGCCGCCGCCATTGACGG
>JAISTS010000073.1 GCA_031272455.1 Tannerella sp. | reverse complement strand
GTATTTACGCTCTCAAAAATAAAATAAAATATGGTTATAGTCTATTCAATCATATCATTAGGAGCCATTGGGGCTATCGGCTCGGTTATCCTGTATGTTGTTTCGCAGAAGTTCAGGGTTGATGAAGACCCGCGCATAACGGCGGTACAGGAGGCTTTGCCGGGCGCTAACTGTGGCGGATGCGGCTATCCGGGGTGTGCAGGTTTTGCAGATGCCTGCGTAAAAGCCTCATCGTTAGATGGATTGCTGTGTCCCGTCGGTGGAAGCGAGACGATGAGCCGTGTGGCAGCCATACTCGGACGCGAAGCTGTCGCCGGAGTGCAGCAGGTCGCTGTTGTCAGGTGTAATGGAGTTTGTTCTGTGCGTCAGCGAGTTAACGTGTATGATGGCGCTACCGACTGTGGCATCGCTTCGGCGCTCTACGGTGGCGAGACAGGCTGTTCGTTCGGCTGCCTCGGTTATGGCGATTGCGTCCGTGCGTGTACGTTCGACGCCATCCACATCAATCCCGAAACGCTGATTGCCGAGGTGGACGAGGACAAGTGCACTTCGTGCGGCGCCTGCGTGAAAGCCTGCCCGAAAAACATTATCGAACTGCGCAGGAAGGGTCCGAAATCGCGTAGGATTTACGTCTCGTGCGTCAATAAAGATAAGGGCGGTGTGGCGCGGAAAGCCTGTGCCAATGCCTGTATCGGATGCAGCAAATGTCAGAAAGAATGTGCATTTGAGGCTATCACAATAGCTGATAATCTGGCATTTATCGACGATACGAAATGTCGCCTGTGCCGCAAATGCGTAGCCGTTTGTCCGACAGGCTCTATCCTCGAACTGAACTTCCCGCCGCGGAAAGAAAAGGAAACGGAATCATCAGAAACAGTTGCTAACGCTTAATCAATCAAAAAGATATGCTCAAAACATTCAAAATCGGAGGGATTCACCCCGGCGGAAATAAGATTTCGGCAGGACGAAAAATCGTTGAAACGCCACTGCCACGGCAGGTCGTGATCCCGCTGGCGGCATATATCGGTGCGCCGAGTGTGCCTGTCGTTGCCAAAGGCGATGAGGTCAAAGTCGGACAGCTTGTGGGACGGGCAAATGGATTTGTTTCGTCGAACGTTCACTCGTCGGTGTCGGGCAAAGTGGCGAAAATCGAGGATGCGCTCGACGCTTCCGGTTATAAACGCGCGGCGATATTTATTGATGTTGAGGGAGATGAGTGGCTCGAAACAATCGACCGCAGCGCCGACCTCGTGCCGGAATGTACGTTGTCGCCCGAAGACATCATCCGTAAAATCACTGATGCAGGGATTGTCGGCTTGGGCGGCGCCACGTTCCCAACCCACGTGAAACTGTCGCCACCGCCAAACAAAAAAGCGGAATTTCTGATTATAAACGCCGCTGAATGTGAGCCTTATCTCACTTGCGACCATCAATTGATGCTCGAACATACACGGGAAATTCTGGTGGGCGCGACCGTTTTGATGAAAGCCCTGAAAGTCGAACGAGCATATATCGGCGTCGAAAACAATAAAAAAGATGCCATAGCCCTGTTCAAAAGTGCGATTCAGGAGTTGCATCTGACGGGTGTTGAAGTTGTGGCGTTGAAGATGCGCTATCCGCAAGGCGGTGAAAAACAGTTGATTGATGCCGTTGTCGGTCGTCGGGTGCCGAGCGGCGCTTTGCCCGTTGATGTTGGCGCAGTGGTACAGAATGTCGGGACAGCGTTTGCCGTTTACGAAGCCGTTCAAAAGAATAAACCGCTGATAGACCGCATCGTAACTATTACCGGAAAATCGGTATCCAATGCCGGAAATTTCCGCGTCCGTCTGGGAACACCTCTGATTGATGTCGTCGAACAGGCGGGCGGCATACCCGACGATACCGGTAAAATCGTTGCCGGCGGACCGATGATGGGGCGTGCAGTGGTCAGCCTCGACATACCGACGGCAAAAGGCAGCGCCGGAGTGCTGTTTCTTAATGTACGCGAATCGGCGCGAAAAGCATCTGCCGACTGTATCCGTTGCGCCAAGTGCGTCAGTGTCTGCCCGATGGGGCTTAATCCTACGCTGCTGATGAGCGCAAGCGAATATAAACGCTGGGATCTGGCTGAAAGCGAACTTATTACGGATTGTATCGAGTGCGGCTCGTGCAGTTATACTTGCCCCGCTAACCGTCCGCTGCTCGATTATATCCGTTCGGGAAAAACGAAAGTGATGGGCATCATACGCGCCCGTAAATCATAAAAAATAACAATATGGACAACAAACTGATAATATCTCCTTCACCCCACATCCACAGTGGCGACAGTATTCCGAAAAACATGTACGGAGTGCTCATCGCGCTTGTTCCGGCTTTTCTTGCGTCGCTCTACTTTTTCGGGCTGGGCGCATTGATAGTAACAGCCGTGTCGGTGGCGTCGTGTGTACTGTGTGAATATCTGATACAGAAGTTTTTACTGCATAAACCGGTTACGATTGGCGACGGCTCTGCCATACTGACAGGTGTGCTGCTGGCTATGAATCTGCCGTCGAACCTGCCCGTCTGGATTATCGTAACAGGCGCGATTGTAGCTATCGGCGTCGGCAAGATGAGTTTCGGCGGGCTGGGCAACAACCCGTTCAATCCGGCGCTTGTGGGGCGTGTGTTTATGCTGATTTCGTTTCCTGCGCAGATGACGACATGGCCCCTGCCGACGCCGTGGAATATGTCGTATCTCGACGCTGCGACGGGCGCTACACCCTTAGCTATGATGAAAGGACATTTTGGCGATATGCCGGCGCTGACCGATTTTCTGCTCGGTAACATCGGCGGCTCGATGGGCGAAGTGTCGGCAGTGGCGCTGCTCATAGGGTTCGTATTCCTGCTTGTGCGCAAAATCATCACATGGCATATTCCGGTCAGCATACTTGCGACAGTGTTTGTGTTCACGGGGATTTTGCATCTCGCAAACCCTGCCGATGCTGCTCCGTGGATACATCTTATGTCAGGAGGTCTGATTCTCGGCGCCGTGTTTATGGCGACCGACTATGTAACCTCGCCGATGACTAAAACGGGAATGATAGTGTATGGCGTTGGCATTGGCGTAATTACGGTTGTGATACGTTTGTATGGCTCATATCCCGAAGGCGTTTCGTTCGCTATCCTGATTATGAACGCTTTCACGCCGCTTATCAACGCTTATATCAAGCCCGGACGGTTCAGTCCGAAGAAGAAAAATTAAAATACAAAGATATGAAACTGCAATCGAATTTGACAAATATGGCAATCGTGCTGACGAGCATATCGCTGCTTGCAGCCGTGGCTCTGGGCGCGGTATATAGCGTTACGGAGAAGCCCATCGAAGAGGCTCAAAAGGCAAAAGCACAGGACGCTATCGAGGCTGTGATGCCGGGATTTGCACGCTTGGATGAGCCTGAACTTGTTGAGGTTGAAAATGTTGGCGAGCTGGCTGTGCATCGGGCTTACGACAGCGAAGGGAATTTCATCGGCGCCGCAGTCGAGACCATCTCGAAAAGCGGGTTTAACGGCGAAATACGACTGATGGTCGGCTTCGACAAGTCGGGCGCCATCACCAACTATTCCGTACTCGACCAGAAAGAGACGCCCGGACTGGGCACGAAAATGACCGACTGGTTTAAGCCACAGGGCGCTGCGAGCCGCAGTTTGGTCGAGACGATTTTCGGTTTCGAGGTAAAATCGGAAGCGCGAAACAGCTCCGTCATCGGACTTAATCCGGCGACTGACAACCTGACCGTCGCCAAAGACGGCGGCGAAATAGACGGCATCACCGCCGCCACCATCAGCAGCCGCGCCTTCCTCGGCGCCATCGCCAATGCCTACGCCGCGTATGCCAATAACACTGATTATAAACCGGATGCGACGAGCGGCGCGACGGGGACAAGTGAATGAATAATGAAAAAAGATAGAAAATGACCAATAAAACTTCAAACATCAGCATATTGCTGAACGGACTGATAAAGGAAAACCCGACCTTCGTGCTGTTGCTGGGGATGTGTCCGACGCTGGGCACGACGTCGTCGGCGCTTAACGGGATGAGTATGGGGCTTGCGACCGCTTTTGTGCTCGTCTGCTCGAACGTCGGCATCTCACTGCTGAAAAACATCATCCCCGACAAGGTGCGTATCCCCGCGTATATCATTGTGATAGCGACGTTTGTAACGATAGTCGAGATGGTGATGCAGGCATATATACCCGCCCTCTTCGCCAGTCTGGGGCTGTTTATCCCCTTGATAGTGGTCAACTGCATCGTGCTGGGGCGAGCCGAGACGTTTGCAGCTAAAAACAGCGTATTCCGCTCGATGCTCGACGGCATAGGCTCAGGTCTCGGCTTCACGTTCGCGCTGACGCTGCTTGGCGCCGTGCGCGAATTGCTGGGTACGGGCAAAGTGTTCAGCCTCGCGCTCTACCCCGAATCGTACGGCATCCTCGTTATGGTGCTTGCCCCGGGCGCTTTCATCGCCCTCGGATACCTGATTGCAATATTTAACAAACTTAAAAAAGCCTGATTATGACTTATATACTGATTTTCATCAGCGCCGTATTCGTAAACAACATCGTTCTGGCGCAATTCCTTGGGATATGTCCCTTCCTCGGCGTGTCGAAAAAACTTGACACCGCAGTCGGGATGAGCGGGGCGGTAGCCTTCGTGATGACTATCGCCACGATTTTCACTTATATCATCCAGAAAGCCGTGCTTGATGCGTTCGGCATACAGTTTCTGCAAACCATCGTCTTCATTCTTATCATCGCCTGCCTCGTGCAGTTGGTCGAAATCATACTGAAAAAAATCTCGCCTGCCCTCTACGGCGCCCTTGGCGTTTTCCTGCCGCTGATCACAACGAACTGTACCATTCTCGGCGTCGCCATTATGGTCATACAGAAAGACTATAACCTGCTCGAAAGCGTCATTTTCGCCATCTCGACGGCTATCGGATTCGGGCTGGCGCTACTGCTCTTTGCCGGTATCCGCGAGCAGTTGAGCATGGTCAAGCTCCCCAAAGGAATGGAAGGAACGCCCGTCGCACTTATCGTGGCAGGCTTGCTGGCTCTGGCTTTTATGGGATTTTCGGGGATAGTATAGCTGACGTCGGCGACTTGTATATTTTAGGCATTTAATTTATTTCTATTTTTCTAAAACGTTCGTTCAGTTCTTTGATTCTCTCAATCAACTTGTCGAATGTCAGCGATTTGCCGTAAATCATTTGCCCTTGCATTGATTCATAATCGTCGCGCCACAATTCAATTACAGATTCGGGCGGCACAAAATTTATTTTATCAGGCGTATGTGTCGTATAATCAACCTCTTTCATTTTTGTCAAAGTGCGGCGATGCTCAACAATGGCGTTATACAACTCCTTATTTTTTAGCGCGTTAATTGCAAAATCAGTATCCATCAGTTTTTCCAAATCGTAGATATGGCGCGTCATCCGGTCAACTCTGATGCGCTCCTGCGGTTTTTGAAATTCTTCGTGCAAAAGAAAGGCTTTTTCAAGAAAAGTACGCTCCGGAATAACAGTGGGAATCGTTATAAAATCATCTGCAAAAGTTGCTTCCGGAAAGGCATTAGCAATGATTGAGCGCATCTGTACTTTTTGGCTCGGTTCAATCAGAGAACGTGCGCCGATTTCAATCAAAACATTTTTAACAGTAATTTACGAATCCAAGCAGGCGCTAATTCTATGTCTTTCAAGACACTGTCTTTGGTTTCGTGCTTTGTAACAAGCGTCTTAATCTTTTCTATTTCATCGGGCAATACCTTCCCTTCCCCAAAATCTTTGAGTGCAAAAACTACAAGCATCAGCAAATCGCTCTTAAATGCAAGGTTTTTGGGCGAAGTATGTTTAAAAAGGATACCTTTGCCCGTCCCGATATTGATTCTGCGAGGCGAACCGTCGGTCATATATACCACATTCATAGGCACTTGTGTTGACAATCCGAGCATATTTTGAGCCTGTACGCCAGTCGGGACAATCCGCGCTTTGTCGCGTTTGGCAATTTCTTTCGCAATATCATCGAGGCTCGGATACGCAAAGTCATTGAGTAACTCGCTGAATTTTGGATAGAGGTAGATGCCTCTTGCTATGCGAATTAACACTGATTTTTTACACAGCGTATTAAGCGCTTTCGTTACGGATTCAGGAGTTCCGCACTTCGCAAAATCAGCAGAGAAGTATATCTTACCCTTTCCACTGTATTTTATTTTAGTAAAAACCTTATCTTCAATATTTTGCATAATGGTCTGCATTTAAATTTTTTCCGAAAAATACGCATTATTTCGGAATTTTCGTCACAAAAGTAGCCGATTTTTGCGACATAACCAAATTACTCCCCGAAATTTGTTAAAAACGCCGCATTTTTAATCCGTTCTTCCTTCTCAAACGATGCTAAATAATTTTCGGTTGTTTTCAGGTTGGAATCCGTCAACGCCCACGCAGGATAGCGCGATAACGCAATCCGTTTTTTATAAAATGAAAATGAAGGACTTACAAGAGATTGTGAGTCCTTTTGATTTCCCTCGCAAGTTGTTTCTGTTCAATTTGTGCCAACGTCTTTTCTATTTCGAGCAACGTTTTGCGAAAAAGACTCAAATGCGGCGGAACTGCTTTGCCCGAAAAAAGCGAATATTCTACTACTGTTGCCTGCAATTCGGCTTTTGTTATTTCGCCGTGCAGATACAGAAAAATCGCTGTCAGCCATTCCGGATAAAAAATGTGTCCGAGTGATTTCAGAAAAAATACCGACTGCAAATTATCCACATTTTTGCAAAAAGCCGTCAAAGTTTCTTTGCTTATACCCACTGTTTCTGCAATTTTGAGCCACTTCTTGAAAGCGGCGTGGTGGTCTAAAACGGTGTCGGAAATTTCGTTCTTGTCATATAAAAAATCTGTCGGTGAGATTTCTCTGTGTGGAAATAAGGCTTGCAGATTTTGGCTGAAACGTTCTGCCTCGAGGTAGTCGTTTTTGTGGTTCAGAAGTTCGCGATAAAGGTTTGTCATCGTAAAATAATGATATGCCTGCACTGTTGCTAACAAACG
>JAISTS010000051.1 GCA_031272455.1 Tannerella sp. | reverse complement strand
CTTTTGGCGTCGTCGAGCAGGCGGTCTTCGATATTCTGCCCCAGCAGCAGTATCTCGGCGGTGTTGTACATCCCGCGATATTTCTCCTGACCGATATAGACCACGTTGCGCAGTTCGGGAAAGCGCTCGCTGTGCATATATCCGCGTTGCGCCTCTTTCAGTTCGGGCGTCATCTCGTAAACCATATCTATATAGCTGCCGTCGAACACGCCCTCGGTGATGCACAGCGTATGGATATCGGCATCCTTGACTAAAAATTCCAGCTCGCTCTGCTTGTAGTTCGTATTGACCGTAACGAGTATGGCGCCGATTTTTGCGCTGGCATAGAGGAACGTCAGCCAGTCAGGCACATTCGTCGCCCAGATACCCACGTGCGTACCCCGTTTGACGCCGATAGCCATCAGCCCTTTTGCCATATCGTCAACGCGCTGGTTAAACTGCCGCCATGTCAGGCGCAGGTCGCGGTCGGAATAAACTAAAAATTCCTTGTCGGGCGTCGTCGCAGCCCAGTGTTCGAGCCATCCCCCCAGCGTCCTGTCCGAGAGTTGAATATTAGTATCCTGTCTCATATTTTCCTGTCTTTTGTCTTTTGTCTCTTGTCTTACGTCTTCTCAATAAGGCGTATAAACCACCCCCAAAATCCGAGCCTGACTGTCGCCTGCGGCGTGCACGTGATGAGCGACGATGGAATCGTAGTAAATGCTGTCGCCCTCTTCGAGTATGTAGGTGTTTTTTCCGTAATTGATTTCGACCACGCCGCCGAGCACATAGATAAACTCTTCGCCTTCGTGGGTCGAGAAAGCGAAACCTGCCTTGTCAGCCGGCTCGATGTCGATGAGGAACGGCTCCATGTGGCGTCCCGACTTATCCTGCGACAGGGCGTGATAGAGCATATTCTTATGTTCCGTACGCGCGTTGTTCGAGAAGCTGATGCCGCTGCTTGCCGACAGGTCCTTGCCCCGCGCCACGACCGGACCAAGCTCCTGCTGGTCGTCGAGAAACGTGCCCAGACGCACCCCCAGCACACGCGCAATCTTGATCAGCGGCGCCAGCGAAGGCAGCTCGTCGTTGCTCTCTATCCGTTCAATCTGAGCCGCAGCCAGCCCCGAACGCTCCGCCACATCGGCAAGCGTCAACTGCTTCAACTCGCGGAGACTCTTGATCTTATCCCCTATAATCCTGTTTGTATTCATATCGTATTTTTCAGAAATGGCGCAAAAATAAGGCTTATTCGCGATATGCGCAAAAATTTTTTTACTTTTCTTTGCATTGTTAAAATATATCTGTACATTTGCACCGGATATATTGATGCAGAGCGTTACCCGCAGGGCTTTCATTTCGACAGCTGAAGACGTCGCCGCCACCACGGCATTTATCCCCGTAAATAAGCATCATCTCATAGTTCAGCGGGATAAGGTGGCGGACGGGGAAAGGCGTTGCTGTTGATTTGATTCCCTGACGGGATACGAAATATCTTTTGCAAATATTGCGTATTGGAACGGGAAAAGTATTATCTTTGCATAAAATTTGGAATGAGAATAATAACGCGAAAACGAATTGACGATTTTTCTGACATTCACGCGGATGCCGCAAATGCGTTGAATGAATGGTATGACAAAGCCGAGCTAAGTAATTGGACTAATTTTGCTGAGCTAAAGCAATCGTTCAATAGCGTTGACAGTGTCGGCAACAAAAGGTATGTTTTTAATATAAAGGGTAATATGTATCGTCTTGTTGCACTGATTTTGTTTACACCCGGCATCGTCTATATCCGTTTTATCGGAACTCATACCGAATATAATAGAATAAAAGACTGTTCAAAACTTTAACCCATAGCGAGATGAAAAAGATAACGACAGAAGCTGAATATGAGGCAATTATGCACCGTGTGGACGAATTGGTGGAGATTGTAGATGACAATACGCCCGCAACTGATCCCAACTATGTCGAGCTTGACCTTTTAACAGATATGGTTGTCGCCTACGAGAAAGAACATTTTCCGGTTTCTAAGCCCGACTTGGTTGAGACCATCAAACTGCGTATGTACGAAATGGATTTAAACCAGACTAAACTTGCTGCTCTGATAGGTGTCAGCACTTCAAGAGTGAACGAATATCTTTCGCGCAAAAGTGAACCTACACTCAATGATGCTCGCAATATCAGTCGCAAAATGAACATAAATCCATCAATAGTCTTGGGCGTATAAATGAACTACATCAAAGAAATCAACAAGTTACGAACGAAGAAGAACGCTGTCATTCTGGCTCACTATTACCAGACGGGCGACATTCAGGATGTTGCCGACTGTGTGGGCGACAGTCTGGCTTTGGCGCAGTGGGCTTCCAAGACCGAAGCCGACATCATTGTGCTGTGCGGCGTACATTTTATGGGCGAGACGGCAAAAATCCTGTCGCCCGACAAGAAAGTGCTTGTCCCCGATATGGCGGCGGGCTGTTCGCTGGCAGACAGCTGTCCGGCTGACCGTTTTGCCGAGTTTATCGCCGCTCATCCGGGGCATACCGTCGTTTCGTACGTCAACACCACAGCCGCAGTCAAGGCTCTGACCGACATTGTAGTAACCTCAACCAACGCACGCAAGATCATCGACAGCTTCCCCGCCGACGAGAAAATCATCTTCGGACCCGACCGCAATCTCGGCAACTACCTCAACAGCATCACCGGACGCGAGATGTTGCTGTGGGACGGCGCCTGCCACGTGCACGAACAGTTCTCGCTCGAAAAAATCATAGCGCTCAAACAGCAGCATCCCGACGCCGAAGTCATCGCCCATCCAGAATGTAAGCAGCCGCTGCTCAATATTGCCGACTTCATCGGTTCGACTGCCGCCCTGCTGAAACACACCATTCAATCGCCCAAAAAGCAGTTTATCGTAGCCACGGAGAGCGGCGTGCTCCACGAGATGCAAAAGCAAAGTCCCGACAAGACCTTTATCCCCGCGCCGCCAAACGACAGCACCTGCGCCTGCAACGAGTGCAGTTTTATGCGTCTCAACACGATGGAAAAGCTCTATCTCTGCCTGCGCGACGAACAGCCCGAAATCATTGTCGATGAAGCCGTCCGCCGGCGAGCTGTCGCGCCCATCCTGCGTATGCTGGAGCTGTCGTGATTCTTCTTTAACCACCCGAATAAATGGCAGGTCTGTACATCCACATTCCGTTTTGCGCTACAAAGTGCATATACTGTGATTTTTACAGCCGTACGGATTTACATTTGACGCCCGCCTATATCGATGCTCTGACGCGCGAACTTGAGCTGCGACGCAGTTACCTTGGCAACGAATCCATCGCGACAGTGTATTTTGGAGGAGGCACGCCCTCGACGCTCCAAGCCGCCGACTTCGATACTGTTTTCACGGCTATTCACCGGCATTACGAAGTCCGTGCGGATGCAGAAATCACGCTCGAAGCCAATCCCGACGACATCTCGGCTGATTATCTGCGGTCGCTCAGCCATTTACCGTTCAACCGCATCAGTCTCGGAGTGCAGAGTTTCGACGACGGCGAGCTGAGGATGCTGCGACGTCGCCATACCGCGATGCAGGCGTTGCAGGCTATCGACTGTTGCCGCGACTCCGGATTTACGAACATCAGCATAGATTTGATGTACGGCTTGCCCTCTCAGACGCTCGAATCGTGGGAACGCAGTCTCGCTCAAGCCATAGCGACCGGCGTCGAGCATATCTCGGCATATCATCTGACTTACGAGCGTGGCACTGAATTGTATCGTCAAAAACACGATGGAATCGTCGTTTCGGCGTCGGAAACGATGAGTGAATCCCAATTCCGCAAACTGAGAACGATGCTTGCGGAGGCGGGTTACGAGCATTACGAGATTTCCAATTTTTGTCGCGACGGCTTTCATTCGCGGCATAACAGTTCGTACTGGGACGGGACGCCCTACCTCGGCATCGGCGCGGCAGCTCATTCATACGACGGCAGTTCGCGGCAGTGGAACGTAGCTTCGACAGAAAAATACATCGCGGCGATTCGCTCCGGCAAACCTGATTTTGAACGCGAAACGCTCTCTGTCAAAGATAGTTACAACGAATACATCATCACCCGTCTGCGCACGGCAAAAGGTGTCGCGGCGGACGAAATCGGCGAAAAGTTCAGCGCCGAATATGCCGAATATTTTTCTGCCGCCGTTAAGCGTCTTATCGACAACGGATTGCTCGTCGAGCAGGCTCAACGCATCCGACTTTCACCCACCGGTCTCTTCATTTCAGACTCGATTTTTCGGGAAATTATGCGGTGAAATCGAGGTTTTTTGTACGAAACTGCCGTTTTAAAGGACAAAAACACAGCGATTTTGTACATTTAACACTTTTTTTTGCCAAAAAAATTTGCAGATAAAAAAATAGTACGTAACTTTGCGGCGTTAAAAAGTAGGATAGTGCCTAATTTGTACATCATAGCCGGATGCAATGGCGCCGGAAAAACGACAGCATCTTATACCATCCTACCGGAGATGTTAGGATGTAAAGAGTTTGTCAATTCCGATGAGATTGCTAAGGGCTTGTCGCCCTTTAATGCTGACAGTATAGCAGTTGCAGTGGAGGCAAGCCGGATAATGTACAAGCGAATCAGAGAGTTGATCGCCGCACGGAAGACGTTCGCACTGGAGACGACGCTGGCAAGTCGTTCGATAGCAAAGCTGCTTCAGGGCGCACAGGACAAAGGGTATTACGTAACGCTACTGTATTTTTGGCTCAACACGCCCGATTTAGCCGTCGAGCGCGTCAAGAACAGGGTAGCCGCGGGAGGTCATAACGTAAGTGAGACGACCATCCGCCGACGTTACGGTACGGGCATCCGCAATCTTTTCGAGCTGTATATGCCGATATGCGATTACTGGATGATTACGGACAACTCGCTGTCGCCGATCGAGATCATCGCGAAAGGGTTCAAAGAAGGCACAAAAGAGATTTTTAATACTGTTATTTATAATAAATTAGAATCTTATGAATGAACGGGAATTAAGTAAATTTGAAGAGAGCGTTGTCAAGGGAGCAAGTCTCGCTTTCCAGCGCTTAGTAAAGAAAAGAAAAGAAGAAAACGGAGAGCTGGTCTTCGCAAGAAACGGTCAGATTTTCCGGGTTAAAGCTATTGATTTATAGCAGATTAATTGATTTATTTTGATTTTTGACCATGAAGAAAATTTTATTTGCTGCCGGGTCAGCCTATACGGCTTTACTGGCATTTATTATCGTATGTATTGACCAGTTGCTCAAGGGTTATATGCCCATTGGTCAGACTCAGGGCTTTACGTACATTGCGTTCGTTGCGTGGGCTGTTTATTTCTTTTCGGGAACAGCAAAAGACGGCATTCGCGCCGCCATCGGTTACGTCATCGGCATCGCATTTTCCATTGTAATTGTCTTACTTGCAGGCGTTTTCAGTTGCACTCCGTTCTTCGCGGTGCCTATTGCTGTGTTCATCGTCGTGTTCTTTGTTCTCTACTTGGACAAGGTGCCTTGGGCTAACTACATCCCCGCTATGTTCGTGGCGTCGGGCTGTTTCTTCGGCATACTGAACTACGTCCCCGGCGCTGATTTCTGCACCGGCGCTACCGTTGAGATCGTTTACGGCTTCATCGGATTGCTGTTCGGATGGTTTACCGTTGCCGGTAAAGACATTATTGCCAAGCTGTTGACAAAGAAATAACACACTGCTCTGCGGGTGAAACGAGTAGCTTTCAAAATGAAACTGAAGCCCGGCTGCAAAGCCGAATACATCAGGCGGCATAATGCGGTATGGGCTGAAATCAAGGAACTTATACGTCAGTCGGGCATCAGCGACTATTCCATTTTCCTCGACGAGGAGACGAACACGCTGTTTGCCGTACAGAAAGAGAGCGGCGGACTGTCGTCGCAGCAACTCGGCGACGCCGCCATCCAGCAGAAATGGTGGGATTATATGAGCGACATAATGGAAACCAACCCCGACAATTCGCCCGTCTCCGTACCTCTTGAGGAGGTTTTTTATCTTGAGTAGGCTGTCAGTACGTAAAATTCCCGCCACCCAGAAACTCGCGTAAGAGCGATGTCGGAAACAGCTCTTCTATAGGTATATAATTGAAATAGCGCAGGAACCGCAGCAGCCGGTATGCCTCGGCGCTTTCGTTGTCCATCTCACGTATGCCGCTCAATATCGGCTCGACATAGCGTCGCAGCACTGCCAGCTCGTAAATCATTGCACTGTTGAATGTTGTATCGACATTTTCCTGAAACGGAAAGATCCAGCGGTCTTCGCCCTTGCGTATGCGTGGCCACATCGCGATAGTCTCTTTTGCCGAATAGCCGCGCGAGCGATGATCG
Organism: Tannerella sp.; assembly: GCA_031272455.1. Taxonomy (GTDB): domain Bacteria; phylum Bacteroidota; class Bacteroidia; order Bacteroidales; family Tannerellaceae; genus Tannerella. Next base: position 6,797 of record JAISTS010000051.1, on the reverse strand, counting down.
CGTATGAGACGTCGCAGCAGGCGATTGTCGGAGGTCGGTATCCAGTTGTGCCCGTCGAGCGAGATGGTTGTCAGCGCAGAGACATAGATACGAAACAGGCAGGATGGCGATACGGAGGCAGTCAGTTCGGGGTTCAGCCCGTGTATGCCTTCGAGAATCAGTACAGAACGGTCGTGCATCTGCATTGTCCGTCCGCTGTAAAAGCGCTCTCCCGTCTCAAAATTGAACGACGGAACGTCTATCCGTTCGCCATTTATCAGTTTTTTCAGGTCGGAGTAGAAATATGGCAGGTCGATGGCATAGAGCGACTCAAAATCGTAATCGCCATTCTCGTCGCGCGGCGTGTTTTTGCGATTGAGATAATAATCGTCGAGCGAGATGCCGATAGGAGTGAGTAGATTGGTAACAAGCTGTATCTCAAGTCGTTTGCAGAATGTCGTTTTGCCCGACGACGAAGGACCGGCGATAAGCACCACGCGCACGCCATCGTTGTAGCGCTGCCCTATTTTTTCGGCTATCCTCGCAATCTGCTTTTCCTGCATCGCCTCGGAGACCATCACGATACGACGCGCCTCTCCATTTGCCACAGCGCGGTTCAGCTCGCCGACATTGTTAATGCCCATCATACGCTGCAAGCCGAGATGTTCCTTGTAGGCGCGATACATACTGTCCTGTCGCACAGGCTCTTCGAGACGTGTGGGGTAGTCGCGCCGCGGAACCTGCAGCAGCATACCGTCTTCGTAAGGTATCAGTCCGAACAGATTGATATATCCCGACGAGGGCGTCAGGCATCCGTAGAAATAATCCACATAGCTATCCATCTCATAATAAGACGTATAAGCCATGCCGGTCGTTTCTATCAGCAGGGCTTTGTCGTTCATTCCGCGACTGCGAAACATCTCTATTGCATCGTTGGTACGAATGGTTTTCGGCGTAAAGGGGATGTCGGCGTCGATAATTTCCTGCATACGTTGGGATATCTGCGCTACCTGTTTAGCCGACATCGCGCGTCGGTCGTCGAACGCACAGAAATAGCCTTTCGAGATGGAATGTTCGAGGTCGAACGTCGTGTCGGGATAGAGGTCGTTCACCGCCCGCGTCAGGACGAAGCACAGCGAGCGGACGTAGGTACGGAAGCCTGCCGGATGCGTATAATCGACAAACTCAACGTCAACAGCCGTATAGCAGCGATAATCCAGCCCTTCGACGCGGCGATTGACACGGGCGCTCATCGGACGATACTTAAGAGGCTCGCCTGCAAGATGATAGATATCCAACAAAGTGGTTCCCACAGGCGCCTCTAACGTAGTCTGCGTGTTTTCGCAATAAATCGTAATCGTTTCTTCGGTCATTTTTTCCTAAATCAAAATAAATATCCGCAAAAATAGTAAAAATTTTTTATTTTTCAGATGTTGTTTGTATTTTTGTCAGGTCAAAGAATTAACAGTCGATTATGGACTATACTTTTTTAGATTTTCTTAAGTTAGTTGGCTCGCTGGGGATGTTCCTCTACGGTATGAAGACGATGAGCGAGGGCTTGCAGAAGGTTGCGGGCGACAAACTGCGCAACATCCTTGCAGCGATGACGTCGAACCGCGTTGCGGGCGTGCTGACGGGGTTTCTCATCACAGCAATCATCCAGTCGTCGAGCGCCACGACGGTTATGGTAGTAAGTTTCGTGAACGCCGGACTGCTGAGCCTCACCCAGTCTATCGGCGTCATAATGGGCGCCAACGTCGGTACCACCGTTACGGCGTGGATAATCTCGTTCTTCGGTTTCAAGGTGGATATCAGCCATTTCGCATTGCCGCTGATAGCTGTCTGCGTGCCGCTGATGTTCTCAAAGAAGAGTTCGCACAAGTCGCTCGGCGAGTTCCTGATGGGCTTCGCGTTGCTGTTTCTCGGACTGTCGTACCTGAAATCGTCGGTGCCCGACCTGCAAAGCAATCCGCAGGCGCTGTCGTTCATACAGAACTATACCTCAATGGGTTACGTCTCGCTGCTGATTTTCCTGCTACTTGGGACGGTACTTACGGTGATTGTACAGTCGTCGTCGGCAACGGTAGCTATCACGCTGATAATGTGCGTACAGCGGTGGATACCCTTCGAGATGGCGCTTGCGATGGTGCTTGGCGAGAACATCGGCACCACCATCACTGCCAATCTTGCGGCGATGTCAGCCAACACCTCCGCCAAACGCGCCGCTCTTGCGCACCTGATATTCAACGTCTTTGGCGTATGCTGGTGTATGGCAGTGTTTTATCCCTTCACTCGCCTTATCTCGCATATCGTAGCGACGGCAGGACCGGGCGACCCGCACGAGTTGATGCGTTTCTTAGATACGCTTGACACACAGACCGTTACGGCTATCTCATCCGGCGAAACGCTGACCGACAGCCGGTTGATAGCCCTGCGCGAACAGATGCTATCGCTGCAAGTGTCCGTTTCCTACGGCTTGTCGCTTTTCCATACGATGTTCAATATCTGCAACGTATGCATAATGATTTGGTTTACAAAGATATATGTGAGAATTTGCACCAAACTTGTTAAATCGCCGCCGCAAACCGAGGAGGATTTCCTCCAGTTGAAATACATCACCGCCGGACTGCTCTCGACATCGGAGCTGTCGCTTATGCAGGCGAAGAAGGAGATGCTGGTCTATGGCGAGCGCACTTACCGTATGCTTGAGATGGTGAAAGACGCTCTGAATGAGAAAGATGACGAGAAATTCCTTGCTATTTTCGACCGCGTGAAAAAATACGAAGAGATAAGCGACCGGATGGAAATTGAGATTGCGAACTATCTGACGCGGGTGCTCGAAGGCAGGTTGAGCGCCAAAGGTAAGAATAATGTACGCGTGATGCTGCGTGCCGTGTCGGAGATCGAGAGTATAGGCGACTCGTGCTATAATATGGCGCGGACAATCAAACGGCGCAACGAGGCGAAGGTTGTCTTTACCGACGAGCAGAACCACAACGTCGAACACATGCTGACGCTCGTTGACGAGGCTCTGACGCAGATGAACACGGCGATGCCGAAAAACGTGATTTCGCACGACGATATGATGCGCACAAACAACCTCGAAAATCAGATAAACTCGTATCGCAATATGCTGAAAGTTAAACATATAGACAGCCTCGACGATAAGAAATACAAGTATTCGGACGCGGTTTATTATATGGATTTGATTTCGGAGTGCGAGAAGGCGGGCGACTATATCGTCAACGTCATCGAGGCTTTGGAAGATACGGAGATTTTAAGTTGAAAAATAAAGATACATTATGGCACAATTCAATAAGATTCAGGTACTTGAAGCTATGCAGACTACCGGTCTGACGCCCGTTTTCTACCACAGCGACCCGGCTACGGCTGAAAGCATTGTCCAAGCCTGCTATATCGCCGGTGTGCGCGTGTTTGAGTTCACCAACCGCGGCGAAATGGCTCACGAGACCTTCGCGCAGCTGCTCAAAAGCGTCCGCACAAGCTGTCCCAAAATGATACTTGGTGCAGGCAGCATAGTCGATACCGCCACAGCAGCACTCTACATCCAGTCGGGCGCCAATTTCATCGTCAGTCCGGCGTTCAACCCCGACATCGCCAAGACCTGCAACCGCCGCCTTGTGCCGTATATAGCGGGCTGCGGAACGGTTACCGAAATCAGCGCGGCTCAGGAAGCCGGTTGCGATATATGCAAGATTTTTCCTGCCGACAGCGTGGGCGGGACGTCGTTTGTAAGAAGCATCCTTGCGCCGATGCCGTGGACAATGATTATGGCGACGGGCGCCGTCGAGCCGACCGAAGAGAGCCTGTCGGAATGGTTTCGCGCGGGCGTAACCTGCGTCGGTATGGGGTCGAAACTGCTCGCCGTTGCGTCTGTCAAGTCGGGCTACAGCGAAACGATTACTTCGCTGTGTAACAAAGTATTATCAATCATCAAAAAATACAAATAACGCTATGAAAGCATTTATGGATTCCGATTTTTTACTGCAAACCGACACGGCACGCGAACTCTATCGCAAGCATGCCGAGAAGTTACCTATTATCGACTATCACTGCCACCTCGACCCGAAAGCGATAGCGGCAAACCGTCCTTTCGCTGACCTTACGGAGGTATGGCTTGGCGGCGACCACTATAAATGGCGTGCGATGCGTGCCAACGGGGTATCCGAAGAGTATATCACAGGCAACCGCACGTCGTACGAGAAGTTTGAGAAATGGGCTGAAACGATGCCCTACACTATGCGTAACCCGCTGTACCACTGGACTCACCTTGAGCTGAAGAGGATTTTCGGCATCAACGACACGCTGAAATTCTCGAACGCCCGCGACATCTACGAAGAATGTACGGCTAAGCTGCAGACGCCCGAATATCGTCCGCAGGCTATTATGAAACGGATGCGCGTCGAAGCGGTAGCGACGACCGACGATCCTGCCGATACGCTTGAATATCACCGCGCTATCCGCGAAAGCGACTTCAGCGTCAAAGTCTATCCCGCGTGGCGTCCCGACAAGGCTATGGCTATCGAAAATCCAGAGGCATACAACGCCTATCTCGCCAAATTGGAAGCCGCCGCCGAGCTGTCGATCAACACTTACGACGACCTGTTGACCGCCCTCCAACGCCGGCACGACTTCTTCGCCGGCGAAGGCTGCAACCTGTCAGACCACGGACTGTCAACGTTTTACGCCGAGCCATATACCGACAGCGAGATACGCGACATCTTCCTGCGCGTCCGCGTGGGCAAAACGCCCTCAGCCGTTGATATTGACAAGTTTCGCTCGGCGATGCTCTACGAGCTGGCGGTGATGGACCATTCTAAAGGCTGGGTACAACAGTTCCATATCGGCGCCATACGCAACAACAACAGCCGTATGTTTCGGCGTCTTGGTCCCGATACGGGCTTCGATGCTATTGACGACTGCACGGTAGCCGCGCCGATGAACCGTTTCTTTAGCCGTCTCGACAGCGAAGGCAAGCTCGCCAAAACGATAGTTTACAACCTCAATCCGCGCGATAACGAGCTGATTGTTACTAATATATATAATTTCAACGACGGCTCTGTCGCCGGCAAGATGCAGTATGGCTCGGCATGGTGGTTCCTCGACCAGATGACGGGGATGGAAAACCAGATAAACGCACTGTCGGCGCTCGGACTGCTGAGCCGGTTTGTCGGGATGCTGACCGATTCGCGCAGCTTCCTGTCCTATCCGCGCCACGAATATTTCCGTCGCATACTGTGCAATATGATTGGCAACGACGTCGAGAAAGGCTTGTTGCCCGTCTCCGAGATGTCGTTCATCAACCAGATGGTCGAAGACATTTGCTATTATAACGCCAAGCGTTATTTTGGCTGGTAAGTGCGGTTCGTGGGCTTACATTTCACTGGTTGCCATCTCGCGCTTAACCTGATGGGCGCTGCTTGCTTCCATGCTCTTGAAAAAGTAATAAAACATAGCTCTGCCCGCTTTTGACAGGTCGCGTTTACTGTTGAGCATCAAGCTCAACGACGATTTGTCAATATCGAGCATTTTAACCAAGTCTTTTGGCTGCAAGCCCAATGCCTGCATTTTACTGGCTACCGTTGCGGCGGAAAACTCATTAAGTTTATCGCGCTCAAACGGGATCGGGCGCACGTGGATGGTAACGTTTTCGGGCACGATTGAGGCATCAAACACGCTTTTGGCGCGTTCGACCAACTCTTTTGCAGATAGATATTTCCCTGCCGGATTGTCCATCTGCCATATTTTAACAATCATTTCGCGCCCGTCGAATCCGAGTATGCGGAAATATACACGGGCAAATCGCTTGTAGTTCCTTTCGGACGCTTCAAGCATCCGTTTTTTTTCGTCATCGAGAAATGTAAGTAATTCAATTCCTTTCATATCGTTATTATTTTGAAATATCCCATAAAGAGGACGGGCTTTTCGACCCATCCCCCCGAAGACTATAACCTGATTTCGCGGAAGGCATACATATCGAAAATGGCTATCTGTTTGTTCTCGCGTCCAAACTTGATAGCTTCATCACGATTGTCGAACACCTTACTGCTGTCGAAGTAGTACTGTTTGTTTTCGTTGTTGCGCCAGCCGCCCACGATGTTGTCGTGCGCCGCGGCGTGTTCAAGTACTTTCATCAGTCCCGCGTCGCCAAAACAGTCCTGAGTTTCGAGATAGGCGGCTATGTAGCCGTCTGTCAGATATTCAAGCGTCGGTATCCTGACTGTAAACCCGTCCGGATTGTCTTCTGCGATTTGTTTAATCGCTTCAAATAACTGTGTCATAGAGCTTCTGTCGTTTTTATCCTGCTGACCCGGCAGTTCTAATACGATGCAAAGATAACGATATGTTTGCAATTAGCAAACAAAATAGTGCGTTTTTTTCAATTTGCGATTTTTTAACATTTAAGAACCATCCACCATGCGTAATCCGCGTTCCCTTTCCAACCCGCATCCCCCCAAATAATGAGAGGGAACCCGACGCGGGCTCCCTCTCAAATGAACATGAAAAAACTAATTAAAAATTAGAATGTTATTGTACTATTATTTTTGCCACTGCTCCATTATGACTTTCTACAAGATAGACGCCTGCGGGCAGCGTTACGACGTTTTCGCCTGCTTTGGCTTTTAGCGTTGTAACTGTCTGACCTGCAATGTTGTATATCCGCGCCGTATAGTCAGTCGGGGTGGTGATATACGCTTTACCGATGCCGCCACGTATGCTGCCGTCGTCAACCGGCTGCAGCGACGAGGGCACAGCATTGATGCTGATATTCGAGCGAATGTCGTAGATCGTAACCA
>JAISTS010000058.1 GCA_031272455.1 Tannerella sp. | reverse complement strand
GCGCGACTTCAGTCCGGTCTATCTTGTTATGGGCGAAGTATATAAAGAAATGGGACAAACGGATTCCGCTCTTTATTATCTTGAGAAAGCAGCAAACTATCACAATGTAAGCATACATACTAAAGCTGCCGCATATTACCATTTATACCGTCTGTTCAGAGAAAATCAACAATGGACTGATTATGCCCGCTTCCAGCAGGAATACGAAATTCTTCGCGACTCGATTGAAGACCATACACATTCGGAAACTGTCCGCCGTATGCAGGCGCTCTACGATATGGAACAAGCGGAAAAAGAGAAAAACATCTTAAAGCTGCAAGCGGCTGAACTACAGGGCAATATTAATCTCTTGATTATCGGCATAGTTTTTCTGATCATCTTGCTTGCAGTAATTATCTATTTTTTATGGAATAAGGCGAAAGCGCGAAACAGGGAAAGGGATCGGATAGCCAAGCTTTTGCTTCAGGACGAAACAGTGAAAAAGTTTCATAATGCAACGCGAATAATTACATATCAGGAAGTTGACCAACTATATGAAGCGATCGATCGATTCTATCCTGCATTCCGATCGAGACTGAAGACAGACAGGAAACTGACGCCTGAGAATATTCTAACAGCATATATGTTGAAAGCCCGTTTGACGGAACAGCAAATATCTGTCGTCGTCAGCAAAAACCGTTCGACCGGATGGATGCGAGTAAAAAGCCTTGCCGAGAAAATTTTCGGAACAGCAACCGAGTCGAAAGAACGCCTGATAGAAAAAACCGCAAAATACATCCGTGAGCTATAACTGGGCAGGATTTTGAAAAAATGTTGAAAGCCCCAAAAATATATTGAAATTATATTGAATGAAAAAATTTGCAGCATATTTTGCTTGACCGTAACTTTGCGGCAAGTTAAATTAATTAGCTATGAACATGAACAAAAAACTTTATTTATTAATTTTATTTTATTGAATATGAAAAAAGTATTTTTATTGCTAATTGTATTAGTATCAGCAGCCGGAGCATCGGCTCAGGTTGAGTTTAAATCAGGTTTAATCCTGAACACAGCGCATACGTCCATTTATCATTGCAGCGTAATAAGTCCTAATTGGGCAGAGCAGTTCTCTGTAAAACACAATTACGGTCTCGGTTACAAGTTCCGTTTGACGCCGACCGGTAAACGTTTCTTTACAGATATTGACGTCTTGGCGGGATATAAGCAGTTGAGTTACTTCTATATTCCGGACTTTTGGCTAAACTATTCAGACGGCTCAGTAATGATACCCTCTGCAACGTTTCAGACCAAGACAAACTACTTCCAATTTTCTGTCAATCCAACGTTTAACTGCAAAGTTTACGATGGTTGGTATGTAGGCGCGGGCGTTGAGCCGTCGATATATTTGGTTCAAGATCCTGAGAACAGCAAGAAAAATTTCACTAAATTTGATATGCCGATAACCGGACGTATCGGTTACGATTTCAAGTATTTGGATGTCGCAGTAAGCTACAAATACGGGCTGTTCAATGTATTTGATCCCGAACGCTTCACCTCCGGCAAGTTCAAAGGCTTGCAGCTGTCGGTATTTGTTCCGTTTTGATTAGAACACTAAACACGAAGTCACGGCGACACGAAGCAAAATATCAGCTTTGTGTCGTCGCGCCTTTGTGCCTTCGCGTTAATCTTAAAAACAAATTGCAAACAAAAATAGTTGAGATGTCAAATTTTTTTCTTACTTTTGGCGCAAATTATTTAATTAAATTTTTCAACTATGAGAATACTAACAACTTTCTTGCTGGCATCCATCATCGGTCTGGTTGTTCCGGCAGCAGCGCAAAATTTCCGCCTCGACACGACGGGCTATTTCCGTTCCGAAGGCGTTGATGTAATGGCATTTGACGACATTTATCCCGAAGGTCATCAGGGCGGAGTGTCAGTTATTATGCACGGTAACAGGCTATTAACTAACGGCGATATTCGGCTCGAACCGACGCCCGGACAATGGCAACCACTGCCAAAGCAACTGCGACGTGTCGCCGACATAGCCTCGAATACGATCACTGCGTATATGGCTTATCCCGACTCATCGAAACACGTAACAGGCTTTAATCCAATGATTTATCCAAAATTAGAGCTGAATTATACCGTAAAAATCCGCGGAGAAGGCAAGTCTGTTGTCGTTACAGTTGACCTCGACCGCCCAATTCCTCAGGAATATCTCGGTAAGGTAGGCTTTAACCTCGAACTTTTCCCCGGAGCTATGTTCGATAAGCCATGGATAATGGACAGTCAATCAGGCATTTTCCCCCGTCAACCTAACGCACCTACCGAAAGTGCAAAACCAAATCATACTCATATCGGCGATTATAATCCAAAAGGAAAAGCAGACGCTAACAAGTTGATTGGCAGTGGATTCAGTCCAATAGTTGCCGACGATGTGGTTGCTGCGCCATATTCTGAAGGACGCAAATTAACGGTTTTACCCGACGATCCTTATAGCAAAATCACCATAGAATCGGCTACCGGAAACTTGAAACTCTACGACGGCAGAATGAACCATAACAACGGCTGGTTTGTCGTACGTACGGAAATTCCCGCCGGAGCGACTCGCGAGGCTATCCGCTGGACAATCACGCCTAATGTCGTTGCCGACTGGATGTATCAACCTGTAATTCAGATCTCTCAAGTTGGCTATCACCCCCGTCAACCCAAAACAGCAGTGATTGAGCTTGACGGCAGAGACTCGAATGTCGCCGACGCCACGCTCTATAAAATCACAGAAAACGGCGTAAGTCCGGTTAAAAACAGCAAACCGGTTAAATGGGGTAAATTTTTGAGATACAATTATGTAAAATTTGATTTCACCGACATTCAAGAAGAAGGGCTATATAAAATCAAATACGGCTCTTCAGAATCTAATGTTTTCCGTATAGCTCGCGATGTTTACGATCGCGGAGTATGGCAACCGGTGCTCGAATATTTCCTGCCCGTGCAGATGTGTCATATTCGTGTAAATGAAAAATATCGCGTTTGGCACGATTCCTGCCATACCGACGATGCACGAATGGCGCCCGTAAACTTCAATCATATCGACGGTTACGTGCAAGGTCCGTCAACTTTGACGAAATACCAGCCCGGCGATATCGTACCCGGACTGAATATCGGCGGATGGCACGACGCAGGTGATTATGACCTCCGCGTCGAATCGCAAGCCGGCGAATCTTATATCCTCGCTTTGGCTTATGAGGCGTTTGGGGTTGATTACGATGAAACCGCGATAGACCAACTTTCCCGGATAGTAGAAATTCACCAGCCTGATGGGAAGGCTGATATTTTGCAACAGGTCGAAAACGGCGCTCTGTCAGTTGTGGGCGCATATCGTTCACTCGGCAGGCTTTATCGCGGAATAATCGAGCGCGACCTGCGTCAATACGTATCTCTTGGCGATGCAGCCGCAATCACAGACCGCAAAATCGGTAACGACGACGACCGTTGGGTGTTTACCGAAGAAAATCCTGCGCGCGAATTGACAACTGCTGCCGAACTTGCCGCCGTTTCGCGTGTTATGAAGGGCTTCAACGATACACTGAGTAATCAGTCTTTGCAAGCTGCAAAAGAACTTTACGAAATCACGCAAGTAAATAATTTCTCGCGCTCAGCCAAAATTCACGCCGCCGCAGAACTTTATCTGACAACAAAAGATGCGAAATATAAAGAATACGTCCTTGCGCAAACGGAATATATTCGCAACAATATCGAAAGGGTAGGGTGGTACCTCGGACGATTCGACCGCGAAATTAACGACAAGAAATTCAGCGCCGAGATGCTTGCCGGTCTTGAAAAATACAAGGAAAAAATAGTACAGCAAACAAATGAAACGCCCTACGGCATTCCGTACCGTCCACGAATCTGGGGCGCAGGCTGGGATATCCAAAGTCTGGGCTACAACCTCTATTTCCTGCACAAATCCTATCCGCAACTCTTCCCGCAGGAATACGTTTTCAATGCTCTTAACTTCATCCTTGGCTGTCATCCCGGCTCAAACACCGCATCGTTTGCTTCAGGCGTAGGCGTCAAGTCGGCAATTCCGGGCTATGGGCTTAACCGCGCCGACTGGTCGTACATACCGGGCGGCGTGGTGTCGGGCACCGCGTTGATACGCCCCGACTTTCCCGAATTGCTTACGTTCCCGTATCTGTGGCAACAAGTCGAATATGTGCTTGGGGGCGGGTCAAGTCACTATATGTTTCTTGTCCTTGCAGCTAAACAAATACTCGAAAATTAAAATGTTCCACGTGGAACATTTTTAGAAATCGCCGATGGAACGCAATCTGGAGCACATAACGTCGATAATTTCCGTATTGCCCGACAAGCCCGGATGCTATCAGTATTTCGATTCGCGAGGCGTAATCATTTATGTCGGCAAAGCCAAAAATCTGAAAAAGCGTGTGTCAACGTATTTTCAACGCGAGCTGACCGACGCCAAGACGCGCGTGCTCGTCCGTAATATCTGCGACATAAAATATGTTGTGGTCGATTCGGAAGAAGAGGCGCTGCTGCTCGAAAACAATCTGATAAAGCAACACCGCCCGCGCTACAACGTAATGCTCAAAGACGATAAAACCTATCCGTCGATAGTGATAAAGAAGGAACCATTCCCGCGAATTTATCAAACACGCAATATCACTAAAGACGGCTCGGTCTATTTCGGACCCTACGCCTCGGTGCATACCGCCCGCGTAATGCTGCAAATGATAAAAAACCTGTACCCGCTGCGGACTTGCAAACTCAACCTGACGCCAAGTGCGCTCAAAACGCATAAGTACAAACTCTGCCTCGAATACCATATCAAACGCTGCAAAGGTCCTTGCGTCGGACTGCAAACCGCCGATGAATACAACGCCAATATCGTAGAAATAAAGGAAATCCTGAAAGGAAACAGCTCGCGTATCAGCAACGAACTGTTGCAACAAATGCAAACCCTCTCTGCAGAGATGCGTTTCGAAGAAGCGCAGGCTCTTAAAGAAAAGTACGATTTGATCGAGAATTACCGCGCCAAGTCCACTGTGGTTTCGCCATCAATACACAACGTCGATGTCTTCTCACTCGCGTCAAACGAACAGTCGGCATACATCAATTATATGCACATCGGCAACGGCGCTATCGTGCAGGTCTATACTATCGAATATCGCAAACGCCTTAACGAATCGCCGGAAGAACTGCTGGGGCTTGGTATCGTAGAGCTACGCGAACGCTTCAAAAGTACGGCTCGCGAAGTCATCGTGCCTTTTCTGCCCGACCATACATCAAAAACGATCGCCTTTACCGTGCCAAAAGTTGGCGTTCGCAAGAAATTGCTCGAACTGTCGCTGATGAATGTTCGGCAATATAAAGCCGACAAACTGAAACAGGCAGACAAATTTAATCCCGAACAACGGGCAACACGCCTGATGAAAATGATTCAGGACGATTTGCACCTGCCCGCCTTGCCTATGCACATCGAATGTTTTGACAACTCGAATATTCAGGGTACAAACCCCGTAGCCGCCTGCGTAGTGTTCAAAAAGGCGAAACCATCGAAAAAAGACTATCGACATTTCCATATCAAAACCGTTGTCGGTCCCGATGACTTCGCCTCGATGGAGGAAGTCGTAACGCGGCGCTATTCGCGTCTGCTCGAAGAAGACGAACCTCTGCCGCAACTCGTCATTATCGACGGCGGCAAAGGACAGCTTGGCGTCGCGGCTGAAGTACTGCGCAAACTCGGACTGCGCGATAAAATAACGGTAGTGGGATTGGCAAAACGACTCGAAGAAATTTTTTATCCGGGCGACCCCGATCCTCTCGTGCTCGATAAAACATCCGAAACCCTCAAAGTAATCCAACAGCTGCGCGACGAAGCTCACCGTTTCGGAATAACATTCCATCGCAATCTGCGAAGCTCTCAGCAAACAAAATCCGAACTCGATACGATCAAGGGAATCGGCGAAAAATCAAAAGTTGTACTTCTAAAAAAATACAAAAGCGTCGCGCGCCTGAAACGCGCAAACCCCGATGAAATCGCCGAAATTATCGGAAAGAAGAAAACGGAACTGCTGATGGAAGGACTTAAAACAGAATTATAAATTAAGAATTAAGAATATGCGAACAGTAATTCAAAGAGTAAAATATGCGTCGGTTACGATCGATGTGGTAGTGCGGTCGGCAATAAAAACGGGCTTGCTTGTACTGGTCGGAATTGAAGATGCCGACAACGATGAAGACGTGCTTTGGCTGGCAAAAAAGATTTGTAACCTGCGCGTTTTCGACGATGACAACGGCGTAATGAACCGCTCCATTATCGAAGCCGACGGCGAAATCCTGCTCGTTAGCCAGTTTACCCTCCACGCCTCAACGAAAAAAGGCAATCGCCCGTCGTATATCAGAGCCTCAAAACCCGAAATTGCTATTCCTCGCTACGAACAGTTTTGTGATGAAATCGCGCTTCAACTCGGCAAACCCGTGCAAACAGGCGAGTTCGGCGCCGATATGAAAGTGGAGCTGCTAAACGACGGACCCGTTACAATCATAATCGACACCAAGAATCGCGAATAAAATAAGCGTTTATCCGTTTCGCATCACTGAGTTTTTAACGTTTTTTTAATGAGGCGGTTAGAAAATATGATCAAATCGGCTTAAAGTAGTGACATTTTTTTTTTGCTAAAGTGTCGTTATTTGGAAACTTTTTTTGTATTTTTGCGGCGTCAAAAAATACGAAGGATGAAATATTTTGAAACAGTCTTTTTGGAAGAAGCCAATACATTTGTAGCTTCGCTGGATGCCAAAGCACAGAAGAAAGTGTTTTACAATATCCGAATTGCAGAGCAAACAAATGATCCTAAGCTGTTTAAGAAATTGACCGATGAGATATGGGAGTTCAGAACGTATTTCAATCGACAGACAATACGGATTCTTGCATTTTGGGACAAGACGTCAAAAATTCACACTTTGGTTATGGCAGCAAGCGGATTTGTCAAGAAAACAAAAAAAACGCCTTCGTTGGAAATCGACAGAGCAAAACGCATACGAGAGAAATATTACACGGATAATAAACTGTAAATTAGATATATATGGCAAAAATGAAACAATACACGCTGTCTGAAATGGAGGACAGGTATATCGGAAGGAAAGGGACACCGGAACGCGACGAATACGAATACGAGTTGCGGATGGAGTTGCTGTCGCGAATGATCAGGACGGCACGAAAAGAACGCGGACTAACACAGCAATCGCTTGGCGAATTAGTCGGGGTAAACAAGTCGCAGATTTCCAAGCTCGAAAACCATACTAACAGCGCAACAATTGGAACTGTCATGAGGGTGTTTCGTGCCATGAACGCCGATGTGCAGTTCAATGTGCGCCTCGAAAATCAGCCGGTGCAGTTGATTTGATTAAACGATAAACCCGTTACAATCCAAGAATCGCGAATAAAAAAACAAGCGCGGGAAACAAATAAATCGCGATAATGCCGCACGACCTTTGCGCATTTACAAATTATTGCGTACATTTGCGGCGTAACAAACTTTTATTTTGAACCAAAATGAAACAAAACATCTTATTAATCACAGCATTAGCAATAATGACAGCCTGTTCGCAGGGAAGTAAACAGACAGATATGACAGACAATCCACTGATGCAACCGAGCGCGTTGCCGTATGGCGCTCCCGATTTTACGAGAATCGAAGTTAAACATTTCAAACCCGCCATCGAAGCCGGTATTGCCGAGAAACTCGCTGAGATAGAGGCAATTGCCAACAGCGCAGACGATCCCACTTTCGACAATACGCTCGTCGCGCTCGAACGGTCGGGCGAGCTGCTAAGTCGCGTTTATGGCGTGTTCGGGCTGCTTTCGAGCGCCAACACGAGCGACGACTTGCAAGCGGTCGAAGAAGAAATGTCGCCCAAACTCGCGGCGCTCTCGAATGCCGTTTTCCTGAACGAGAAACTGTTCGGACGCATCAAATCAATTTATAATCAGCGCGAAAGCATCAATCTCGATGCCGAATCGAAACGGCTCGTCGAGGTCTATTACGACCAGTTTGTGCTGCAAGGTGCCAACATCGCCGAGGCTGACAAGGCTGAATTTAAGGCGCTTAACGAAGAAGAAGCAACGCTGATCACCCGCTTTGGCAACAAACTGCTCGCCGCCGCAAAAGCTGCCGCCTGGGTTACGGACAATCCCGACAAACTGAACGGTCTCTCCGACGCCGAAATTCAGAATCTTGCGCTCAACGCAAAAAATAACGGTCAGGAAGGCAAATACCTGATCCCGATTCAAAATACGACCCAACAGCCTCTGCTGCAATCGCTTACCGACCGCTCTGTGCGCGAAGAAATATTTCGCCGCGGCTGGTCGCGTACCGAACAGGGCGACGACAACGACACGCGAGCCATCATAGCACGTATCGCCGAAATCCGCGCCCGACAGTCTAAACTGCTCGGATTCAAGAACTTCGCCGAATGGTCGCTCAAAAACCAGATGGCAAAAACGCCCGAAGCTGCCCTCGGTTTTATGGCGAAACTGACCACCGGTGCGCAGGAAAAAGCCCAACGCGAAGCCCGCCGCATTCAGGAAATGATCAACGCCTCGGGCGAGAAATTCACCCTCGAAGCATGGGACTGGAATTTCTACTCCGAAAAAGTGCGCAAAGCCGACTATGCCCTCGATGAAAACGCCATAAAACCGTATTTCCTGCTCTCAAACGTGCTCGAAAAAGGCATCTTCTACGCAGCCGAAAAACTTTACGGTATCACGTTTAAAGAACGTTTTGATATTCCTGTATATCAGGAAGATATGCGCGTGTTTGAGGTGTTCGACGAGAGCGGCAATCCCTTCGCGCTCTTCTACGTCGATTATTTCAAGCGCGACAACAAAGCAGGAGGCGCATGGATGGGAAATATCACGGAACAATCGCATCTTTTGAACAAAAAACCGGTGATTTACAACGTGTGCAACTACACCAAACCGGCGCCCGGACAGCCCGCGCTCATCAGCTTCGACGACGTCGAGACAATGTTCCACGAGTTTGGACACGCCCTGCACGGTCTTTTCGCCGACAGCAAGTATCCGACCCTTTCGGGAACAAACGTGCCGCGCGATTTCGTCGAGCTGCCCTCGCAAATCAACGAGCACTGGTCTATCTATCCCGAAGTGTTTAATAACTACGCAATTCATTATGAGACAGGCGCTCAGATGCCCGCCGACCTCGCCGAGAAACTGAAAAAAACGGCGACCTTCAATCAGGGCTATATGCTGACCGAAATTCTCGCCGCCGCCCTGCTCGATATGCAATGGCATACGCTGACCGACGGTACGAAAATCGACGATCCGGTACAGTTCGAAAAAGACGCCCTGGCACGTATCGGGCTGAATATGAAAGAAGTGCCGCCGCGCTACCGCTCGACCTACTTCCTACATATCTGGGGACACGGCTATGCCGCAGGCTATTATGCCTATCTATGGGCTGAGATGCTCGACAACGACGCCTACGCATGGTTTGAAGAAAACGGCGGTCTGACCCGCGAAAACGGACAGCGCTTCCGCGATATGATACTCTCGATCGGCAACTCACGTGACCTCGAAAAGGCTTATACCGACTTCCGCGGCAAACAGCCCGATATCGCGCCGATGCTGCGGCACAGAGGATTGTAAGTTCTGTAAACTTAATAAATTACAAGTCATGAAAATCTCATTTCACGGCGCAGCGCGCACAGTTACCGGCAGCAAACATTTGGTAACGCTCAATACGGGAAAGAAATTCCTGCTCGATTGCGGTATGTTTCAAGGACTTGGCTCCGATACCGACCAGCTCAACCGCAACTGGGGCTTCGTCCCGTCGGAAGTCGATTATGTCTTCCTTTCGCACGCCCACGTTGACCATTCCGGTTTGCTGCCAAAATTGGTGAAAGACGGTTTTCAGGGCAAAATCTATGCAACTCCGGCAACAATAGATGTCATCCGCGTTCTGCTGCTCGACTCGGCTGCTATTCAGGCGCAAGACTTGCATACGGTCAATAAAGTGCGCCGCGCCGAAGGCAAACGTCCGCTGGAACCGATCTATACCGAAGAAGATGTGCGCCGAACGTTCGATTTTATGCACGCCGTGCCATATCATCATCCCGTGCAGGTGGACAAAGATATTCGCCTCGAACTGTTCGACTGCGGACATATCGCAGGCAGCGCCACCATCGTGCTCAACCTGACGGAAAACGGCAAAACGGCAAGGCTCGTATTCAGCGGCGACGTCGGACGCTACGGCGACCCCATCCTACACGCCCCCGAAGCCTTCCCGCAAGCCGATGTGATGATTATCGAATCAACCTACGGCGACCGTCTGCACGACCGTATCGAGACCTATGCCGCTGATCTGCTGAAAAATATCGAACATACCTGCCTGCAAAAAAAGGGCAAACTCATCATCCCCGCATTCAGCGTCGGACGTACTCAGGAGCTGCTCTATGCCCTCAACGACCTCGAACTCGACGGCAAATTGCCTCCGGTTGACTATTATGTTGACAGCCCGATGTCGGTCAAGGTAACGGAAATCGTCAAGCGCCATACGGAATGTTTCAACCGCTCGGTGCAGAAACTGCTCAAAACCGACCACGACCCGTTCCGCTTCAAAGGACTGAAATATATCACCGACAAGCGTGATTCTCAGGCGCTTAACACGAGCGTAAAACCGGCTGTCATCATCTCGGCGTCGGGAATGGCGGAAGCCGGGCGCGTCAAGCATCATATCGCTAATAGCATTGAAAATAAGCATAATACGATAATGATTATCGGCTATTGCGAGCCTCATTCGCTCGGCGCAAGACTCAAACGACATCCCGATACGGTAGGCATTTTCGGAATGCCGTACAAGGTACGAGCCGACATCGTTACGCTCAATTCGATGAGCGCACACGCCGACTATCACGACCTCTGCCAATACCTCTCGTGCCAGTCGCCTCAGGAAATAAAACGCCTTTTCATCGTGCACGGCGAGCCGGAAGTACAGATAGAATTTAAACGCCGCCTCGTGAAAAAAGGCTTCCTCGACATCGAAATCCCCGAATTGCATCAGGAATTTGGAATTTGAAAGCTGCAAGGTTATTTCTCTAAAATGTGCAGATATTCCACGGTGCTGTCCGCTTTATGATTGCGATTCTCGTCTCTGTCCGCCTTAAATCGCTGATAATCAGTAGTCGCTAAGTCGTAACGACCGTATTTCTGCATAATCTTCCTGATAGTTTCAACCGACATTAAGCCTTCGTTGTTATAGCTCAAAAAGATATACTGGAAATTCGCATTATATATGAGATTTTCAAATTCCCATTGCACCGAGTTCGCGCTGCAATATTTTGATTTTGAGTAATTTCTCAAACCTGTTTTTCCTTTTGGCGTAAAAGGTTTATATTCGGCTATCGTATTAAGTAAATGGTAATTAGCGCCATACTGTCGGGCATTGTAGGGTGGGTCTAAATAAAGAATATCGCCTTCAATCTGTTTTATCAAAACATTGCTGTCGGTATTGAAAACTTGGTGTTCGTTGTCGTTCAAATCAAAATTTGCAGGCTGTAAAACCATCTCTTTTTGAGCCGATATTTTCAGATTTTTCAGGTATGCACCATATACCGACGCGGTATTTGCTACCTTGTCGGCACATTCAAGCAGGCTTGCGAGCAGGAAAAAATAAAGGTTGTCGGAAATCCGGTTAGACTTCTTCCATTGTTCTATCTGAACGCGGATTGCATCAATTTTTTTGCCGTTGTAATCCGAAAAATATTGCCTTTCGCCGTTTCCTCCAATGCAGTAATTCTTATAGATAAAACCGTTATCAATCAGGGGAATTGAATTTAACTCATCTATAAATGCTTCTTTATCAGCAATTTCACTATGATTCCCGATATAATTTTTGTTCAAAACATAACTGTAATACTCGCTGTCGTTAGCAATAACTGCTTTTACCTCGGTTTTGAAATTCCGTCCAACAATGCCTGTCCCTGCAAAGATATCGCAGAAAATTTTGTCCGACAAATCGTTTCCAACTACCGAATAAACAGTAGTTTTAATAAAGTTTGAGAGTTTATGTTTTGAGCCTATGTAGTTCATAATAAATTATCTTCGGGATAAAGTTTTCTTAAAATATTTTCGCAGACTTCTTTGCTGATTTTCACTACACTTGTTTTGCGGTATTGAACAGGGTCGTATTGATAGCAGCCAACACATCCCAATTCCGGCGTATAGTTTTCGTTGCCTTCGTAGAAATCGTAAGGATTTCCTTTAATGTTTTTAGCATTCCATCGCTTGTCAGTTTCTTTACAGCGTTTGCAAATCTGGCGTTTAGCATCATTT
The DNA here is from genome assembly GCA_031272455.1 of Tannerella sp. Taxonomy (GTDB): domain Bacteria; phylum Bacteroidota; class Bacteroidia; order Bacteroidales; family Tannerellaceae; genus Tannerella. The sequence goes on along the minus strand of JAISTS010000058.1, from coordinate 21,694 downwards.
GCCGCTTTACATAATGGTTGAAAATCTTCTAAACGTTGAGTTACTGTATTTGAAATTCTATGATTATCTTTCCTACCGTCTTTATGGTCAATCTCAATTTTAGTATTTTCAGAGCCGCCATTTACGCCAAGCATTACACAATTTTGGGCTTTATAAAAATCTTTAATATCCTGTCTAATAGTTTGATTAAACGATTTTTCAGTGTTGAAGCCGATTAAGCGAATAGCATCAATCGAATTTCCGATAGTTTGATTTTTGTCAAAATCAACAAAATATTTTTTTGCTAAACTCGAACTGGCTCTGCACCAACTTCCGCCGTTTCCAAGTTGCAAGTCATTATATTTACCGGTAAATTCAGTTACTGAAACCCAACGACTTACGCCATTGTTATCTGGCTTTGCAAGTTCTAAAAATAATTCTGTTTTCGTCATTTTTCTTCCTTTTTAAAAACCAAAATATACTCGTGCTTGAAAATAAAGTAATCGCTTTTCAGCGCCCGATACTGCCAGATATTTTGCTGACCCAGTTTACCTCGGTTGCCCTCAATATTTTTGATGACAATGCCCTTCAATTTAACCTTGAAATTGCGCTTTATAGCATCTAAAACATAGAAAGCCAGCGGAATAACTTCACTGTTTTTATACACGTCGCCGATCACTGTAGCAAAGTATCGCTTGTTCTCAAGATAAGACAAAGCATTTTTCATCGCCGGCACAAATCTTTTTATAAAAGTCTGTAAATCGCCAATTTGCGACAAATCTTCTGCTTTGTCGGTGAATTTGACTATGTCCATATATGGCGGATGCGCAATGATAAATTGAACATGTTTAACGTTCAAAGTGTTGAGCGATTCCTTGATACTGTTTTCAAACGACACTGCATCAGTAACATCGCAGTCGTTGATAGCAAACCTTATATTATCAGTTTTAGCCATTTGCGTGCTTACATAAGTAAGAATGTCCGTGTTTATGTCAAAACCGATAAAATTTCTATTCAGTTTTTCACATTCATACAGCGTCGTGCCGCTGCCCATAAACAAGTCAAGCACGGTCTCGGTTTCTTTCGTGTATCGCCTGATAAGCTGATTCGGAATCTGGGGAATAAAGTTGCCGTGATAAACATTTCTATGCTTGCCACTTTTATCCCGTTCGTCAATAAGCCACAGACTGTCAACGTTTAAACCGAGACTCTTCCAATTGTCAATCGTAGTCAACTCAATGCGTTTAAAAACGCTACAAATATAAGTCTTTTTTCAGAAACTATACGTCAACCCCAGACCAAAAATTTCCTTAAACTGAATTTTGGCGATTTCATCGTCATAATAGCGGATCGCCGTGTTGAGTGTAGCCGAAAAATATTTGTTTAACTTGTAGTTGAGCATGATGTCCCAGTTGGTATCGACGCAGCCAAACGACGAATTATATGGCGTGAACATATACAGCGACGAAATGATACTGAAATTTTCGCCAAACGTATGGTTCAGGTTAGCCATCAGATAAGCGCCAGTCTCAAAGTACGACTTTTTCCCGACCGGAACGCCAAACGCGCCAATCGACGACAGCGAATCGTTCATCACTATCGTAACTCGCTCTGCCAAAGGCGAAAGATAGAGCTTGAACGAAGCGTGCGGCTTGTACGAAACTCCCATAGCCACGTCGAAATACGCGGGCGCCATCAAGGTCGAGATAAAATGCTCTCTGTCAGGATAGTTATAACCCTTCGTAAACTGGGTTTTGAAGTTGACCAGCGCGGCAATTGACCAATGACGCGATACGTTGCGCCCCGCTACCGAATTGAGATTCAACCGGTCGGACGCTTTTTGCGAACCGCTCGACTGCGAATTGATAACGCCGTATTCCATCACTAAGCTGTTGTCCCAAAAATATCTGTCTGTCAGATAATTGGCAGCAGCATTGAATAAAAAATTTGCCGAAACAGTCTGCTTGTCGCCACCGGCAGCCCAGTTGGTCAGCGAGGACTGACCGAAGGTGGCGTTGATTATTCCCGACTTCTTCCAGCCTTTGGCAGTGTCCTTGACTGCATATTCGCGCAGGTTATCCACTGTCGGTTTGGTGCTTTGTGCGCCGATTTCAACGTATGCGGATAACAAAATTAAAAGAGAAATAGAAAGCTTGTACATTGATTATTTTTCTAAACATTAAATCTGAAGTGCATAATATCGCCGTCCTGAACGATGTAGTCTTTACCTTCGACATTCATTTTTCCCGCTTCTCGGCAGGCGCTCTCCGAACCGAAATGCACGTAATCATCGTATTTTATTACTTCGGCGCGGATAAATCCCTTTTCAAAATCCGTGTGAATGACGCCGGCGCACTGCGGGGCTTTGCTGCCTCGACGGTATGTCCATGCGCGTACCTCCTGCGGTCCGGCTGTCAGAAAAGTCTCAAGATTGAGCAAGCCGTAAGCCGCTTTTATCAACCGATTGACGCCCGACTCCGTCAGCCCAAGCTCCGAAAGGAACATCTCGCGCTCTTCAAAAGTCTCAAATTCAGCTATTTCAGATTCTATCTTCGCCGCGACAACGAGCAAATCAGAACCCTCGCCTGCAATGGATTGGCGCACGGCTTCGACATAACTGTTGCCGCTGACAGCCGAAGCCTCGTCAACATTGCACACGTACAGCACAGGTTTATTCGTCAGCAAAAACAGCTCGCGAGCCGCCTTTTCATCGTCTTTATTGTCGAATTTCACCGTCCGTGCAGCCTTGCCCTGTTCGAGCGCTTCCTTATAGCGAAGCAGCACGTCGAGCACAAGTTTCGCCTGCTTGTCGCCACCCGTTTGAGCCTGTTTCTGTACCTTGCCGATACGCGATTCCACCGTCTCAAGGTCTTTCAGTTGCAGCTCATAATCAATGATTTCCTTGTCGCGCACCGGATCGACAGAGCCGTCAACGTGTGTAACGTTTTCATCGTCGAAGCAGCGCAGCACGTGCAGTATGGCATCCGTCTCGCGTATGTTGGCGAGGAACTTGTTTCCCAGCCCTTCGCCCTTGCTGGCGCCCTTGACTAAACCGGCAATATCGACGATCTCAACGGTCGTTGGCACAATTTTTTCGGGATGAACGAGCGCAGCAAGCACGTTGAGGCGCTCGTCCGGTACGGTGATGACGCCGACATTCGGCTCAATCGTACAGAACGGAAAGTTCGCCGCCTGCGCCTTAGCGTTCGACAGGCAGTTGAACAAAGTGGACTTCCCGACGTTGGGCAGCCCGATAATTCCACATTGTAATGACATATTTTTTTATTTTTCGGGCGCAAAGGTAGCTAAAATAATGAAGATTACATACAAAAGGATGAAAAACTTATGCCTTGCCTGTCTCATAGCGGGCTGTATCACAATTTTTTCACATAAGTCAGCATCAGCCTTTTCCCGCTTCGCTGTAATATTCGGCGATGGCTTGCATATTTGCGTCGGGATAGTCGGTCGAGAAGCTGGACACGCCGAGATCCATCAGAAGTTTATATACGTTAATATCCTTACAGTCAGGAATAAATGCCGAGAAAAGCAGTCCGTATTTGCGCAGCCGGTCGCCGGTTTTCCTCAGGTAATCGTCGCTCAACGATAGCTTGCCATCAGCCTCGACTTTTACTTCAATTTCCAGAATATCAATGCCTTTGAACTGCTCTGCTTCGAGTGCGTCCAGCTTTTTGCTCACCTTGGCTTCGTCGCCGTTCATCCAAAGCACCGCGTGTGCCGACGGAGCAAGCTTTTTCCACTCTTTCACGTGCTCATAGTTCGACGTGGCGATGTAGGTTTGCTCGCGGACACTTTCCGTTTCGCGCGCTAATTGGGCGAAATCAACGTCTTTTATGTCTAAGTGCACTATCCGTTCGGGATGCGATTTCAGCGCCTCTACGATGGCGGCAAGGCTCAAAATGCGCTGTCCGCGAAACTGCTCTCCTTTCCACGCGCCGACATCGAGCTTCATAGCCTCGGCAAATGTCAGGTCTTTGATGCCTTTTTTCTTCATCTCGTCCGAAGCGTCGGGCAGCATACGCCGCAGGTCGCCGTCGTGAAACGATACGATGACGCCGTCGCTCGTAGTGCGCACATCGCCTTCAGGCGCCGTGCCGAGTTGCCAGCCCAATTCAAACGATTCCATCGTGCTTTCGGGCGCCAAATCGCCTGCGCCGCGATGCGACTGTACGATTATTTTGTTGGCAGGGATATGGTCGCGCACGTTCCACGCGCTCGGCTGTGCTTGCGTTGCGAGATTTTTCGGCGTGTGCATCATCAGGTCTTCGATGACGACGGTCAGTTCTTCGGGCGACATACGGAAAGTGAGGTACTGGTGCTTGCCGTTGGGATCGTCCTGCCATGAGTTGGTGCTGTCGGGAGCGACGGTCATTGTGCCGCGCACGGTGTTGAAATATTCGCCCGTGCCGCGCACTCCGACGAGCGTTGCCGTCTGATCCCAGCTCATCCGTCCGTCAGGATCGCCTTGTCGGAGGCATATCTCAAATACCTTTTTGGCAGGCGTTTCGGGAATGTCCGAAGCTATCAGCCGTTTGCCGGTCAGGATTTTTTCGCCTATCTCGAAACCGCTCAAAATAATCTCGGTATTCCATTCGCTGAACACCTTTTGCGAGGCGTCGATATCGCAAAAAACGTTGTATTCGTATCCATGCGGAAAAGCGCCCGCCATCGACACAAGTCGTTTGACTTTCTTGGCAATCAGCTGTTTACCGTCGAGCGGACTGTACTCGTCGGGCTGCGAATCAAGCAAGTTGGCAAGATTGGTGAAAAAGCCCACCGTGATGATGACAACCGAATTGTCAGGCTCGGCAGCGAGTATGCGACGGTAAACCTGCACGGCATCGGGAGCGTCCGAAGTAGCATAGATTTTGTGCGGAAACGAAGCCGACAAAGCCTGCGCCCACGATTCCGCATGACCGTCGGGCTGCATCGTGCCGCCCCGTTTCGGACCGCCGAGTGGCAGGTCGGGACGTCCGTAATAACGGTTGATGACCTCGACGCAGGGCAGCACAAACTCGTAACGGTTGCTCGAAACGGTAGCAAGGATACGCGCCTCGCCGTTGTCAGCCAAAGCGTGAAGCAGCGTCAAAGCGCCCACATCATCGTAGTCGGGACCAAGGTCGGTGTCAAAAATCACAGATACGGGCGTCTGTTTCTCCTGCCCGCAGGATGCAAAAATCAGCATAAGTAAAAATAAAACCAAGTATTTTTTCATTGTATTTAAGTATTAAGTGATTGATTTTCTTTGTATTGAAATGCAAGGGCGTACATCTTCATCTGCTTGAGCATAGCGGCAAGACCGTTGGATCGTGTCGGGGCGAGATGCTCTTTCAGCCCGATACGTTCGATAAAATACAGCTCGGCGCCGAGTATATCGTCCGGCGTATGACCCGACAGTACTTTTATCAGCAGCGCAATGATGCCTTTCACGATTACAGCGTCGCTGTCGCCCGTGAACCACACCTTTCCATCGCGATATTCGGCATTAAGCCATACGCGGCTCTGACAGCCCTCAATCAGGTTGTTTGCGGACTTGTGCGTCTCGTCAATCGGCTCCAGCGCATTGCCATAGTCGATTATCAGGGCATATTTGTCAAGCCATTCATCAAAAACCGCGAAAGTCTCAACGATTTCATCCTGCAAGGCGTTTATTGTTTTTTCGTTTTTCATAAATCCATAATTATCCGGAGATTATCACTTACTTCTTTTATTGATTGAGCAGGCAACTTGCCAAGCCGTTTTTTCAACCGTCGCGTATCAATCGCGCGTAATTGGTCAATCATTATATCGCAATCTTTTGACAGATGGGCTGTTCCTGCTTGGAGGTGAACGCGCAAATAAACCGCGTTCCGCACCACATTGGTCGTGAGCGGACAAATCAACGCCGACGAATGAGGAATACGGTTTAACGAGTCGGTCTGAACAACGAGTACAGGACGCACATTGCCCGCTTCCGTGCCGATGCGCGGGTTCAGGTCGGCAAGCCATATTTCGTACTGTTCAAAAGTCATAGTCGTCAATCATTTCAAACTCGTTAAGCACTTTTCGCGAACTCTGCTCGCAAGCCTTGGATTCGGCTTCCAATGCCTTTTCAAGCTGCCGTTTCCTCTGTAAATTATTGTAATACAGAATCGCTTCGTTGATGTAACGATTGCGCGACAGATTCACTGTGGCGAGCAAGGCTTCCGTGCCCGCGAAAATGTCCTCATCTAATTTTAAAGAAATTGTCTTCATTCGTTTATTCCTTGATTTGATACCGCAAAAGTATATACTTTTTTTATATTACGCAAGTATATCGAAAAAATATATCAATATCCGCAAACAACCTCAAGCACAGTCTGTCCGACAGCTTTGAGCGTTGCGCGGTCGATATTCTCCATCGTGTCGTTTTGCGTATGCCAGTGTTTGCCAAAGCCGTGATCAGACTCCGGGACGAGGTTGATAATGTCGATGCACGGGATGCCGCGACCCGATATAACGTATTGATGGTCATCGGTTATGGTGCCACCGTTGGCGTTGATAAAAAACCTGCCGTAGCCGAGGTTACGCGCCGTCGTCCATACCCGCTCAACGAACGGGGCAGCGCGGTAAACCGAGGTGCCTTCCTTGTAAAACGTCGCGTCGCGCGAGCCGACCATATCTAACAGGATGCCGAAATCGGCTTTGTAATTTATTTTATGCGGATTTTTCGCCCAAAACTGCGAACCGAGACACCAGCTGTTCGGTTTGTTTTCCTTCAGAAATTCGGGAACTCCATAGTCTTCGGCATCGAAAAAGATAATATCCACGCCGATGGAAAGAGCGCTTTTGCTAATCTGACGCGCTATTTCGAGCAGGACGCCGACGCCGCTTGCGCCGTCATCAGCTCCGTCAATCGGCTTATAATGATTGCTTTCCGCATCTCGGTCGGAATAGGGTCGCGAGTCCCAGTGTGCAAAAAGCAGCACACGTTTTTGCTGTTCGGGATTGTACGAACCGATGATGTTGCGCGATTCGAGACGATCGCCATTATATGCAGTCAGCACAGTTTCCTGCACGTAAATATCTGCCCCAAAGCGTTTTAGCACCCCTGTCAGCCAGTCGGCACATTGCCTGTGAGCCCCCGAATTGGGCACTCGCGGACCAAATGCCACCTGCGCTGCCACATAACTGTACGCACTGTCGGCGTCAAAATCGGGCGTTTGCGACGCGATTTGCTCAACCGGCGCCACCGAAACAGCATCGTTCCCCTTCGCCGCTTTCTGTCCGCAGCACGTCAGCAAAATGCATCCTATCACAACGTAAATTGACTTATTCATTTCCTTAAACTCCAATTTCATAAAGATATTCCGGCGCGTAATCGGCGCCGTTTTCCCATTCGATCGTATTGTATTTTATTTGAAAATTGCGAAAATAATCAAGCTGTTTCAGAGGCGCAAAAGCGCTACCTGTCAATTCGTTTTGCAAATCAACGGTCTTGCAGACACCGTTGTTGAATGTCAGCAACAAACGGTAATTGTCTAAGTACTTTGCCTGTGTAACTTCCAGAAACATAATGTCTTATTTTAACGGTTCTATTTTTGTTAAAGTTTCGCCTTTTTGCGCTTTCTCCCATTCGTCCATCAGCTCATCACGATGCAGTTCGAGCCATTCAAAGACAAATTTCAATGCTCGTGCGGGCATTTTGCCTTCGACAATACCGTCCTTTATTGTAACGGTAATCTTGTATTCGCCGTACCACACATGAAAATGCGGCGGCGTATGGTCTTTGAAGTTCATCAGAATTGACAGACCGTAGAATGCACTTATTTGCGGCATAATCAATTTGTTTTAAATTATCAACTGCAAAAGTAGCAACTATTTTCAAGGCAAACAAACAAATGGCGATTTTTTTGCATTTGGCAGTCATGATTTGCTATCCCGCACCGACTGCACCGTCCCCATCACCCGCATAAAGTTTCCGCCCCAAATCTTGCCGATCGCTTCGTCAGAATAGCCGCGCCGGATAAGTTCGAGCGTGATTCGCGGATATTCATTTATCCCCGTCAAGCCCGCCGATGAGTCGCATCCGTCGAAATCGCTGCCAATGCCGACGTGGTCAATCCCCACTTTATCAACGATATAATCAATATGGTCGGCAACATCGCTGACCGTCGCTTTGCCTTCGCGCCGCAAAAACCGGTCGAACAGGCATACCTGAATGACGCCGCCTCGCGCAGCAATTCGTCTCATCAGTCTGAGGGATAAATTCCGCCGATGAGGACAGAGCTTATTGACCGACGAATGGGAAGCAATCACGGGAAACTTGCTGAGTTCCAACACATCTAATGCCGTCTTTTCGGAAGCATGCGAGATGTCAATTATTACGCCGCAACGGTTCATTTCGGCGACAACCTTCCGCCCAAATTCGCTCAGCCCGTTATGCTCAGGCTCGCCAATTGCCGAGTCGCAGATATCATTATTCCCGTTGTGCACGAGCGTGATATAAACGACGCCCATTTGTGCAAAATATGATAGATTACTGAGTTTATTGCCGAGACCATAACCGTTCTCTATCGCTATAATGACGGATTTTTTGCCGGCGGCTTTGTTTTTGCGGATATCGTCGGGCGTAACAGCCTGCGCAACGATGGATTCGTTGTTTTTTATTTGCTTCTGTATCCCGTGTATTATGCGACGCACCTCCATTGCAGCAGCTTGGTGTGCACGTCTATTGCGCTCGCCCTGAGGTATATAGGCTGCCATAGCTACTGCGTCGCACAGCCCTTCGCGCATCTTGGCAACGTCAACTTTAACGCTGTATTCCACCGTATTATCAGACTTTTGACCGACGACTGCTGATGGCACCGTCAGGATGTTTTTCTTTCCCAAATCGTAGCCGTAGTCCAAAAACATCGGTGTATCCGTATGTGAATCAATGCTATATATATTGCTGTGGATAAATTTGGCGCGTTTAAACATCCGCGCGTTGTCAACTATACGCTCAAAAAGTTGCAGCATCACAGTGTCGCCGCCGACTGCCGCCAACTGTTCGGGATGCCATTGCACGGCAAAAATCTGATGTTCAGCCCGTTCGATGCCCTCGTTGACACCGTCGGTCGCCTTTGCCGTTTCGACGAAACCGGGCGCAACGTCCTTTACAGCCTGATGATGTACTGAGTTGACATACAGACGTTTATCCTTATCTGTAAGATCAACGTAATGCGTCGGGATTTCGCGCGGCTCGCTCTGGCTGTGGTTGAGCGGCTCGGCGGGGAATTGCGTCTTAATATCCTGATACATAGTGCCGCCGAAGGCGACGTTTATCATCTGATGCCCTCGGCAGATGCCGAAAATCGGAATTTGGCGATTGAACGCAAGTCTCAAAAGCAAAAAGTCGAATTGATCGCGATAGGCATCTACGCCGTCAAGCTCAGGGATCGGCTCCTCGCCGAGAAAGGCTGGGTCGATATCGCCGCCGCCCGAAAAAATCAGCCCGTCAAGGCTCTCAACAACGGCTGCAAGCGCCTCAATATCAGTCGTTACCGGAACGATCACGGGCGCCCCGCCGGCTAAGACAACCGATTGAAAATAAGGCTCTGCAATGCACGACAACCCATCTTTCCTGTTGGCAGAAATCCCAATCACTGGACGATCAGCTTTTTTGGCGAATTGATCGGCTTTTTGATTGATATTTTCCAACAGTTCGGTCATAACGCTATGCGTCTATATTGGCATAAGTGGCGTTTTCTTCGATAAATTCGCGGCGCGGACCGACGTCTTCACCCATCAGCATAGCAAAAATCGAGTCGGCTTCCATCGCATTTTCGATGTTGATCTGCTTCAAAGTGCGGTTTTCGGGATTCATCGTCGTGTCCCAAAGCTGATGGTCGTTCATCTCGCCAAGACCTTTGTAACGCTGCGTATGTACCTGATTTTCATTTCCTCCGCCGTATTTGTCGATAAATGCCTGACGTTGCTGATCTGTCCAGCAGTACTCTTCGACCTTGCCTTTTTTGCAAAGGTAGAGCGGGGGAGTGGCAAGATAGACATAGCCGTTTTCGATCAGTCCGCGCATCCGGCGGAAGAAAAACGTCAGTATCAGCGTCGCAATATGGCTTCCGTCAACGTCGGCATCGGTCATAATGATCACTTTGTGATAGCGCAATTTGCTCATATTAAGCTCTTTGGGATCGTCTTCCGTCCCGAAGGTTACGCCCAGCGCCTTGAAGATATTCTGTATCTCGTCGCTCTCGAAAATCTTGTGATCCATCGCCTTTTCGACGTTGAGGATTTTTCCGCGTAACGGCAAGATAGCCTGAAACATACGGTCGCGTCCCTGCTTGGCTGTACCGCCTGCCGAGTCGCCCTCGACAAGAAACAGTTCGCAGTCTTCGGCAATTTTCGACGAGCAGTCAGCCAGTTTACCCGGCAGCCCGCCACCGGTAAGCGGCGATTTGCGCTGCACAAGTTCGCGAGCTTTACGCGCTGCCTGACGCGCCGTAGCCGCCAGAATGACCTTATCTACAATCGTTTTCGCTTCTTTCGGATGCTCTTCGAGATAGTAGCCAAGCGCCTCGCCGACAGCCATGTCAACGGCGCCCATCACCTCGTTGTTGCCGAGCTTCGTCTTGGTCTGTCCTTCAAACTGCGGCTCGGCTACTTTGATGGAAATCACCGCCGTAAGCCCTTCGCGGAAGTCGTCGCCCAAGATCTCGACCTTGGCTTTTTCGAGCAGCTTCGAGTCTTCGGCATACTTCTTCAAAGTACGTGTAAGACCGCGCCGAAAACCGGCAAGGTGCGTGCCGCCCTCAATCGTGTTGATGTCGTTGACGTACGAAAAAACGCTCTCGTTGTACGAGGTGTTGTACGTCATCGCCACCTCGACGGGGACGCCCTGCTTTTCGGTGTTGATATGGATAATATCTTGAATAAGAGACTCTTTTGAGCGGTCAACGTAGCGCACAAACTCTTTCAGCCCCTCTTCCGAATAGAACACTTCGGATCTGAATGTGCCGTCTTCCTTGACAACACGCTCGTCGGTCAGCCTCAGCTTGATACCCGCGTTCAGGAACGCCAGCTCGCGCAGGCGCGTCGCCAAAATATCGTACTTGTATTCCGTTATCGTGAAAATCGAATCGTCGGGCTTGAACAGGATTATCGTCCCCGTGCGCTCGCTGACGCCCGCTTCCGTAACCTCGTTCAAGGGCTTGCCAATGGAATATTCCTGAGTGTAAATCTTGCCGTTGCGGTGCACCTCAGCTTTGAAATAGGTCGATAGCGCATTGACGCACGAAACGCCGACGCCATGCAAACCGCCTGATACTTTGTAACTTCCCTTGTCGAACTTGCCGCCCGCGTGCAGTATCGTCAACACAACTTCAAGCGCCGATTTGCCCTCTTTCTCGTGGTAATCGACGGGAATACCGCGCCCGTCGTCCTCAACGCTGATCGAATTGTCCTCGTGGATAACCACATCAATGTTCTTGCAATACCCCGCCAAGGCTTCGTCAATAGAGTTGTCAACTACCTCATATACAAGGTGATGCAATCCCTTTTCGCTCGTGTCGCCAATGTACATCGCAGGACGCTTGCGCACTGCCTCCAAGCCCTCCAATACCTGAATATTTTCGGCATTGTATTCTTTCTCGTTCAACCCTTCTTCGGGCGAAATTACGTTCAATTCTTCGTCTGTCATAAATCTTCGTATAGTTAAATACTTGTTTATTAGTTATTTAAAAATTTTATATTTTCATTCTTAATAATTGACAAATATACGGCTTTTTTCCGATATAAGAACAATTTCGGCTAAAAAAAAACCGAAAAACAGCCGAAAATCAACCCTCTGTGTCGTTTTGTCAAGTGTTTGCAAAAAAATAATTAATTTTTGTCGCAAAAAGTTTGGCAGTTACGGAAAAATGTTTTTCCTTTGCGTGGCTATATTGACCTTGACGGGTTGAAATAATGCCAATTTAATTTTTTCAGTTACAAAAGCGAAAAACCAGTAAAAAAACACTTTTTGAAAAGTGATTTTTACCACGAAGTCAAAGAAGGATTTAGACTTGGTTGCCTTATTTGCCGTTGTGGTTGAAAAATAAGGGCGATGAATGGTCCTGGGCTTTCTGTCGGCTACTAAGCGCACTTTTCGGAAATAAGGGCTTTTGGCTGTCCGATATCGGCGCTGATTTAGTAAAAAACCTTAAACGGGAAAGATATTTCTCCCTTATTCCCTTAGTAGCCAGAGATATCCACCCACAAACATTTCTTCCCTTATTAAATGTATCCCCAAAAAACGCCTCGCAAACGTCATCTGTCGTCATTTTGTCAAATATTTTGAAAAAAAAATGAAAAAATGTTGCAAAAAGTTTGGCGGTTGCGGAAAAATGTCGTTCCTTTGCGGCGAAAATGTTTTCTAACTAAATTTTAAACGCAAATGAAAAGAATTTCAATGATTTTAATGGCTGCGGTGTTAGTTATGTTCGCAGCGTGTGGTGGCGGCAGCAAGAGTGGTGAAGCGACGGAAGGCGCAGCGTCTGCCGCAATTGAGACTGTAGAAGCGGCTGCTTCGTCGGCGTCGAATGATTTGCTGGCGAAGTACGCTGAGTTTGTTGACAAGGCAGTGCCTCTGATTCAAAAGATGAAGACGGGCGATATGGCTGCGACGACCGAGTACGGCAAGATTGCTCAGGAGCTGGCAACATTTGTTCAGGAGCATCAGTCGGAATTTACGGCATTGACGGGCGACGAGCTTGCCAAGTACACCGAGCTTAGCGAGAAACTGGCTAATGCCGCTCAGTAAAGGTTCCGGTTTAACATTAAGAAAGACAGGTATGTATCAATAACGTACCTGTCTTTTTATTTTGCCTTGTAAGTAGCCCGTAGGGGAATCGAACCCCTCTTTTGAGAATGAGAATCTCACGTCCTAACCGATAGACGAACAGGCCCAATCCCGTTTTGCGGGGAACAGTGCATCCCTTTTTCGCGCCGGATTAAGCCAGTGCGTGGACGTGTTTTGCGAGCTTCGACTTCAGATTGCCGGCTTTGTTACTGTGAATAACGTTCTTCTTCGCCAGCTTGTCGAGCATCGAGCACACTTTCGGATAGAGCGTTTCAGCGTCCTTACGGTCGGTCGTGCCACGCAGATTTTTTACCGCATTACGCATCGTCTTGGCGCCGTAACGGTTCTGAAGGCACCTTGTCCGCGTCTGACGGATTCGCTTGAGTGATGATTTATGATTAGCCATCTCAAAAAAAATTTAATTTCTAATTTTAATTCTACTTCGTAGCCCGTAGGGGAATCGAACCCCTCTTTCAAGAATGAAAATCTTGCGTCCTAGCCGATAGACGAACAGGCCTAATTATCAAATACACAATCAAATAGGTGAAATCCCCTCTCAATTGCGACTGCAAAGATACTGCTTTTTGAGAAACCGGCAAAATTTTTTTGTTTTTTTTTCGGCGAAGATATATCTTTGCCGAAAAATTCAGAGTCAGGTATGTTGCTCAAAACGCGAGGTATCGTCCTCCATTCAGTGCCTTACAGCGACAAATACGGTATTGTACACGTCTATACCGAGGATTTTGGTCGCGTGTCGTATATGGTTGCCCGCAGCCGTGGCAAGAAATCGCGCGTTGCCCCGTCGCTTTTTATGCCGCTCACGGTGGTGGAGATGGATGTTGAGCATCTGAATACGAGGGAGATACAGCGCATACGCGAGACGCGGCTCTGCTTTCCGGTGAACGACACGGGCGCCAATCCGGTCAAAAACTGTATCGCGCTGTTTGTCGCCGAGGTGCTGTTTCGCATTATCCGTCCGAAAGAGCCTGATGCCAAGCTGTTTAACTATCTTTGCGACTCGGTGCGCTGGCTCGAACTCGCCCGAAATGGCGTTGCCAATTTTCATCTTGTTTTTTTGATACAGCTTGTGCAGTTTTTCGGCGTCGCTCCCGACGGCGCTTCATACATGGCAGACAGCTTTTTCGATCTTGTAAACGGCTCGTTTACTCTTGTTCAACCCGAACACAACCACTATCTCGACCGCGCCGAGAGTGTGATTTTCAGCCGTCTGCTGCGGATGAGCTATGCCAATATGGAGCTGTTTGCGTTCTCGCGTCCCGAACGCCAGAATATCATCAGCCGCATACTTGAATATTACCGTATTCATATCTCGGATTTTCACGACATCAAGTCGCTTGCCGTGTTGCAGGGCATATTCGATGCCTTATAAGCTGTTCTGACGCAGATATTCGCGGGCGCAGAAATCCAGCTCGGCATACCATGCTTCGCCAAACTTGCGGATAAGCGGCTCGCGCAGGAAGCGGTAGAGCGGCGTGCGGGTGCGTTCACCGGCTATTTCAGCTGTACGACAGATTTTCCATCGGTCGTAATTGACGGCGGTATAGGATTTATACCGTTTGATGCGGACGGGATAGAGATGGCAGGAGACGGGTTTCAGAAAAGTGGTAAGCCCCGCGCGGCAGGCTTTTTCGATGGCGCAACGGCACACGCCGTCGGCATCGCGACAGGTGAAAACACATTCCTTGCCGCCGACAAGCGAGGTTACGACATCGCCTTCGATATCTATGTAGCCCACGCCCTGACGGTCGATAACTGCCTGTGCTTCAGCGGAAAGGCTGTCGCGTATGATCGGCAGCAGCTTTCCGATAATCTCAAACTCATCCTCTTCGAGCGGAGCGCCTGCATCGCCCTCGACGCAGCAGGCGCCATGACAGAGCGATGTGTCGCAGGTGAAACAGCGGTCTATCAGGTCGAGGCTGACCAATTTGTCGTCGATACGAAGCATGGCGGACGTATTGCGATCGTCAGCCAATCAGGTTGTGCCCCGTCATTTCCTTCGGCTGCGGCAGGTCGAGGATATGCAGCAGCGACGGCGCCACGTCAGCCAGAATGCCGTCGGCGGTCTTTGCCGAGGTATTGTCGGGCGCGATATAGACGAACGGCACGGGATTGAGCGAATGTGCCGTGTTTGGTGTGCCGTCTTCGTTCAGCGCGTGGTCGGCGTTGCCGTGGTCGGCTATGATAATTGTCTCGTAGCCATTGGCTTTAGCGGCTTCGACGGTGTCGTGCAGGCAGGCGTCGATAGCGATGACAGCTTTTTCGATAGCTTCATAGACGCCCGTATGTCCGACCATATCGCCATTGGCATAGTTGACCACGATGAAATCGTACTTTTGCGTGTTTATCGCTTCGACGAGCTTGTCTTTCACTTCGTAGGCGCTCATTTCCGGTTTCAGGTCGTAGGTCGCCACTTTGGGCGAGGGTACGAGTATGCGGTCTTCGCCGTCGAACGGGGCTTCGCGACCGCCGTTGAAGAAGAACGTTACGTGCGCATATTTCTCTGTCTCAGCGATATGCAGCTGCTTCAGTCCGAGCGATGCAAGGTATTCGCCAAGCGTATTGTCAACATTATCTTTGTCGAAAAGGATATGCAGACCCTTGAAAGCGGCATCGTAAGGTGTCATCGTAAAATACTGAAGGTCAGGCACAGTCATCATATCTGCTCCAGGTATATCCTGCTGAGTAAGGACGATGGTGAGTTCTTTGGCGCGGTCGTTGCGGAAGTTAAAGAAGATCACGACGTCGCCCGGCTCGATGACAGCTACCGGCTTGCCGCCCTCGATATGCACTATCGGTTTGATAAATTCGTCGGTAACGCCCTCTGCATAAGACTCTTCCATAGCAGTAACCATACATTCCGACTGCTTGCCGACGCCTTTGACGAGCAGGTCGTAGGCTTCCTTGACGCGCTCCCAGCGTTTGTCGCGGTCCATAGCGTAATAGCGTCCTACGATGGAGGCTATCTTGCCGCCGGTCGTTTTGAGATGATTTTCAAGCTGTTCGATAAACTCTTTGCCGCTCTTCGGGTCGGTGTCGCGACCGTCCATAAAACAATGTACGTACGACTTGCTGACGCCGTAAGTTTTGGCTATCTCGGTCAGTTTGAACAGATGTTCGAGCGAGCTGTGCACGCCACCATCCGACACAAGTCCCAGATAATGAATCTGTTTGCCATTGTCGCGAGCGTAGCTGTACGCCCGTTTGATTTCGGGATTGTCGAGGATGGAATTGTTGCGGCAGGCGATATTAATTTTCACAAGGTCTTGATAGACAACACGTCCCGCGCCGATGTTGAGATGTCCCACTTCGGAATTGCCCATCTGTCCGTCGGGCAAACCAACGTTTTCGCCCGAAGCCTGAAGCTGCGAGTTGGGATAAGCAGCTAAAAGGCTGTCCCAGTAAGGCGTTGGCGTGCAGGATATTACGTCATCCTTTTTCTTGTCGCCTATGCCCCAGCCATCGCATATAATCAATAATGCTTTCTTTTTCATAAAACTGTTTTTTTTCAGAAATAATGCCGCAAAGTTACGACTTTTCTGCGACAAAGCATTAATTTTGCCACCCGAAATGGAAAAAACTGTTCATATCGAAGGCTTGGGCGACGTGATTTTTGGACGTAGCAACAGGGCTTTGCACTATCGCTGGTGCGTAAAAAACGGCGTGCTTTATGCCGTAATTCCGGTGGGCGGCAGCGAGAAACAGATGCTCGAACTGACACGGCACGAATTGGTCAAATTGCGGAAAATGTTGGTCAATACGCGGAAACAGGAAAAGACTGTCCTCGATGAAAATACGGATATGCAGACCCTTACGTTTCGCCTGCAAATCAAACGCTATGCTATGTCGTCGTTCCGAATGACGCTGAAAGACGGGCTGCTCACGATGTTCTGTCCTGCCGAGACCGATTTCAACGACGAGCGCATCCAGCAGCATCTGCAACGTATGCTCAAAGCCGCTCTGCGCCACGAAGCGAAGCGTGTCCTACCGCAGCGAGTAGCCCTGAAAGCCCGCGAACACGGCTTCACCTTCGCCGCCGTAAAAGTTCGCGACACATCAAGCCGCTGGGGCAGCTGTTCGCGTCGCAAAAATATCAATCTCTCGCTGTCGCTACTCCGTTTGCCCGCGCATCTTGTTGATTATGTGATACTTCACGAACTGTGCCATACCGTCGAGATGAATCACGGCAAACGGTTCTGGCTGCTGATGGACAGGGTTACCGGAGGACGAGCTATGGCGTTAAGACGTGAATTGCGGCGATTTGAGCCGTTGTAGTCAAATATTCATAGGCCTTTGCGGACGTGTGCTTGGCATGACAAAAGACAGTATTACCTACGAGGGCAATTCCATAGCCGAACTGCGTGCCGATTTTGAAGCAGGCATTGAAAGTTATATCGAAGGCTGCGAGGCGATGGGCGTCAAACCTCGCAAATCGTTTAATGGCGTGCTGAATGTCCGCATCCCGTCGGATATTCATTGCCGTTTGGCGCTACTTGCCGAGGACAGCGGCACAAGTATTAACGCTATCATCCGCGAAACCCTTGAACAACGCTTGCAGGTCGCGGTTTGAAAATTTCTTATACAAGAACCACCGGTCCCCCAATTCCCTCATGAGTCAGCCCTCCGTCACGTACCCAGTGGTTGCCGGCGTTCTGGGGCATGGACTTGATGTAATTGCCTGTAGTTGTGGTGATTCGTATCTGCAGGAGTTTGCCGTTAGGCGAGCCGTTGAGCGGATAGATGTGGCGACCGTACCAGTGGTTGCCGAGTTCTACGCCGCCGAGCGCCACCTCCGATGGTCCGTAAACCTTGCCCAAATCCAACCAGTTGTAGCCGTCGGGGACGCCTTCCAACTGCTTCTCATAGACGATAGTGCCGGCAAACGACTGCGTTTCCTCTTTTGAAGTAATATCGTAGGGGACGTCGATATCTATTGTCCGCGACGTGCCGTTGATATGTTCGAGGCGCATCTTCCAGCCTTTGAGGACTAACGGATTAGCGTTTTCCGGACGTTCCATAGCAAGCCCTATCAGCGGGCGGACGGGCGATTCGTCGAACACGATGATGACCGAAGCGGCGGGCGGCAGGTCTATTGGCAACGTCTTTTCAGCCGGTAGCGGTTTGCGGAAGCCCTTCTCGGCGTCCCACAACTGCGGATTGCCCTTTGAATCAGGGAATTGCAGGTTGAGGCGGTATCTGTCGTCCTGACTTGCATTGGCGATGAAGAAGATATCCTTGCCGTCGGCTGAGCGGTGGCGAATCTGGCTGACAGCCTTGCATGGCTTGTCGATAATCATATATGGCTTAATATCACACTGTTTCTGCACGTCGGCAAACCATCCCACTATGTCATTGCCGGGGGCGGCGACGTTGTAAACACGCGAAGGATACGACTTTTTGATAGCCGCCATTGTTGAGGCGACTGCCTTGTCGTTGCTCTTGGCATTGACCAAGCCGGGCGCTTTATAAGGCTCTTTGGCGACGCAGACAAGTTTACCGCCCGAAGCGACGAACTTTTGCAGCGCCTTTGCCGTAGCGGGCTGAATGGTTTCTACTTCCAACAGTATCAGTGTGTTATACTTGCGCGAGCCATAGACAAGGTTGCCGTTCTCAGAGCGGCTTTTCTGGATGATACTCTCGCAGGTATAGTCGCAGGCGTTGCCGTTCTTGTGGATAGCCTCCCAGACGTTGTACTGATAGGGCGGGTAGCGCAGTCCGGGGAACGGGTCGCGCTGCGGTCCGTGGATAGTCCACATATCGGCAAGCGGGTGCAGCACGGCGATGTCGGCAAAAGCCTCCGTTTCCTGCAACAGAGCCGACAGTCGCGCCTTGTAAGCCGACCACTGCGGGAAGAACTTCCACCACGTATTGCGCTCGTTAAGGAACGTGCCGTAGCGTATCCAGCCCGGGAACGGCGCCTCAAGTGGCGTATAGTTAAAACCGTGAAGGATAGAGTGATTGACGCCGGAGAGGTTGCTCTGGTCGGCGCAAATCTTTACCTGCTCAAGGTTGGCGCGGAAAACATAAGAGGTGTTGGTTATTTCCTCGCAACTGACTATCTTTTTGCCCGACAGATGAACAGCGGAGGCAACGTATTTATTGACGTTTGTCGCCGAGTTATTGTTTACAAAATCTATATAGGTGAAGCCCGTTTCCCTGTTGGAGTGTCCCCAAATCCACGTCTCACATTCCGGTATATCTATTGGAAGCGAGGCTTCGAGGGGGTGAAACTCGTTGCCGTAGGGCTGCATGCGCGATTTGAAGCCGTGCTGATTGCACCACTTGGTATAAGTTATTAAGAACCTGTCTGTTATGATGCCCATGCAGGCTGTATAGAAGTCGTAACGGGCGCGGTCAACGGCTTCTTTCGCCTCGCCGGAGAGTTTTGTTATCTCGCCGCCTTCGACCTTTGCGCCCATACCGCCAACCTTGAACAGTATGAACGGCAGGTAAGGCTTTATGTCATAGCCTTTTCTGCGTTTGAACTCTTCGAGGAAGTCCGGGCACCAGTTGGCGCCTTCGAGTTCCATGCTGTCGCAGAACATAGCGCGGAAGCCCTTCAAATCTTTAATCTGCGGGAAAAGGGCGTCGGACATGCGGTTGAGGAACTTCTCCGTCGCCTCCTTGCTGTAATGGTTGAGGACGGGACCGGCCGCGCCCGGAGCACCGTTGATAACTGCCTGAAAACCGGTACATTTGACTAACGTATAAAGAATATGTTCGCCTTGCGGGGCGTCAACCTCTATCGTGTCTTTGGCGGCGTCGAAGGGCAGCCATTTCGGGGCGGTGAACTTCGACATCTCTACCGGCGCCAACGCGATAGCATACAGTTCATTATCAGCGCCTTTATAAGCGTTAACTCGCGGTTTGGCGTCGTTGATGATTTCTTCGACCTTGATACTGACCTTGCCCGGACCGCTTATCTTGCGGCTTGTGAGCGTCATCAGTTGCGAGCGGTCGTCGCCTTCGAGTATCTCTGCGCCAAAGGGCCAGCCGGAGCCTACGATAATGTCGCAGATAATACCGCGCTCTTCGGCGGCTTTGAGCGCAACCTTCACCATATCAATCCATTCCTGCGAGAGCCATGGCAGCGAAGGAATGCCGAGGTCGTCGCCGCCCGGAAAGGCGATGGGATTGATTTCCACGCCGCCGATTCCCGCATCGCGCATTATATCGAGTTCGCGCAGAATTTCCTTTGCAGAAAGTTTATCGCCATTCCACCACCAGCGCACAAATGGTTTGGCAGTTGCAGGAGGATTGCGAAATGCGCTGAAAATAGCGTCATCATCTTGTTGAAAATCAGTGTTTTTCTCATTTTTGTCTCTCGCTCCGGTAGAGGCAAAAATTTGAACAGTAGCCGGATTTTGGACGCCAACCGTTATTCCTGCCGTCAGGAACATTCCCGATTTGATAAATTTTCGTCGGGTTGATAAAAAAGAGGTATTTGTTTTCATAATAGAATGATTTTACGACATTTCCTTTTTGATTTATTGCACAAAGATAATAAAAGTTGAACTCAAAACAAAATTTATTTATTTTTGACAGGGCAAACGCATAAAATTCTGCATGTATAAATTACAAAATCCTGAATATTAAAGAACAATGAGTTGTAATAAATCTTTTCATATCTTGGTTTCTAAAACATACATTCCTCTGTCATCATAAACATCTAAGATTGTAATAGTAGAGTTCTTATATTCAATTAAAAAATGTGGATGAATACTTAATGATGGATTGATTGAAAAATCTCTGTTAAACCCGGAATCCGCATTAGAAAAAAAATATTACCTTTGTGGGATAAATCCTAATGCGTAATTTGGGATAAAACAATGCTGTTGCCACTTTCAAAATTTTTTCCGACAAAGGTAAAATTGTTGATGCCTCTGACGTCAATTCTTTCTTTTTGTACTTCAATCATTCTGTCCCCAAACTCCAATATAAACTGCTCATTATCAATTATTTTATCAATATTTATTCTTATAAAATCAACCGAAATATAGGCAGGACTTTTCTGAAGAATCAACTGCGTTCTGCTCTCCGCATCCAAAATATCCCTGTTCTCTATCAATTTGGTGTTTTGAGAAAAAACAGGCTGCAGGATGAGGCAAAACAGGAACAATAATATCAAACTATTGGCTTTCATTATTGCTTAGAATTTGATTGAGTTGCTCTACAAATTGCTGGTAGGGCATAGTTTCTTCGGAAGATGATTCATTTTACAATTCCCACTTGCTCACTGTCGCAACCTGCAAATGCCAGCATCGCGGCAAATACGCTGATTAATAAATAATTCTTTTTCATAAAGTTATGTTTTTGAAAACTCACTCCACTTTTACCATAATCTCTTTCAGCACATCGTCTTCCGTCGGTACAAAAGGGCGTCTGTAAAGGAATTTGAGTGTAACTTCGCCCTGTCGTTTGCCGATAAATGTCCAGACCTCAGTTGCAGGTTTGCCCCTTCCTTCCTCTTCTACAATGTATTCAACGCTTACGGTATCCGTAACTTCTTGCGTATCATTGCGGTTTTCCCAGCGCCAAGAGTACCCGGCCGATACCGCCGAGCCTTGAAAAATAATTTCAGATGGCTGTTCAAAATTAATGGTAAATTGGTCATTTACAGATGTTCTGAAAACAGTTTCGGAATTATCCGGTTGGTCCGTCTGTCGATTTGTCGCAGGCAACAAATGCTAACACACAAAATGTTAGAAAAAATACTGATTTTTTAGATGTTGTTTTCATAATGTTTTTTACCGCTTTACTATTTTCCTCCTTTCCACTCTCCCGTTCAGATATCGTTTCTCAATGATGTAAACGCCTTGCTTTAATCCAGATGAATTTATATCAAAATCCGAGTTGGAAGAATAGACGAGCATACCTGTCAGA
>JAISTS010000040.1 GCA_031272455.1 Tannerella sp. | reverse complement strand
CAGCGTAGTCTTGCCGTGGTCAACGTGCGCTATGATAGCTATATTTCGTATTTTTTGCATTCCAAACAATCTGTTTTCGGGCACAAAAGTACACATAAATTCGCAAAGCGCAAAAAAATCACGCCAAACAATGCACTGTGTCAGATAATTTTCGTAACTTTGCAGCAAAAAATAAACTATGCCAACGTTATTTATTGTTTTCGGATTACGTTTTTATTTCTATTCGGAGGAGCACCTCCCTATCCACGTACATGTGCAGAAAGGTAGAGGCAAAGCAAAATTCAAGATAGACCCGGAAGTGGAGTTTGTCGAAAGCAAAGGATTGAAAGTGCAGGAAATCAGCCTCGCAAAGAGCATCGTCGAAGAAAACAAAGAACTGATAATGGCTCAATGGCGTAAACATTTTGAAAACAGCAGTAAATCATGATGAAAGTCAAAAATCTTTGGTTCGACCCTGAACGTATGTACATCGAGACAACGCATAAGAAAGTTCTCAGTGTGGCTTTGAACCGGTTCCCGCGATTAGAACGCGCCGATACGCGGCAGCGGGAAACGTGGCAACAGGTTTACGACGGCTTGCGGTGGGACGAGATTGACGAAGACATCAGCCTCGAAAGCTTCACCCTGAACGACAACGACCCCCATATACTCAGTTACAGGGATTGATTTCTCTCGGCAAAAGCAAACTTTTTCAGGCAGAATGAGAAAAAAATCGCCAAAACTTTTGCAGGTAAGAAAAAAAGCACTACCTTTGCAGCCGCTTAAATAATATGGTATTAATTTATTCAAAGTAAAAAAATGTATTTAGACTCAACGAAAAAAGAAGAACTCTTCTCCGAACACGGAAGAGCAAAATCGAAAACTGACACCGGCTCCGCCGAAAGTCAAATCGCGCTGTTCACCTATCGTATCAACCATCTGACCGAGCATCTGAAAAAGAATCAGAAAGACTTCGGCACCGAGCGAGCGCTCAAACGCCTCGTCGGTAAACGACGCCGACTGCTCGACTATCTGATCAAGATCGATATCTCGCGCTACCGCTCTATAATCAAAGAGCTGAGTATCAGAAAATAAGTCGCACAAGACTAAAATCTCGAAATGGGTTTCTTGCACCGCTTTGGCGCAGAAACCCATTTTTCGTTAACTTTATTTAGAAATCTTTAACATTTGCTGAAATCGCTTTATTCAAGCGCTTTTTCACGAATTTTGACTGAAAAATCAATTCGTTAGCATTAAAAAAATTTTTTTAACTGAAATTTTTACCATAAATTTGCAATAAAATAAACGGATTGGCAGGCGAAAATCGCAGCAATGCACTGCCCGTCAAGACGTTAAGGTAAATCGACAGTGAACAGAGCGTCGGGCGTATCCGTATCGGCTTAATCATTTTTAACAATGCCGCGCCGCTGCTGCAACTACAGAAGAAATAAAATTGTAAAATAAAATAATAGAAGTCAATTAATTATGAGAAGAAAGATTTTTTTATCAGCACTGTTGACCGGAACGATCCTCGCCGGCAATGTCGGTATCGGATGGGGACAAACAGTGGTGGCTTATTCTGATGATCACCAAACGCATCCTATTACTGCGACGAGTTTTACACCTGACAATAATTTCGCTGCGGGCGAGACTGGAACGATTAGACCTTTGACAAATGGCACGAGTCATCCTTTTGGTGCTGCGTATAACTCATGGAGCCCTTATGCAGGAACATGGACGGGCGTCATGGGCACTTTCACTTTAGACATGTTTAATGCAGGAAATGGACGTATAACCATTGGCGGAGCTATAAACACTGTCGGAACTGGTATGAATCAACCCGGTATAACATCTGTAGCAATTTGCGCTTATGGCTCTGCCACAAATGGTATTGGTATAGCACCAAAACCTAATGTACCAGATGGTACAGGATCCCAAAGTACTAATGGGGCTCCTCCCTACAACACCCCTACTGTTATTACAGTAGATGGCAGCAGCAAATTATCGGCGTCGCCATGGTGGTTGCAACAATTCTGGTTTAAGGATATAGGATGGGCATATAATTACTATACCTATGCTTTTGTAGCGGGTTCATCTCATTCAGAAAGTTTTTGGAATGGAGTGTCGGGTATAGGTTCCGATTGGTGTTATCCTACTCATAGTCGTGTCCAGTACACGTACACCAACCCTACCGCCACTGGTACTGGAGCCTATGTGAATGGACAAATCAATGTTGATGCTGGTTCAAATATTCGTTTGGATGCCGCTAACAGCATTGGAGCTGATAACCCTGCCACCAGAACTTCTACCGCAACTCTTAACTTGCCCGGAACGCATTACTCGTTGATGTTAGATGGCAATTTTGACGCTATAAGTATTACCGGACCCACCGGTGCCATCAAAGGTTCAATAAGCAATCTGGCTACTCTTGGCACTGGTGCAGTTCTTGGCATACAAGGCAACTTTGTTCATGGCGGCACAAACAGCATCTCCACACCCGCAGCTACAGGTGCGACATTGCTGCTTGGTCCATCAACAACCGGACAGGATAAAATGGTAATCACTCCGACAACTGCCAGCGGTGCCGATGCTGTAGGCAAAGGTCTTCCTTTCTCGCCGATAGGCTACGTCTATACCGGAACGGGCTACTTTACCAACAATTCAGGCGACTTTACCGGCAATGTTGGCAACTACGGCGCCAATAGCGTTACTTTGACCAACTCGGCAACGATGTTTACATCTACCGGAACAAAAGGTATCAGGAATTATGCTGTTAATGGCAATAACTGTATTGACTTTATTTATGCGGCAGGTTCTAATCTGACTGTTACCGTAAATGCGGGTAGCTGGCTGTCGTATGCCTACGGTACGCTTAGATTTAATAATGTAAGCACTTTCACTGCCGGATCGAGCGGACATGTTACGCTTCGCGGCGGTAATGTTGAGTTTAATAATGCTCACGTTTACAACGGTTCAAGCACCGGCGACTACTGGGTTGACGCAGTTACTAACTGCCGCGCCGGAGATATTCTTGTTGCAGCAGCTGCACCCATAACAGTGAAAAATGTTGGCGGCAACGCTGACTTGAAATGGGAAGCCGATCGCGATATTGTTACCCAGGCTATCGTTACGTTCCAAAACGACCTTGGCACTGAAATTGACTGGTGGGCAGGTCGCAATATCGACACTCATGACACGGTGCAGTTTATCAACGATGCAAACAGCACGGATGCTACACGGTGGTATGCGTACAATAATATAACTACTAACAGCGACCAGCACGGCGTTTACAATGCCGGTACGGGCGTAACTTTCACGCACAACGGCGCGGATTCGATCCTTTGGCGTGCCGACATTGGCAGCATCAACACAAAAAATCACGTTACGTTTACTCATACGGCATCGTCAACGGGCAATACCTACTGGGAAGCCCAGCAGAATATTATCACTCAGCGTCCGGTACTGTTTGACGACCTCGGCAGCACATCATCGAACTATGCCAAGTGGTACGCCATCGACAACAGCATACAGATTAACGACTCCGTTACCTTCAATCAGATGGGAACGGCAAGCACAGGCGTTCTGCGCGGCACGAATCATAATATCACGACGCCAACCCCCAACGGAGCCCTCTGGCTTGTCGCCGGACAGCACGTGCTTAGCGAAAATCTTTCCGTTGCAAGCGGAAACTACGGATCAGGTGGAAAGACAACAAACACCGTTGAAGACCCCTTGCTGATAAACTTTGGCGCGACAAACGACGCCCCGCTGATGATCCACGCCGAGTGGGGCAATGTTATTCTCGACGGCGTTACGCATATCGACCGTCAGAACACGGGCGCAAGCGAGACGACAATCGAGGCAGGCGCCGATATCCATCTGCTTGATACATTTACGATTAACGACGTAACAACGGGTACTATCCTGCTCCACGCGCATCAGGATATCCGCACCAACGACTCGACCTGCTCGACCGACAAGACCGCTCCGGTATTCTTTACCGCAACGGATGCAGCGTGGACGCGCTTAGTAGCCGACCGCAATATCCATACTGTCGATACGGTGAAGTTTAACTATGCATCGCCGACGATTGGTCCGCTCGACATCGTAGCCCGCGGCGGAAATATCACTACCGACCGCTGGTTTGGCATCGACTACCGCAGCGACAATACGATACTGTTCTCGGCAGTTAACAGTATGCCGGCGCCATTGAACTATATTTATACTGAGTCGGTAGCCGACGGACCTGCTCCCGCTATCGTTAACAATAGCGGCACCGACATTCGAAATACGCTGAACGGCAATATCTACCTGAACGACTCGGTGATAATCAACCGCACGAATAACGGCAATGGCAATACCAATATTCTCGCCCAGCATAATATCCGCACGGCGACGGTTAACTATATCGACTCGCTTTCAACGGGCAATAACGTAAATATTGAGTCGTATATTGGCGATATCTTCCTTGGCTACAGCATTACTGAAGACAACATTTGCCAGACGCCGGCTCAAGGTCCGGGTGGAGCGTATTTCCTGACGTACGACAAAAACAAACTGAACTACTACGTCAATCCAAATAATACTACCGGCAAGTTGACTATCCTGTCCGGTTACGAAGACCAGACAAATACGGCGCGCGACGGCGGCGGTAATATCTATTTCACCCGCATCAACGCCTATCACGAACTTGGCAGTCTGCATCCGACCGAGATTTCTATCCCGTTCACGTATGAATATACCTGCGCCGACGACCCGCTGCGTTTGCTTGGCGACGCCGGTAGCGCCGCAAGCCGTATGCACTACGAGCACGCAGGTATTATTGCAGGCGTTGCAGCTTGCGGTTTGGATGCAGATTGGAGTCAGTACGCACCGATGCAAGATCCTGATCCGTCAGGAATATCGACTACACCTGCTTCGACCGACACTTCGCTTGTGTTCCACGGCTACGATGGCGATTTGCTGCTCGACGCCGGTACACAGGGCAATATCATCATCAATCAGGGCGCATACCTGAACTTCCTCGAAGGCAACGGCAACGTCGAGTTCCGCACGCGCTGGGGAAATATTGATATGCGCGATCCGTTTGATGCCGACTCTCTGCACGGTGGTCTGACCCTGCTCGCCAGCAGCGACCTGCCCAACAAATTCCAGAAATTACCGGGCGTGGACTATTGCGACTGTACCGAGCCGCGTAACAACGTCTATCTGCAGGACTTCCAGTATATGGGACATACAAATAGCGGTAGCGTTTATATCGGCGCCGACAATAATATCAAGATACAGTATGGCGGTCTGAAAACCATCGGTTCGCAGCGCGACCCGTTCTTTGCTCCGTCGAATGGCTATCAGGGACTTAATCCTCTGACGGGTGATGGCGAGTGCGGTTTGTTCTACCACTGCGACGCCGACACTATGGAAAATCAGGCTCGCGACCTGATACTGAATTTCGATAAGGATACGGCAGGCAATCAGGCAAATGCAGGCGGTTTTGCTGCCGTCGCTTCCGACCTGATCGATGTCTATAAGAATATGGTTTACCACGGCGGTACGTCCGGCGGCGGTATGAGCGCTGTTCCCAAATACGGCAATCTGCACGGCGCCAATGTAGCAGGCTACGGTCTGTATATCCTTACTCAGGCAAATAAACCGAACTGGACGAAGAACGATCACGACGTCAATGCCAATGCCGACCCGACAGTAGGCGCAGCCTGCGACGACGAAGATTGCGGCGACAACACCTATCTGCACAACACCGCCCGCGTAACATTCCATTCCGACGCACGCATCTATACACAGGCGCAGAAATCGTATATCGCTTCGCCGGTGCTCGAGACTTACGGCAACCTCGACCTGAATACTCATCTCGACCAGGGCAGCCGCACAGCAATCACTATCCGCACCGACAGTCTGATTATGCACGACAGCCTGATTATCGACGGCACCAAGACTACCTTCCAGCCGTGGTCGGATCTGCCGCGCAATATGCCTATCTTTAAGCTTGGACATCAGAGGTTTACGCCTCCGTTTGGCACGGCATCGAATGTTGCAGGCAATGGCGGCGTCAACTGCGACAACTGCTATACTCACGCAAAAGACGAGTACGGACATGGCTATGGCTCGCCGATTGACTTGGATACGATCTTCGTAACCTTCCGCTACGGCGCAACCGTTCCGCGTTTGCACACTCTCGTTGCCGACCACGCGAAGATTACGTTCCTCACCGACAGCTTCGACCATCAGAATGTAAGCCCGCCGACGAACAACCCGACCGTTCACGCGATGTTCAAAACGGATACGTTCAAGATTCGCAACCACGTCGAGCTGTTTGAAATGGGATCGAGACAGGAGTACGATGGACAGCTTGAGCTGATTTCAGAAGAGCAGATGATCTCAAAGAACTATGCAGGTATCTATACCCGTCATATCCACTTTGAGCCGATTGCTCCCGAATGTTCCGACTTCCCCGAAAGCCAGTTGTGGCCCAAGGTTGACCAGATGGAAGTTATCCCGTCCTCGACGCTCGGCGGCTTCGGCTGGCTGCACGCATCGGTCAATGTTCAGATTGGCGCTAACCTGTTCCCGGGCTTCGCATCTCTCGGCGTTGACGGCAACTGCTACGAGCAGTTCCCCGGCGTGCTGAAGTTTGAAGATGCACGTATCGACCACCACGCCAACCTGAAATTCTCCATCGGCGAACGTCAGGGACATTATACATTTGAGAATCCGCACTGCCCGTCGGATGTACTCGGTCTCTATGCCGATGCTATCGACGTTGACTCGCTGACGGTTTACGACGAGATACTGCTCGACATCATTGTACGTAGCGAAGGTATCGAGCTTGAAGACGGCGACTCGCGCTGCTTCCCGATCATACATTATAACTCGGTAACTCCGGGCGCCCTCAACCATATCAAGCTGAAAAACGACCGCCTGACCTCGAAAGACCATCCGTCGATCGAACAGACTGTCTATATGCGCCTTGACTACGATACGCTTTGCCATGTCGTCAGACTGTGTGTCGCCACACGTCCGCTGCCTACGATTACACGTCAGGTAGTCCTGACCTCGAAAGAAGGCGTCGTAACCGACCCGAAAGTTGGCGTTTACTGGGTTGAATCGGGCACATCGTTCTCGTTCAAAGCCCTCTACGCTACGAAAGCTCCGTATATCGTAAGGACAGACCGCGTTATCGAAGGTGTTCCCGAAGTAGTACGCAGCAACGAGCGTCTGGCTACCAGCGAATATGTTTATACCATCCCGGAAATCCGGTCGCCGATAACCATCACCTTCGGACCCGAATTTACCTCAACGGTACCTGTTGTCGGACGCGCCGTCTGGTCGTTCAACGACAACGCATATATCAGAACGGAGCGCGACGAGGCAGCGACAATCTATTCCATTGCGGGACAGCTTGTTATGAAGCTCAAGCTCGCTGAAGGGACAGAGACCGTACATCTTGCAAGCGGCGTTTATATTGTCGCCTTCGACGATGGAACAAGATATAAAATTATCATTAGATAGTATTAATTGCTGAAATAAATTGCAAGAAGAAGCATTATTTAAAATCGGGTAACCGGTTTACAATCCCGAATCGATGTGAATCGCTTCGGGTTTGTTTTTTTCGGGCTGTTCAAAAAAACAATTCGCGATTTTCCATTGCCGATTGCCAATAAATTCTTATCTTTGCAGTTATAATACTAAAATACGACAGATTATGACTACGTATCAATTACAGGTAGATGAAGGCGTACCGTTGGGAAAAAGCATTGTAGCGCTCCTCAAATCGGCAAGCGACGCCGTTACGCTAAAGCGAGTTCACAAAAAAGCGGAACAGCACAGCCCGCTGTATTATCACCTTCAAGATGCTTTTAAGGATGTCAAATTGATGGTTGACGGCAAAAAGCCTAAACAAACTTTAGACGATTTGATATATGAATTACGAAATAGTCCCGACTGAAAAATTTTATGCCATCGTAAAACGATTGGCAAAAAAATATCATTCGTTAGCCGATGACTTGGAAAACCTGAAACAGGAAATACTAAAAAATCCACTCATTGGCGACGACTTGGGCGACAATACCCGCAAAGTCCGCATGGCGATAGCTTCAAAAAACAAAGGCAAATCCGGCGGCGCACGGGTAATCACCTGCAGCGTGCTTGTAAGCATAGATGATACCGATATCTATCTCCTGACACTCTATGATAAAGGCAAAAAAGACAATATTACACCAAACGAAATCAGGCAGCTGAAACAAGATGCCGGACTGCTATCATCAACCTTATGAACTACCCTGACACTGTAAGCAGACTGTATAAGAGCTATGTCGGTTCGACGCCGGAGGCGGTTACCGAACTGCCATCGTCCGGCTCCAACAGGCGGTATTTCCGTTTGACCGGCAAGCAGAGCCTTATCGGGGTTTGCGGCACCTCACCGAGCGAAAATAATGCGTTTATTTATATGGCGGCGCATTTCAAAAGCAAGGGGCTGCCCGTGCCGGAGGTCTTCCACGTATCGCCCGACCGTCTGCAATATCTCGAAGAAGACCTCGGCGATACAGTGCTGTTCGACGCCATTGCTAAAGGGCGCAGCAGCAGTGCATTCGACGAAGATGAGCGCCGACTGCTCCGCAAAACGATCACTATGCTGCCGAAGATACAGGTCGTCGGCGCCGAAGATTTCGACTTTTCGATGTGCTATCCCCAGCCCGCGCTCGACGAACGCTCGGTATTCTGGGATCTTAACTATTTCAAATACTGCTTCTTGAAAGCTACAGGGATGGATTTCCGCGAAAATCTGCTTGAAGACGATTTCAGACGTATGTGCAATGTGCTCCTGAGCGACAATTCCCGAACTTTTCTCTACCGCGATTTCCAGTCGCGCAATGTGCTGATACGCAATGGCGAGCCGTATTTTATTGATTTTCAAGGCGGACGACGCGGTCCTGTATGTTATGATGTAGCGTCGTTCCTCTGGCAGGCACGCGCCCGCTATCCGAAAGAGCTGCGCGAGTTGCTGCTCAACGATTACATAACGGCGCTCAAACAGTATATGCCCGTTGATGAGCAGGAGTTCAGAACGCTGTTGCGGCATTTTGTGCTCTTTCGCACGCTCCAGACGCTGGGCGCTTACGGCTTCAGGGGCTATTTCGAGAAAAAACCGCATTTCATACAGAGCATACCGTTTGCCATCGACAACCTGCGCGAGCTGCTCACCGAAGACTATCCCGAATATCCGTATCTCGCCGAGACGCTGCGCCGCCTGACAGAGCTTAAACAGTTCTCCGACGAGCACACCAAACGTATGCTGACGGTGCGCATAGTCAGCTTCGCCTACAAGAAAGGCGTCCCCAACGACCCCAGTGGCAACGGCGGCGGCTTTGTGTTCGACTGCCGCGCCATCAATAATCCGGGCAAATACGAGCGCTACAACGCTTTCACCGGACTTGACGAGCCGGTCATACGCTTTCTCGAAGACGACGGCGAAGTACTCACTTTTCTGCAACACGTCTATTCGCTTGTGGATGCCTCCGTCAAACGCTATATCGACCGCGGCTTTACCAACCTGACAGTGGCGTTCGGCTGCACCGGCGGGCAACATCGCTCGGTCTATTGCGCACAAAGCCTCGCCGAGCATTTACATTCGCATTACGAAGTGAAAATCAATCTTATACATCGCGAACAAAATATCGAGCGCGACTATTCGCCCCGTCAGCGCCAGAATACAGCAAAAGGAGGCGGCGAATGAAAGCAATGATACTGGCAGCCGGACTTGGCTCGCGCCTGAAACCGCTTACCGACACCACGCCCAAAGCGCTCGTAACGGTCGGCGGTAAAACGCTGCTCGAACATACACTGCTGCGACTGCGCGACGCCGGCTTCGACCGCATCGTCATCAATATCCATCATCTTGGCGACAGGATACGCGATTTTCTGGATGCAAACGGAAATTTCGGGATCGAGATAACCATCTCTGACGAAAGCGATTACCTGCTCGACACCGGCGGCGGCATCAAAAACGCCCGCGTATTCCTCGACGGCGACGAGCCTTTTCTCGTACACAATGTCGATATCTTCACAAACGCCAATCTGCGAGCGCTTTACGACGACCATACGGCTGCGGGAGCTATGGCTACGCTGTTGGTCAACGCCCGCCAGTCGGCTCGACAGCTGCTGTTCGACAAGGACAACCGGCTGTGCGGATGGCGCAACCGCGAAACGGGCGAAGTCAAGTCGTTTTATCCCGAATTTGACCCCGCGCGCTATGTCGAATATGCTTTTGGCGGCGTGCACGTCATCTCGCCTGCTATCTTCCACGTGATGGACGAATGGACAGGAAAGTTCTCGATAATAGACTTTTACCTGTCTGTCTGCGCAAAAAATGTCATACGCGCTTTTACAACCGACGAGCTGGAAATTATCGACGTCGGCAATCACACCACCCTCGCCGAAGCAGAAAAACGGTTAAAAAATATTTTTTAGATTTTTTTCAAAAAATTATGCTGCTATAAGAATAATCTTTATATTTGCAATCGGATAACAAAAAATTTAAACAGTATTTCTATGGGAAAATTTGTAGTAAAAACACGTAAAAACGGTGAGTTTCAGTTCGATTTGAAAGCATCGAACGGTCAGGTGATTTTAACCAGCGAAGGTTATACGACCAAAGCTGCCTGCCTCAACGGAGTAGAGTCGGTCAAGAAAAACGCTGCAGTTGACAAGCATTTCGAGACGATAACA
This sequence comes from Tannerella sp., assembly GCA_031272455.1. GTDB lineage: Bacteria > Bacteroidota > Bacteroidia > Bacteroidales > Tannerellaceae > Tannerella. The sequence continues at coordinate 25,908 of JAISTS010000040.1, read as the reverse complement.
GGCAAAAGCGGGAAACCGCATTTCGTTTTGAAAGCGTCGAACGGTCAGATCATTGGCGTGAGCGAAGTTTACGAGACTTTGGCTTCCTGCAACAACGGGATCGAGTCGGTAAAGAAGAACGCTCCCGACGCTACTGTCGAAGACACGACGGCGTAAGCGCCTCAGAATGTCCACCGTAACATCAGATCGAGGTCGGTACGGTTGCTGCCCTCGATCATTTCTAAATCGCTGCCGATGGTATCGCGGTCGGTATAGTGTGTCCATCCCACTTTTGCCGAGAGAGCCAAGCGTTTCAGTATGAAATAGCGCACGACGGCTGAGCAGCGGACGCCTTTGCCGTAGAGGAAAGTCGAATTATAGACGTAGAGCAGCTTCTTCTCGTACGAGCTGATGCGGCTGTCGTAGTCGTCGGTATTGAAATATGCGGCGAAGATGTCGGCTTGCAGGCGGTTGCCTTTCCACGAAACGCTTTGCGAAAGGGCATAGCCGCGACTTGTCGAGCCTTGTTCTTCGTCATAGAGCGATACGTCTATTGCTGTTTTCGACGACAGCTCGGTGTGCGGAGTGAAGACAAACTGCCAGCGCCAGCGATGCTGATAATACGGCAAAGTCTCGTTTTCGCTGCCAATGGTACGGTTCGATTCCTTGGCACGATAGCGATAGCGCAGGTAAGCGGCATACTTGCCTCCCGACGTATAGTCAGCCTGAAGCATATATTCCTGCCCTTCCGAAGGTGCATCCACCTCATATTTCAGCCACGGGAAACGGTAAAAATCGGCATAGCCCGACAGCTTCCAATGCGCTATCGGGTTGAATTGCAGCCCCATATACAAGCCCTGCTCGTTTTGCACGGTGCTGTTTTGCGCAAAAGCCTTGCCATAGTACGCCTGATAGTCGCGAGCGTAGGAACGAAACAGTATCAGCCCCGACAGATACGAGGTCGGCGTCCAGCGGAAAGCGTCGAGAGTGGCTAAAGCGCCGTTTTGCGAGATAGCCGTCTCGCCGAAAATACGGAATTTCCTGTGACGGTAGTAGTAATCTATGCTGCCGTTGGTGTTACGTTTTCCTCTGAAATAGAACAGGTTATACGGATGTGGCGTCGGATTGACCGACAATCCGCCGAAATCGTAAGTCAGCGCCGTCGCCCCGATGCTGAAATATTCGGATTCAAAGCGAATATTGCCTCCGTAAACGTGGGTTGTAATCGTGTTGCGCTTTTCCCATTCGGTCTCGCGGCGATGCAGACCGTCGGTTTTGAACGAGCTGATTTCGCCATCTGCCACAGTGCCGTCTTCCTTGCGCATTGAGGCGAACAGGCTGATGTCTAATGATTTAAGCTCGACGGTTGCCGCCGCTCCGCGAAAATATCCCGTTTCGCTCGTCGAATAATGGCGTCGGAAGCCGTTGTTACGCCGCTCGGCTTGCGAATAGATGATACTCATACTCGGGCTGAAATCCTGGCTCAACGCCAAGCCCTGCCCGAACGACGCCTTGTAATCGCCTAACGCCAAGGTTTTTAATATGCCGGTATTGCGCAGCACGATGTGAGCGGAATAGTAGTCGTAGCCTTTTCGACGGCTGTTCAGAAACGGCTCGCCAGCGTCGGTTTCCATCACCAAACCGGCTTGCAGACGGTCGTCGAACGAATACGAATAGCGAATAGCATTGTAGTACGGATGTCCGAGATAGCGGCTGTTGGGCGACTGCTGCAAAGCGCTGTCGGAAAGCGGTTTATAGCCGTTCTTCAAAGGAAAAGTGCGGTCGTAGCGCAGCACAAATTCGCTGGAGCCGTATTTCAGGTTTTTCAGGCTCAGCTCGCGTTTGGCTCTGACCGTCGCATCGGCATAGACGAACGACGACAGCAGCTCGATGGTTTCCCAGTCGAGCGACTCAATGTTTTTCAGCTCATAGACCGACGCCATATTGCCGTAGCGCGTCCTGTATGCCACAATGTCATCTATCTGATTATCAGACAGAAATGGCAGCCTCTTCAGCGTTTCAGCCGTAACTTCGTTCAGGTTAAGCGGATGTTCCGACAGGTACGACAGCTCGGTGTAAAGCAATTCAATCTGCTCGTCGTCTTCGGTAGTCTCGGCAAGCTCATCGATATATTCCTTCCACTTTTCAACAGCTGTATTATCCTGTGAATAAGCAAAATAACAGGATACTGACAGAGTTATTAACAGGGTTATCAACAATCTTTTCATAGCGTTTACGTGACAGTTTAAAACGAATACGACAGTCCCAATCCGAGGCTGACGCCGAGAACGGGATGATAAACCATTGCCACATCGACAGTTATGCCGCTGAAAGTGTAGCCTGCTCCGAGCGATGGTCGCAGGGGCGCAGTTCTGATGCCCGCCCTGAGGGTGAACTCGTCGAGCGGCAGATATTCCATTCCCGCCGAAGCCGAGAACGGCGTGTCTTTGCTGTTTGCCAAACCGCCGGTAAGCAGCACATTGTCAACGATATACCAATTGACATTCAGCTCAGCTAAATATGTGCCGAGCCGCTCGGCGTCAACGTATTCGTCGTTCAGCGTAACGGACGGGAAATTGATTGCCGACAGCCCGACGCTGAGATTGTCGGAAGCCTGATACACAATGCCGAGGTCTGCGGAGATACGCGCAGCGTCGGACTCGAACATTTCGGATTGCAGCAGGGCGTACTGAACGCCGATACCCAGCGACCAGTTGTCGCTCAACTGCTTGCCTGCCGACAGACGGAACAAGCTCTCGCGATATTCGTCGTAGCCAAACGACGCGATATGCAATCCGATGGGTAACAGCTGATTGGGCAGGCATAAACCCGCACTCAGAGTAGCTAATTCCTTGATTCTGTAGCGATTGTAATAGTCGGCGCGAAACGATTTCGATGTCTGCACGCCAAGCAGCGCCGGATTGAAAAACGCAGAATGTGCGCCTCCGTTGCCGCCCATACCCAGAGTTCGGATGTCGGGCAGACGGAGATTGTCGGTCGCCGATACCGCGCTGCAAACCGACAAAAAACAAATTAATAACCCCTTCCATCTGTTCATAAGCAGATAATTAGTTAGTTTACTGTAACTTAAACAAATCGTCGTCCCTATCAGTAAGTTTTGCGAAGTTACGAAATCTTTTTTGATTTTTCACAAAATATGCTCTAAAAATCTTATTTTTTTTGATTTTTAAAAACAAAATAATAACTTTGCCGTGTTTCAATAATAAAAAAATTCAGTGTCACAAAGAATCGATACGCCGCTGATGCGGCAATATTATGCTATCAAAGACAAACATCCGGACGCCATACTGCTGTTTCGGGTGGGTGATTTCTATGAGATGTACGGCAGCGACGCGGTGGTCGGCGCGGCTATACTGGGTATTGTTCAGACCAAACGCTCGAACGGCGCGGCTCTCGACGTCGAGATGGCGGGATTTCCTCATCACGCGCTCGACTCCTACCTGCCCAAGTTAGTGCGTGCGGGCAAACGTGTAGCTATCTGCGACCAGCTCGAAGACCCTAAAATGGCTAAAACGGTAGTCAAACGCGGTGTAACAGAGCTTGTTACGCCCGGCATTGCCGTCAGCGACAATATTCTTGTCAACAACGAGAACAACTTCCTCGCCGCCGTGCATTTCGGCAAGAATATCTTCGGGATAGCATTTCTCGACATCTCAACAGGCGAATTTATGACCTCCGAAGGCTCGGCAGATCAGGTTGACAAGCTGCTTAACAATTTTATGCCCAAAGAGATAATCGTCCGACGGGATAAGCGCAGCCTGTTTGATTCCATTTTCACCTGCCGCGCTTCGATTTTCGAGATGGAAGACTGGACTTTCACGCCCGAAACAGCTACTGAGCGGCTTTTACGGCATTTCGACACGGCTAATCTCAAGGGCTTCGGAGTGGCAGACCTTCACGAAGGAATTGTCGCATCGGGCGCCATACTGACATATTTGGATATGACGCAGCACACTAAAGTGCAGCATATCACCTCATTATCACTTATTGACGAAGAGAATTTTGTTCGTCTCGACAAATTCACCATACGCAATCTCGAACTTGTCCGCCCGCTTAACGAAGACGGTAAAACGCTTGTTGAGGTCATCGACAAGACCTCGTCGCCGATGGGAGCGCGCCTGCTGAAACGCTGGATGCTATTCCCGCTCAGGGATCTGAAAGCCATACACCGCAGGCAGCAGGTCGTAACGTGCTTTCTGCGTTATCCCGACTTTAACGAGCAGATAGACAGCTACATAAAGGGCATTGGCGACCTCGAAAGACTGATCTCTAAGGTATCGGTCGGACGCATACAGCCGCGCGAAGTGGTGCAGCTGAAGATGTCGCTCACCGCCATTGAGCCGTTGCGCAAGCTGTGTATCGACAGCGCCGAGCCTGAGCTGAAAACCATCGGCAAGGGGCTTAATCCCTGTACCGAGCTGCGTCGCCGTATAGCCAAAGTCATCAAAAACGACCCGCCCGTCTCGCTGGGCAAGGGCAGCGTCATCAACAGTGGCGTCGATGACGACCTCGACAGTCTGCGCGACCTTGCAGCAAACGGACGTACACGCCTGATGGAGATACAGGAGCGCGAAAGTTCGCGTGCAGGCATACCTATCCGCATTTCTTATAATAATGTTTTCGGCTATTATATCGAAGTGCGAAACACGCATAAGGACAAAGTACCTAACGACTGGATACGCAAACAAACGCTGACGCAGGCTGAACGCTATATCACGCCTGAGCTGAAAGAGTATGAAGAGAAAATTCTCTCCGCCGAAGAGCAGATCCTCAGCCTCGAAACGAGCATTTATAACGACCTTGTAGAAGAGATGATGCAGTATGTCAAGCCCGTACAGGAAGATGCTCATCTGATAGCGCAGCTCGACTGCCTGCTGTCGTTTGCCAAAGCTGCTCTCATCAACCGTTATGTATGCCCTGTCGTTGACGATTCCGATGTGATTGACATCAAGGGCGGACGGCATCCCGTCATCGAAAACCGGCTTCCGCCCGACGACCCGTATATCGCCAACGACGTCTATCTCGACTGCAAACAGCAACAGATACTCATCATCACGGGTCCGAATATGGCAGGTAAATCCGCTCTGCTGCGTCAGACGGCGCTCATCGCACTGATGGCTCAAACGGGCAGTTTCGTGCCTGCCGAAAGCGCACGTATCGGTCTGGTTGACAAGATTTTCACCCGCGTAGGGGCGTCGGACAATATCTCTGCAGGCGAATCGACATTTATGGTTGAGATGAACGAGGCGGCAGGCATCCTCAACAACGTTTCACCGCGCAGCCTGATCCTTTTCGACGAGCTGGGACGTGGCACAAGCACCTACGACGGCATTTCTATCGCCTGGGCTATCGTCGAATATATCCACGAGCAGCCTTCAGCCGCCGCACGTACGCTTTTTGCCACTCATTATCACGAACTTAACGAGATGGAACGTTCATTTAAACGGGTACGCAACTACAACGTGTCCGTTCGCGAGGCTGATAACAAAGTGATTTTCATACGCAAGCTCGTGCCCGGAGGCAGCGAACACAGCTTTGGAATACACGTGGCGCGTATGGCAGGGATGCCAAAGAGCATAGTAAAACGCGCCGACGAGATACTGAAACAGCTCGAAAGCGACAATCGCCGCGAAGGAGTTAAGAGCAAGCCTGTCAAAGAGATAGCTTCAGCAGGTGAAGGCTTTCAACTTAGCTTTTTCCAGTTGGACGACCCCGTTTTGAGCCGTGTGCGCGACGAGATACTTGACCTCGACGTCAACAACCTGACACCCCTTGATGCGCTGAATAAGCTCAACGAAATCAAGAAGATAGTTAAGGGATAATCTCACTTAACCACTACCTTATACCGCTCTCCGCTGTTAAGCGTTACGACATATACCCCGCTCGGCAGCCTCAGTTCCGTTGTGCCCGTCTTGATGTCGGCGAGTCGGACAAGCTGCCCCGCTATAGAATAGATTTTCGCAGTATCATCGCGCTCGACGCGGATAAAAATAATGTCGTTATATGCCCATACCGCAGCGCCGTCGATCGACACATTGCCGGAATAATATTCGGATCCGAAACTGATAGTAAGCGGCGAGGTAATGCCCTTAATCGTATAGGTGTAAACCCCGTCGCGCAGCTTGCCGAGTTCGCCCTGCACAACCTCCTGAACGCCGTTGATGATACGGTTTGTCCTGACTGTCAGCGGATCGCGCGTCGTGAATGAAGCGAAGAACACAAACACTCCATCCGACGGGATACGATACATTCCGGCTGACGGCACGGTGCGCACGTTGACATTATCCGTAAGAAGTATTTCACGCTGGATAACAGGCAAAACAGTCGTTGTGATACAGAGATTTACAACATGACATTCCGTGTCGTACTGCAACGAGAGATAGTACGTCTCGCCGATTGACGGATGGTCATTAGAGGTCAGACGGTCTTTTTTGAGCTTTATATGATTGAGCGCGCCCGGAGTTACCGAGTTGTAATGTATCAGCGGATAGCAAGCAGAGCCGCCTCCTGCAATGTCTCGCGGCAGTCCTTCGGGACGCACAATGATGTCGAGCAGTATCTCGTCATACACCGTCAGTGAGTCAACGTCGATAGCATCGGCATAGAGACCCAGTTTATCGGACGGATAGTGTGGATTGGGATAGGCATATTCGCCCGTAGTAGCGCCAACGGAGAATTTCAGTTTGGCGTTACGGTCGATACGTGCATCTTCAAACTTCAGCACTCCGGGCATCTGTTCGTAGCTGTTACCCTCAGCGCCGAGTGATGCGAAACCCGGAAACAGGTTGCCGCCGACCTGAACGTTTACTGATGCGTGCAGCCAGCCAAAGCCGCCCAGCGTTGTCGTCGGGATAACTTCCATCTGATTAATCCGTGTCCAGAGCTGACTTTGAGAATATTCGGAGCAAGTTGGCGCCACAGGCTCAAAGTGCAGATGACGGGTATAGATGCCCGTATAGTTGTTTAATGCCATTTGCTCTTCGGAAACCAGCTCAAGTTGTCCGGAGTACGCTTGTTTCGATCCCGTAGAAAACAGTTCGACGTGATTGCGAATCTTAAAAGTATCAGCCTTAAATATTGCGTCAACAGTCGGACTGTCATATTTATCGGTAAGAAATGTGATCTTCGCGTGGTCGGCAACGAGAGTGTGCAGACGCGGAATCGACGCGCCATTGCGGAAGGCTACGAAAATCGTGTCGAGGTCAACCGGATAGCCAACGCCAAAACCGTACTCGTCTTTTGCCGAGGTATAGCAGTTATCGCAGTTGGCGCCGCCATTGCCTGCAACGGTCGATGCTGTGCCAAACGGAGGCGTAAAGCGTTGATGTCCAAGTTTAAATACAGGCATATTGCGTGGCATATCCGACCACGGCTCAAAGGTCGTCTTAACGCCGTCGATAATCAGGCTGTCGTGCATAATAAGGCTGTCAGTACGGACAGTGATTGCCGTGCGGCTGCCCCGATCGAGATACGTGTTCAGGTCGAGGTTGCCGTAGGTTTCGAACGTCGGCGATGCGATAAGCGTCCGCTGATTTTGGGTATAGACACGTGCGTCGGCGTGGAAGGTAAGGCGGGCGGTGTCGTTCTGTTTGTTCGCCTGAGTAAGGAAATAGAGACCATAGCCCGAAACATTGGCGCCGCGCAAATTGCCGTAAGTCGGCACAGTGCTCATCCCTTTGCCCTTACCACCGTAAAAAATCATATTCTTGTAAACATCAATAAGGTCGGAAGCCACAGCAGCAAACCCGCCGGATGTTATTGAGACGCCCTCCGCGTCAACATCGAAGTTGAGTACAAGGTCGCGAGCCTTGTTTTCAGACGTATCGGCATCACAATGAAAGGAACTGCCATACTGGAGTTTAATGTTATTGTCGGCGGCGATAAATACGCTCCCTGCGTTACGACGTGCAATATATTGAATATCTTGCAGATGCACATTATTCTTAGCTTTAAAAAGGATATTACCCGACGAAGCGCTGCTAATCGTTGTCTCAGCGTTCATTAAAATATCGCCATCGCCGCAGTATGGCAATCCATTATATTTATCCATGCCGACAGCATGCACCCAGTAGTCGCCCGTCGAAGTGGCTGAATAGCTATGCGCAGCGTTAAATTTCACTCCTCCGGCACGCAAGGTGGTATGCCCTGATGCAGTGCTGTTAAACGCGCTCTTTACATCATATATTAAATGCCTCGAAGCATCGTTGACGAAGCCGCCTGCGCTGTTGATATTGATGATTGGCGAGCTTGTCTGGAAAATAATGTCAAGGCAGTTATCGCAATTTCGAGCGTAAATCTGCAATCCGGCGCTCCCGACATTTGAAAACATCGTAGCGGCGCCGGTAATGACAAGATTATTGTTTCCATAATTCCCGACATTGGCAACGCCCTTCCTGTAGCCTGTCAAAGTGTAAACCGAGTCGGTGTAGAGCAAATCTTTTACGACAGTCGCCGCGCCGGTGGTCTGAGCGATTTTAATTTTATCCTGTCCGGCTGTGTTTTCGCCCAGCAATATTGTTCCGCCTGCTTGATTTGTGCTGATCGAAGTGGCTCCGCTGATATAATTTCCTTTAATACCGATAACAGCATTGACGCCCAAAGGCGAAAGATTGTCAATCTGACCGCCCTTTCCTGCTATAATGCTTGCAGCGTCAAAATTGCCGTCGTTCATCAGCGAATAATGCGTTGCGGGCAAAGTGAGAGTCGCTTTTGAATCGCTGTGCGAACCTGCACCTATGCTCACGCCCGAATTTGCAGTTGCATCCAAACGAATATGCGAGCCTGCCTCCAGGACGATTTTACCTTCAACATAACCGCCCAACACTGTGCAGCCGGTATAGCTTACAGTCTTTATAATATGTTGAGTAACAGGTGTATATGTCCACGCTCCATTAACAAATTGCTCATAATAATAAACACGGGGGATGGTTGCATTAGCATCTTTCAAAATATAGCTGTTATAATACCACGGATTGTTCAGGAAATAAAACTGTTGGAACTGCCATGGCGCTTTTGATGTTTTTGAGCGACCATCGACGGTGATGGTAGTTGCTTTGGTATAAGCAGTTGGAGTGTTGCTTGAGCTTATAGTGGAAAGACCTGTGCCGTCGGGAACTGCAGGGGCTTCCGGAGCGTCAATAACCGAACCATAATATATCGTAGAATCACAATCATATACGTTATTGACTGAATCCCAGATTCTTGAAGCGGGACTTTCATTGCTACCTATATGAAATGATTGGCTGCTTCCTACCTGACTAACATTACTCACATTTTCCACAACATTTGTTGTGCCGCCAACGGTTATTACCCCGTTCCCGACAGCAAAAGGATTATAATAGGCGCTACCCGTAGCGCTGTGATAGCCACTGTTTTGACTTGCGCCTGTTCCCGGAGTAATCGTTCCACTCTCGCCGGGACCAAAATTGTTGTTTAACACAACAGTTCCGTTGGCAATGGTGTATTTAGTATCGAACTGACCATTATTAGAAACGCTGCTCGTATATGGTGGCATACCGGCATTATTATCAAACTGTTGCAGAACTTGTCCCGCAACACGGTTTTCCCCGCCAAGCAAGGCTACAGCGCTTGCTATGGCATAAATTGTGAATCTTCTCTTCATTCAATTCATTGTTTTAAATTTATTAATTTCCCAAAGTCGAAAAGCATGGTGTTAAAATACTGTCGAACAACGACGTATATCACTCTTACGACGCCGCAAAATTATAAAAAATTTATAGGTTGTACAACTTTTTGTGTTAAAATAAATTGAATAAAGTTAACGAGACGCAAAAAAACAGGAAGCAAATTTCGACGTTGAGGTCTGATTATTAGGGCGTCAGCACCGCAGAACCACATTTTTTTGTATTTTTTATATCCACAAGGCGAATTGTGGCTCAAGAATATTTTTTTAAGCAGTCGATAAAAAATTCGTGCAGCGCGACGTAGGTTGCAGGCAGCTTAATGTCAGGATTATAGCGTATGGTGATCATCTTTTCTTTGCCATCGGCATTGTATATTATTTGATAAATTATGTTTTCGGTTACAGGATTTGCGTCTGTCTCGAATCCATAAGCATCATCCATTTTCATCAGGTTACAGCGTTGCATCAGGCTCTTCAATCGGTCGGTTTCCGCTTGCGTCAATTCGCCGAAGTTCGTTTCGGGCGCCGCCTTGCCTGCGTGTCGGTCCATAAAAAAGTTCTGCGATGTAATGACATAGCCGCCTCGTTCGTCAAGTTCGAGCGTCGTGCGGTAGTTATTCATCGTCTCCATAATGAACTGCAGCTTGAACTGTCGCGGCGCGTTATTACAGCCTCCGACAACAGTCATTATCGCTATCATTAAACTCAATTTCAGATGTTTAGCTTTCATATCGTTTGATTTTTGTCGTGCAAAGATACAAAAGTTCATTGAAAACGACAGTGCAGAGTGAAAAAAAATGCTTACCTTTGCAGTAAACACAAATTTGAGACATGAAAAAATTCTTTTACATTGGCGCCGTTATGGGCGTTTTATTATGCGGATGCAGCGGAAGCATCCCGACAGACTATACTGCTCTTTCACAGGGTTTTATCTATCCACCCGACACGGCTCGTGCGGGCGTTTACTGGTATTTTATGGACGGCAACGTTTCGGCTGCAGGCATCACTAAAGACCTTGAGGCGATGCAGCAGGCAGGTATAGGCTATGTCGTTTATCTTGAGGTCAATGTCGGTGTGCCGCGCGGGAAAGTCGATTTCCTGAGCGACGAATGGCAAGACCTGTTCAGCCACGCGCTGCACGAATGTGAGCGTCTGGGTATCAGGATGATACTTGGCATCGGACCGGGCTGGACGGGTAGCGGCGGACCTTGGGTCGAAGCCGACGAGTCGATGCAGCATCTCGTCAGCACACGAACGGAAATCACGGGCGGCGGACAGCGCAAAGTCGTTATGCCACAGCCACATCCGAAGCGTCCGTTCTTTGGCGAAAGTTCGTTTACGCCCGAAGCCAAACACCAGTGGGAGACGTATTATCGCGATGTGGCGACGCTTGCTTTTCCGGCAGGCACGGCGACTTTCGGATCCGAGCTGTCAACCGAAAAAGCATATTTTCCCGTTACGGCTATCGAAGAGAAGGCGCTGTACTATCGCAAACCATACAGCTCGGCAGAGGGCGTGAAGCAATATCTGCCTTCAAAAGCTGCATATAACGAACCCTTAAAGCGCGTCGTCGTTCAGACGTCGCAAATCATCGATCTCACCGCGCTGTTGCAGCCCGACGGCACTATTGAATGGGACGCTCCCGAAGGCGAATGGACGGTGATGCGTTTCGGAGCAGTCAACAACGGCGCTGCCACGCGACCGGCGCCACTGCCCGGCGTAGGATTGGAAGTTGACAAGTTCGACACCACAGCGCTAAACCATCACTTTGAAAATTTCACGAGCCGACTGTTTCGTCGTTCCGGTTTTGAGCATAAGAAAGAGACGGGCGGGTTAATCACCTTACATATAGACAGTTGGGAGATGGGCGCACAAAACTGGACACAGCATTTTCGCGAAGAATTTATGCGTCGTCGCCATTACGACCCGCTGCCATTTTATCCCGTTTACGACGGTCAGGTTATCAACAGCATCGAACAGAGCGAGCGTTTTCTGTGGGATGTGAGGCGTACGGCTCAGGAGCTTGTTATCGAAAATCACGTGGGGCACGTCAGGAAATATGCACAAGGCTACGGCTTGAACGTATCCATCGAGCCTTACGACATGAATCCGGTCGCCGACCTTGAGCTTGCCGTTGCCGCCGATATGCCGATGGCTGAGTTCTGGAGCCTCGGCGAGGGCTACAACACGGGCTTCAGCGCCATCGAAGGCTCGTCGGCAGCCCACCTGCTCGGACAGCCCGTCGTGCCTGCCGAAGCATTCACGGCTCATCTCGACGGCTGGCGTCAGCATCCCGCTTCGATGAAAAACCAGACCGACTGGGCGTTTGCGGCAGGCATTAACCGCCTGATGTATCACACTTTCCAGCATCAACCGCTGCCCGACAGCCAACGCCCGGGCATGACGATGGGACCCTACGGCGTGCACTGGGATCGCAATCAGACGTGGTGGTCGATGGCACAAGGCTATCACAGCTATGTCGCCCGCTGCCAGTTTATGCTTCAGCAGGGACGCACCGTCGCCGATGTGCTCTATCTCGCTCCCGAAGGCGCACCGCACGTGTTTTTGCCGCCCTTATCTGCGATTGGCGGGCTTGAGATGGACGCTGCTAACCCTAATAATTTTCGCGGCGAGACGCCCTTACCCGACAGGAAAGGCTACAGTTTCGACGCCTGTCCGCCTTCGATGCTGATGACGGCGTCGGTCAGGGACGGACAGATTGTCTTTGCAAGCGGTGCGTCGTATCGGCTGCTCGTGCTGCCTGCCGTCGAGACGATGACGCCTGAGCTGCTCGGCAAGGTTAAAGAACTGACCGAAGCCGGCGCAACGGTAACGGGATTGCCGCCGATGAAATCGCCAAGTCTGACGGATTTTCCGGCTTGCGACGACAGGGTGAAAGCCATAGCCGATGCCTTATGGGATGAGGATAAGATTGATATTGAAGGCATTACCGGATATCCGACCGGTCGCGGCAGGCTGTACTACGGCAAGGCGTCGGCTGATATCGACCGTCTGTATCCAAAATACGAAATCACAAGTAAGATATTGTCGGACAATGGAATAGCCCCTGATTTTTCGACCGTTTCGGAAGCGTTGCGCTATACCCACCGCCGAACGGACGACTGCGAGATTTATTTCGTGTCGAACCGGACGGGCGAGGCTGTAACTACGACGGTTACTTTCCGAGCCAAAGGGCAGCCCGAACTCTGGCATCCCGTTACCAGAGAGCAGCGCGCACTGCCAAAAGTGGACTTTGACGGCGAAAAAACGCAGATCCCGCTTCAATTCAAGCCTTTTGAAAGTTATTTTATCGTTTTCACCGTAAAATCTATACTGAAAACCGACGCAAAGAGCAATTTCACTGATTATCTGACAGTTAAAACTTTGAACGATCCTTGGGAAGTCGCCTTCGATCCGGCTTGGGGCGGTCCCGAAAAGACGGTTTTCGACCGACTGACAGACTGGTCGCAGAACGCCGACGAGGGGATACGCTATTATTCCGGTACGGCAGTCTATCGCCAGACATTCCATATCGAGGGCACGCAGTCGAAACGCTATGCACTGTCGCTCGGAAAGGTCAGAAATATGGCTCGTATCCGTCTAAACGGCAATGACTTAGGTGTCGTTTGGGCTGAACCGTGGCAAACGGAGATCACCGGCGCCATCAGAGACGGCGACAACGAGCTGGAAATCGAAGTCGTCAATCTCTGGGCGAACCGTCTGATTGGTGATGAGAATGTTACGTCGCCCGACGGCAAGCGGTTTACCTTCGCCACGTATAAACATTACACGAAGGATTCGCCGCTGCTGGAATCGGGATTGCTGGGTCCGGTAACTATCGATGAAATCGTGGATGAACAGTAAAATTCACCCGATTTTTAGCGGATAATTACTTTTTGTCTTGCGCCGTTAAGCGTTACTATGTAAACGCCCGGTTGCATCGATATAGCCGTCTCGCCGGTGGACACTTTCTGCCGTTTGACGAGCATCCCCGCCAAATCGTAAATCTCGACTTCGGATGTCTTGTCTGTCCGCACATAGATCTTTCCTTTGTACGAATAGATGCTCGTTCCGGGTACAAACAGGTTGTCGGCAGGTGTGTTCGTGAAACTGATAAACACCTCGACATAGTCCTGTACGGCAAGAATTGTTACGGTATAAACGCCATTTTCGCCTTTTTCTATCACTACGCCTTCGTGGTCGGGCACGAGATTGCGCGAAGTGCTGAGATTAAGGTAGAGGCTTCGCATCTGTGCGTCGGGCGTAATAGTGAATGTAAAATGTTCTTTACTTTGCACATAATAGATGCCGTGTCCGGGATCCAAAGTAGCGCCTTCGACTTCGGGAAGAGATATTCTACGCATAATATCTTTAATAACGAAATTGCTGGCGTTCAGCTCATAAGCTCCCATATCTATTCGTTCGCCCTGCCCGCTGTCGGCAATACGTGTCATATAGTCGAGGTCGTTAACGATGCCGGCAACGGCAGAAGCTCGCGGCTCAAGCAGGAATATATCCCAAGGCGTGCTTGTTCCGAGCATCAAGCTGTTATTACCTTGGTCAACAGCTATACTCGACGCCGAGAGGTGATAGTTGCCTGTACGCATAGTAACGCCGTCGGCTTCATATCCTTTGGTGATAAACAGCGGACTGACGTCGCGGTTATTGCCGCCGTCGTAGCCGAATGTCGGATCCCATTTTCCGTCGTCGGTTGTCGAGCCGCCAATGAGGCTGTACCTGTACGAAGGCGCACCGCTGATATTGGCTACATCCGTACCCTTAGCTGCGAGATTACCCCAGATAATCGTATTATGTATGATGGGGCTGCCGCCGCCTTCGTTATACAGTCCGCCGCCGCTTTTCGCCGCCTTGTTACCGCTGACAGTAACATTCAGCATATACAAATTGCTGCCGGTGTTATAGATACCTGCGCCGTCGTTGGCAGTGTTGCCGCTGACTTCGGAATTGATAAGTTCGGGCGTTGTGTAGCCGTACCATGGAGCGCCCATATAAATACCGCCTCCTCGATTGGTAGCAGTATTATTGATGATGAAGCAGTTGGCGATCTGCCCTGTTGCGCCGTTGGCGAAATAGACGCCGCCACCGTCTTCGTCGCTACCTTTTGTGATGGTGAAGCCGTCGAGACGCACGCCTACGCAGTTGTCGATAGTAATGACATGGCTGCGGTAGTTGCCTTCGAGAATGGTCGGATTGTATGAGGTATTGCGCTCGTAGAGATATTCTTCCGAGCCAGCGAAGCCGCCAAACACCGAGATGCTGTCCTGACGCGCTACAAAGCCGCCTGTGGGAACCCGATATGTGCCCTTGGCAACCCAGATATAATCGCCGGGAGTAGCCGGGTCGAGCGCCTCTTCGAGTGTGCGATAGGCATTTTCCCATGAGCTGCCGTCCTGCAATCCGCCGGAAACGTTCTGATTGACGAAGTATCCGCGTCCGCGTTCACCTATATTTATCTTTGTACTTAATGTACGCATACAGGTAACCAAGCCGTGGCTGAAAGTCAGTCGTACCGTAATGATTTTTTCGCCCGTTGCGCTCCATATCGCTTTCAGCGAGTCGGCAGATGAGCTTACAATTGTTCCGCCGCCGGTCAACGACCAATCGGCTGTAGCATAAGCAGTTATTTCCGGCGGCAGGCGCAATACAAATTCTTGCAGACGTTCGACTTTGGCGCCGCGTGTCGAGACGTAGTCTATCCGTGCGCTGACATCGCCAATGAAATAGACGTACAACGTGTCGGCAAGAACTATCGTGCCATAATCTGTTCGTACGGTATATCGTCCTGATTTATTGGCTGATATATCTCTTTGAGTACGGATAGTGCCATCGGGCAAAGTCCATTCCCAGCTGATACCTTGCGGGTCGGCAAGCAGTTGTTTGGACGATTCGCAGAGGTAGAGCGTGTCGTTGACTCCGCCGTTCAGGTCGTCGAGTTTGCGTACCCAGTTAGCCTTCATCGTCAGGTCCATCAGAGTGCCGACGGGCAGGCTGTAAGTAATCTGCATTGGTGTAGAAGTAAGTTGCGGCGATGTCCATCCGATAAAAGTATAATCGGGGTCGAGATGCACAGGCGGCTGGGCAATCAGCACCGGATATTGCTCGATGGAGTAAGTTGTCGGGTTGCCAGGCATAATGGCGCCGCCATTCGGGTCGTAAGTAATGTTATAGACATCGACAGCCCAGCTTGCCGTGAAGTGCAGGTCGCCCGGCACTCCGGGAGTGGCTGTCGTAATGTCGAAGGGCGAATCCTGTCCCGACAGTCCGTGTCCTTCCCAGCCTTTGAAGGTATAACCGAGACGTACAGGCGTGATGTCTATGCCCGTAGGCAGGGTTTCAACAGTGTAATTCAGCCATGCAGAGGGTATTGCCGATAAAATATTTCCACCGCCTGCATCGTAGCTTATCGAATACGAGTTAAGCGACCAGTGCGCTGTATATGAGCGATTTCCCGACGAGCCAACGGGGATGATAACCGTCATATTCGCATTACCGGTCAGTCCTGTACCCGACCATCCCGTAAAGGTATAGCCTGAACGCACAGGCGTTTGCAGCGTGAACGATGCCGTTTCGGTCGTGTAAGTGGCAGGATTGGTAGCCGTGCCGCCGTCGTAATCGTAGGTGATATTAAACGTGAGCAACGACCAGTGAGCCGTGAATGAGCGATCGCCCGTCGAGCCTTTGTTTATCGTAACGCTCATATTGGCATTGCCTGTCAGGTCTGTACCCGACCAGCCCGTGAACGAATAGCCCGGATGTGTCGGGTTAGTCAGCGTAAATGTCGTTGTTTCAATATTATACTTAGCGGGATTAGGTGTGCCGCTGATTACGCCTTCGCTGCCGTTGGGCGCCGTAAGCGTATAGGATAAATTGAAGTCGTTTGCCGCATCCAAAGTCCAGTGCGCTGTGTATGAACGAGGTCCGTAAGATCCTACCGGAATGGTAACGGTCATATTGCCGTTGCCTGTCAGGTCTGTACCCGACCAGCCCGTGAACGTATAGCCCGGATGTGTGGGATTGGTCAGCGTAATCGTCGGCGTTTCAATATTGTACGACGTCGGGTTAGGCGGCGAAACGACAACCAAGCCCGGCACTGTAGGCGTTGCTACGGTATAGCTTATCGTAAAGTTATTAGCCGATTCTATCGCCCAATGCGCTGTGTATGAACGATCTCCGATCGAGCCTTTCGGGATGGTAACGGTCATATTGTTAGTGCCCGTCAGCCCCGTGCCCGACCAGCCCTTGAAGGTATAGCCCGGATGCGTCGGATTAGTCAGCGTAATAGTGTTTGTTTCAACATTATACGATGTTGGATTAGCCGGACTTACAACAACAAGGTTCGGAGTTGTCGGCGTTGCAACAGTATAGGAAATGGTAAAGTCGTTCGTCGATTCCAAAGCCCAATTAGCTGTGTATGAGCGGCTTCCCGTCGAGCCTTTCGGAATGGTAACGGTCAATTGAGGCGTAGTGCCGTTTGAGCCTGTCCAGCCTTTGAAGGTATAGCCCGGATGCGAGGGATTGATCAGCGTAATTGTATTTGTTTCAATATTATACGATGTCGGATTAGCCGGTACAACTATTAGTTCGGGCGTTGTCGGCGTGGTCAACGTGTAGCTGATAGGGAAGTTATTAGCTGCTTCTATCGCCCAGTGAGCTGTGTAGCTGCGGGCGCCTGTCGAGCCAATGGGGATGGTAACGGTCATATTGTTAGTGCCCGTCAATCCTGTGCCCGACCAGCCCTTAAAGGTATAGCCCGGATGCGTCGGGTTGGTCAGCGTGAATGTCGGTGTGTTGACAAAATACTGCACCGGATTGGGCGTACCCGTAATAACTCCGCTCTGGTTGTTTGGCGTTGTCAGCGTGTATGTTATCGCATAAGCATTTGCAGCGGTTACCTCCCAGTTTGCCGTAAAGTTTTTGGCGCCTGTCGAGCCTTTGGCGACGCTGACTGAGGTTTGCGGCGTCGTACCGTTGCTGCCTGTCCAGCCTGCGAAAGTATAGCCTTCGCGGGTCGGATTGATAAGCGCAAATGTCGGCGTTTCAACGTTATACGAAGTGGGATTAGTGCCTGCGACAGTGCCGCCGTCAAGGTTATAAGTGATGGTAAAGTTGTTGGCAGCCTCGATAGCCCAATTCGCCGTATATGCGCGGTCGCCAGTCGAGCCTTTCGCAATGGTTACGGTCATATTATTAGTGCCTGTCAGCCCCGTGCCCGACCAACCTTTAAAGGTATAGCCCGGATGCGAGGGATTGATCAGCGTAAATGTCGCTGTTTCAACATTATATGTTACAGGATTATTTGGTATGACTATCATTTCGGGCGTTGTAGGCGTCGTTAGCGTATATGCTATATTAAAATCATTCGTCGGTTCCAAAGCCCAATGCGCTGTATATGAACGGTCTCCTGTAGAGCCTTTCGGGATAGTAACGGTCATATTGTTAGTGCCCGTCAGCCCCGTGCCCGACCAGCCTTTGAAGGTATAGCCCGGATGTGTCGGATTAGTCAGCGTAAACGTCGCTGTCTCAACATTATACGTTGTAGGATTAGCCGGACTTACGACAACCAGAGTAGGAGTAGTCGGAGTGGTAAGCGTATAGGAAATATTAAAGCTGTTCGACGACTCCAAAGCCCAATGCGCTGTATATGTACGGTCTCCTGTCGAGCCTTTCGGAATGGTAACGGTCATATTGTTAGTGCCCGTCAGCCCCGTACCCGACCAGCCTTTGAAGGTGTAGCCCGGATGCGAGGGATTGATCAGCGTAATTGTGTTTGTTTCAACATTATATGTTGTCGGATTAGCCGGCACAGTCGTCAGTTCGGGCGTTGTCGGCGTGGTCAGAATATAGCTGATAGTAAATTCATTAGCGCTCTCAATAGCCCAGTTAGCCACGTAAGTACGGGCGCCTGTCGAGCCTTGCGGGATGGTAACGGTCATATTGTTAGTGCCCGTCAGCCCCGTGCCCGACCAGCCCTTGAAGGTATAGCCCGGATGCGTCGGATTAGTCAGCGTAAACGTCGCTGTTTCAACATTATACGAAGTCGGGTTTGGCGGACTTACAACAACCAATCCCGGAGCAGACGTAGTCGCAACCGTATAGGTAATGGGAAAGCTGTTCGACGACTCCAAAGCCCAATTAGCTGTATATGAACGATCTCCGGTCGAGCCTTTCGGAATGGTAACAGTCAATTGAGGCGTCGTGCCGTTTGAGCCTGTCCATCCTTTGAAGGTATAGCCCGGATGCGAGGGATTGATCAGCGTAATAGTGTTTGTTTCAATATTATACGTTGTCGGGTTAGCCGGTACATCTATCAGTTCGGGCGTTGTCGGCGTGGTCAAAGTATAGCTGATATTGAAGTTATTGGCACTCTCAATAGCCCAGTGAGCCACGTAGGTGCGGGCGCCTGTCGAACCAACGGGGATGGTAACGGTCATATTGTTGTCGCCCGTCAATCCCGTGCCCGACCAGCCCTTAAAGGTATAGCCCGGATGAGTCGGGTTAGTCAGCGTAAATGTCGCTGTTTCAACGTGATATGTGGTCGGGTTTGGCGTTCCTGTAATCGTGCCTGCGCTGCCGTTTGGCGTTGTCAGCGTATATCCGATGGTATAGGTATCGCGCGTAAAGTTAGCGGTATAAGTCTTGTCGCCCGTCGAGCCTGCCGCAATGGTAACTGTCGTTTGCGGCGAAGAGCCGTTAGAGCCTGTCCAGCCGGTGAACGTATAGCCCAAACGTGTGGGATTGTTCAGCGTGATGGCTGCCGATTCTATGGTATATCCCGACGGATTGGGCGATGAGGGGATGCCGTCGTTGAGAGTGTATGTGATTGAATACAAATGCGTTGACCAGTTAGCCGTATAAGATAGATTTTCGGGAACGCCAGCCACCGAGAAGGTGGTGTTGCTGACGTTGATAGTCTTATTGGGCGTGGTAATATCGTGCCCTGTCCAGCCGGTGAAGTCGTAACCGGTCTTGGTCGGCTGATTGGCTGTCGCTGTGGTATTTATTGTAAACGGCACTTCGGTAATCTGGAACGACGATTTATTAGCCGTCGTCGGAGCCACACCGGTATTGAAATTATACCCGATAGTATAGGTATTTATGCTCCAGTTGGCTGAATACTCGCGGGCGCCCGTCGAGCCTTGCGGCACGGTAATCGTCATTTGCGGCGTAGAGCCGTTAGAGCCTGTCCAGCCGGTGAACGTATAACCCACTCGTACGGGATTTTTGAGCGTAAACGCCGGAGTAGTAATGTCATACGTCGAGGGGTTGGGATTGGGCGGTTCGACAGTACCGCCGTAAAGAGTGTAGGTGATGGCATAAGTGTTGGGCGCTCCCCAGTCGGCTGTAAGTGTCAGATTACCTGTGGTATTGGCAGGCACATTGACAGGTGTTGTCGGCGTAGTGATGCCCAGTTCGGGACAGGTCCATCCCCTGAAGGTATAACCCGTTCGCGTAGGGGTGTTGACGATGCTGAACGCCGGACCGTAAACGTAAGTAGTCGGGTTTGCCGTTGCGGGAGCATTGCCGCCATTATAGACGTAAGTAATTGTATATTTGGGATTTACCGTGATTGTGAACGTTTTCGGAGTGCCCGTACAGCTCACTTCGGGAGTTACCGTAATTGTCGCCGTGATAGGCGTCGAAGTGGTGTTTGTCGCCGTGAAAGCCGGAATAGTTCCCGTGCCGTTTGCTGCCAGACCGATGCTGGTATTGCTGTTTGTCCAGCGAACTGTCGCACCTGTCGGATTTGTAACCACAGTTATGGCGGGCGCCGATTGCTGATGCTCGTAAGTCAGATTTGGCAGCGTCGAGGTAATAGTCGGGCGCGTTTCGTCGTCAACTATGGTGATGGTTGTTGTCGGATTGGTTGTACCTCTGATTATAAGGTCGTTACAAGCCGTTGAGTTGTCGATGCTGGCAGTGAAAGTGAGATTATCGTTACAGGTCGTGTTGCCGACGATATTTATATTGTTGAGTATAAAATCCTGAGCTGTCGTATAGTTGCCTGCCGGAATGGTAAAGCCTTTTACATAAGTGTAATGCGTTGACTGAGAAGCTGTTCCGTTTGTGCAGGTAATATTAAGCACCTGAGGTTGCGAAATAATGCCGCCACTGACGCGGACTTTCACCGTGCTTGTAGTATGAGTGGTGCTGCCTTCGGTCTCGCTAAATGTAGCCGAAGTGAAATTCACCGTTACAGGCGTATTGGTCGATGTTGTTATAGTGGGGTCATTAACTGTGAGATTTTCAAGTTCGGAAAGATTGTCGCCATAGCAGTGCAGTACGCCTTTGCCTTGAATTTGACCTGCGGAAAGCGGACCTACTGTAAATTCTACTGCAACACCATCATCAATACAGGTTGTGTTAACAGTATTCGACAACATTAGATTCGAATTAATAGTACTTCGACTGCTGTAATCTCCGGTAAAATAGCTACGAAATCCGTTTTTAGTCTTAAAACCGTGAGCCGATGGAAATCTCGCATTTTTCGCTCTCATATTCGTGCAATTATCAGCAGTTGACGTTCTGTAATCACCCACAAATTCACCATTTGACGAACGATATCCCTTTGAGGCATCGCTTCCTAAAATAAAAGCGTCATGGTCAAGATACATGTGGACAGTTTCGGCTGTTCCAAGGTCAGACGGCGCCCGAATGATGTAATCTATCAGAAAATATTTGTTCGGATAAGTATATGATACATTTAGAGTTACATAAAAACGTTTGCTGCTGATGGTCGAGGTTACATAGCCCGTAATGCTTGTAGTATAAGTATTGCCGGTTTGCTGCACGGGAGTAGTTGAACAGGCTGTCAAATAGGCTTTTGTTGCGTTATATGTGCTTCCATTGTCGAAGCGGAATGTCAAACTTACTCCGCTACCCTGACCATCGGGCCATGTATAGCCGGAGTAATATTGTGTTTGGTTGTCGCGGTAAACGGACAAAGCGCCGTTAGTGTTGACTACGACTTTCAGTCCGTCAGTAAGTCCGGTACCTCCGTTAACATTAATAACCTGGGCTGTTTGCCCGCGCAATTCCGTTTGCGAAAGCAGAGCGCATAAGCTAAAAACGATAAAAATTAATTTCCTCATAGTGTCATACAGTTTTGTTGTTATAGATTAATTTGTTGATTGTCAATATCCTAAAAAGTGAAACAAAATCATTCCGACGATTTCCGGCTCGAAGCCTTCGTCGAGCTTGAAAGCCGGTTTGCTGTCGGTAGTGAAAATCTCGCCGTCGAGCAAAACGGCGACATAGTCTTCTTTGCCGCCTTCGGAGCGGACAAACCTCTGCTCAGCCGGAATGTAATATCCGACCAGGCTCTCGTCGAAGCGATAGAAATTTACTCGCCCGTTTTCGACACGGTAAAAATTCGCGCCTTCCTCTCTCAGCTCGCCATCGAAACTGGGAATCATTACGCCATTCCTGATTACGAAAACCGAACCGGTTACTTCGTAAGTGCTGTTTCCCTTTTTCGTTGCAATTTTGTAACCGGTGTTGTCGTAAAACGACTGCGCGCTGACCGACATTGCCGAGCAAAAAAACAAACCGAACAGAAAAGCAAGTTTAAACATTATCCTTATTTGCATTTCAATTTTTCGTATTTAAAATGACCGAAATAAAAAACCATTCTTCCCATTGGAAAAATCGGGTGCAAATATAGACATTTTTTAAATAACTGAAACAGAAAGTGATAAAAAAATCACTTTTTTTGTTAAATATTCTTAAAAAATCGGCAAAAACGCTATGTTTTAGGAGTTTTTAAGAAAAAATTCGTCTCGTTCCGCCGCAGATGGAAATTCCCAGAATCGGGAAAGAAAAAATTTTTATTGTTATTTTTTTTGGAAAACTCAAAAAATTGTTCGTACATTTGTAAGCCGAAAAAAACGTAACAGAACCGAACTTAATATCATTAATTATTTTTTTAAATATGAACACTTCAAGAAGAAAATTCATTACGGCAGCCGCAACAGGCGCCATGGCGACAATTATTGCGCCGTCAGCATTTGGAGACGAAGCGCTCCGCAGTATTAACCAACCCGACGTAGTTCCTTCGACTGCGTTTGGCGCAAACGACCGTGTCCGCGTAGCCGTGCTTGGCATAAACGGACGCGGACAGAATCATATCGAGGAGGTGATGCGTCAGAACGACGCCGAAGTGGTGGCGCTGTGCGACCCCGATATGGTGATCCTCAAACAGCGCGCAGCAGAATTTGAGAAAAAATACGGCAAGAAAGTGCGTGTCGAGCAGGACTTCCGTAAGATACTGGACGACAAGACGATCGACGCGGTAACGATAGCCGCTCCCAATCACTGGCACGCGCTGCTCACGATCTACGCATGTCAGGCAGGCAAGGATGTCTATGTCGAAAAGCCTGCTACTCACAATGTTGTCGAAGGACGCAAGATGATTGAGGCGGCGTACAAGTACAACCGCATAGTGCAGCACGGCGTGCAGCTGCGCAGCTCGGTCGCCATACGCGAAGCCGTCCAGCACCTGCAAGACGGGCTGATCGGACGGGTTTATATGTCGCGCGGACTGGTTTATCGCTGGCGTCCCGACATAGGCAACAAGGGCGTGTCGAAAGTGCCCGAAGGCTTGGATTACGACCTGTGGTGCGGTCCGGCTCCGATGGCTCCGTTCACGCGCAACCTCGTGCACTACAACTGGCACTGGCACTGGAACTATGGCAATGGCGACGTCGGCAATCAGGGCATTCACGAGACCGACCTCTGTATGTGGGGCTTGGGAGTTTATTCGCTGCCCGAACGTATCACTTCGATGGGCGGTAAATTCCTGTTCGACGACTGCAAGGAAGTGCCTGAAATCCAGACATCTATCTATCATTATCCGAAAGAAAAGAAGATTATCCAGTTTGAAGTGCGCAACTGGTGTACGAACCTCGAAGACGGCGCCGGCGTAGGTAATATTTTCTACGGCGACAAGGGCTATCTCGTTGTCAACGGCTATGGCTCGTATGCAACCTACTTCGGCGAGAACCGCGAAAAAGGACCGTCGCGCTCGGAAGACGGCGAACTGACGCTGCATTTCCGCAACTGGCTCGACGCCATCAAAGCGCGTGATATGAGCATACAGCACGGACCGGTCGAGAGCTGCCACCTCGCCTCGGCGCTGGCGCATCTGGGTAATATCTCGTACCGGCTTGGACGTCAGCTGAATTTCGATCCCGTAGCGGAGAAATTTATCAGCGACGAAGATGCCAACCGTATGCTGACCCGCGAATACCGCGAGCCATATACTATGCCTGAAAAAATCTGAAAATGAGAGAAATGAAAACGTTACTTATTTTGACATCTGCCATATTATTAATGTCATGCGGCAGCGGCGCAAATCGCGGCGAAGGCATAAGAATCAGCGCCGACGAAGCCGCCCGCAAGGTTGACATAACCTGCGATGGACAGCTTTTCACCTCGTATATCTACCCCGCCGACCTCGAAAAACCTGTGCTTTATCCCATTTTCACGTCGGCGGGCACGGATATCACGCGCGGCTTTCCGCGTAATCCCCGTGCAGGCGAGCGCGTTGACCATCCGCATCACGTCGGTATGTGGTTCAGCTTCGGCGACGTCAACGGGCTGGATTTCTGGAACAACTCCTACGCCATTCCCGAAGATAAAAAACCGCTGTACGGCTCTGTGCGCCACCGCCAAATCGTCGGCATCGAGAACGCACGCGACAAAGGCATTCTCGAAGTGGCTTGCGACTGGGTTGACATTCGCGAAGATGTCCTGCTGAAAGAGAACACGCGCTTCATCTTCACCGGACAGGGCGACACGCGCATAATTGAGCGTATCACCACGCTCGAAGCCGCGCTCGACAGCGTAGTTTTCACCGATAACAAGGAAGGGATGATCGCCGTCCGCGTTGACCGCGCTTTTGAAGAGCCGTCAACCCAGCCGGAGGTGTTCCTCGACGCTAACGGCAACCCGACCAGCGTACCGGTGATGAACAACGAGGGCGTCAACGGGCTGTATCGCAACAGCAATGGCGCCGAGCACGAGAGCGGCGTCTGGGGCAAGCAGGCGCAGTGGGTCAGCCTGTCGGCAGATAAGAACGGCGAAGAAATCACGCTCGCGATTATCGATCACCCCGACAATCCGGGCTATCCGGCTCACTCGCACGCGCGCGGGTACGGTTTATTTTCGTGTAACAATATGGGCGCACGAGTGTTCGACGCCGACGCACCCCTGTTCCGGCTCGTCCTGCATCGCGGCGAAAAGGCTGTTTTCCGACATCTGTTCGTTGTCAAAACAAACGGTTTTGCATCTGATGCTGAACTGAATGAGCTGACTATTAGCGGGTGGGAACGTTAAATGTTTTTCAGCAACTCGGCGGCGGTTGTTGCAAAATTTGCAACAACTGAATCCACATACAGTTCTTCTTCCTCGAAGATATTCCGTATATGCCTTGAAATGACAGATTTATCTCTCTCAAAAAGCATAGTCATCTGATTCAAAGACAGCCACACCGATTCGTTCTCAATCAGCACTTCCAAGGATATAGCGTTATCCGGCTGATAGAGAATGATTTCGTTCTTCATTTTAGCAACTTCGGCTGTCATTGTCAGTTAGCATTTCAGACCGCAAAACTACAAAAAAATTCCAAAAAAACTGACTTTCAGGCGCAAAAAAAGTATCGCACACATTCCGCAGAAGTTCAAAAATCTTGACCCGCTGCGGTGTGCAATGTGGCATAGATTGTAAGGCGTTATTCTATGATTGTATTGTTGGGTTTAACATTTTTATTGATGGTTCTAATTTACGAAAACCTTTTTCGGCATCAATGGCATTGAGGCGCGAAAGTTGCCGATGTGCCATTTCGTGCAGGGCGGCGTAACGGGTGGATTTGTTCACATTGCAAACTCAAATGCAATATCTTTGTGGGCATACGTGCCGCCGTATCTGCCTGCCTTGGCTTGCAGGCAGATTATACCGGTTTTCTCAATCAACTCTTTTACGCTGATTTTGAAAGAATTAAGCCCTGCATGACTTTTAATTGTGGCGAATTAGCCATAATTAAAATTGGGATTGTATCGCAAAATTTTATTCCACGACCGCTATCACTTCCCTGTTCACTTCGGCTACCTTCTTCTCGTTGAGTTTCAGCACTTTGCGGTCGTAGGTCATCAAGCCGTTCACTTCTATCTCTACATCGGTGGTTTGAGTATAGACGGCGGCAGAGAAGCCCCGTTTCACAAACTCTTTCAGTTGAAGCGCATACTTGA
>JAISTS010000072.1 GCA_031272455.1 Tannerella sp. | reverse complement strand
TTCCCCTCGCTGTCGCTCGGATGGCGCGTCTCGGAAGAAGGCTTTATGGAAGGCACGCGCAGCTGGCTCGACGACCTGAAATTCCGCGTAGGCTACGGACAGAGCGGTAACGCCGAAATACCCCGTACGGCTAACTTCGCTTATGAATTTACTACCGACCCGACACGTACCAACTACGACATCGGTGGCGCCAACACATCGGGTTATACCGGCTACCGTCTCGGACGTTTCGGCAACCCCGAAACGAAATGGGAGCAGACCGAAGGCACCAATGTCGGTCTCGACGCTACCATTCTCAACGGCAAGTTCAATGTCAACTTTGAATGGTACTACAAGAAAACGACCGATATGTTGATACCGGCTACCTACTCCGCCCTCGCAGGCGAAGCCAGCTATCCCTACGTCAACTATGGCGACCTCGAGAACAAAGGCTGGGACTTTATGCTTAACTATCGCGACGGTTCGGGCGACTGGACATGGGACGCATCCCTTATCCTTTCGCACTACGACAACAAAGTGTTAAGACTGGCAGCCGCCGATGATTATATGATTGTTAACGGAGCAGACCGTATTTCCGGCGCCGTCGTCCGCACGACTAACGGACGCCCGATTTCCGAATTTTTCGGATACAATGTTATCGGATTCTACGAAAGTGCAGCTGACGTTATGGCTCATAAACCTCTCGGACAGGACGACCTGACAGCCGAAAATGCAGAAGCATGGGTAGGACGCTTCAAATTTGAAGATGCCACCGGCGACGGACGTTTGACAGCCGACGACCGCGTAGCACTCGGCTCGCCCCACCCCGACCTGAACTTAAGCCTTAACATCGGAGCAACGTACAAGAACTTCGACTTCACTATGTTCTGGACCTCGACAATCGGACACCAGATTATGAACAACACGAAGTACTTTACCGACTTCTTCCTGTTCCGTGGCAACCGTTCGAGCCGTATGCGCGACCTCTCGTGGACGCCCGGCGCCGACAACAGCAAGGCTATCCTCCCGATGCTCAACGCATTGGACAGCTATTCGGGAACGAATATGTCGTCGTACTACATTGAAAACGGCGATTTCGTGCGTATGAAAAACCTTGTACTGGGTTATACGCTCCCGAAATCAGCACTCAAGGCGCTGACAATTCAGAACCTGCGCATTTATGCCCAGCTCGAAAATGCACTGACATTTACGAAATACACCGGTCTCGACCCCGACTTCACCAACCGCGACGTGTCGGCAGGCACCGGAGCCGACCTGAATAAGGGTATCGACGCCGGAGGTTATCCGACACCGATGAGTCTGATATTCGGCGTAAATTTCACATTCTAATGTTTAACTCATAAAATGATAAAACAATGAAAAATAAAATTTTAGCATTAATAAGTATAATAACGCTCTTAGCGCTCGGCTCCTGCGGCGAAGACTTCCTGTATAAAGCTCCCAAGGGCAGCTTGGACCAGACCGCTTTAGCCAATGCCAACGGTATTGAGCTGCTGGTTACGAACACTTATGCCAACCTGACCGAGCAGGCATGGGGCGCCTCCATCTTTAACTGGACGCTCAGCGGTATGTATGGCGGCGACGCCAACAAAGGCTCGGACAACTCCGACCAGTCGGTGCTGAACGAAATGGAAATCTACTCGACATCCGCAACTAACAGCTATCTGAACGATAAGTGGTCGTGGATTTATCGTGGGGTGAAACGCGCCAACATCGCCCTCCAGACTATGGATATGTGCGAAGACCTTGACCCAAGCGTGGCTGCAATCCGCAAAGGCGAGCTGTATTTCCTCCGCTCAATGTTCTATTTTGAAGGTCTCCGCGTATTTGGCGGCTATATTCCCTATTTCAACGAAACGGAATTGGAAAACGACCCGAAAATCCATAACGACCGCGACATCTATTCGGATGTGCTCGCCGATGTCGATGTGGCTATAAACAATCTGCCCGAAACACCGTCGGAAGTAGGTCGCGTCTATAAATGGGCTGCCAAAGCTCTGAAAGCCAAGATCTATATGATGCAGGGCAATATGTCGGCAGCCAAACCGTTGCTCGAAGACGTTGTCAACAACGGCAAAACGGCTACAGGCAAGAAATATGCCCTCGCCGATGCCATCACCGACAACTGGGATTCGTTTAAGGACAACACCAGCCCCGAATCGATCTGGGAAGTGCAGTTCTCAGCCGACGGTAACAACAACGGTAACAGCGGTCTGGCTCTCTGCTACCCGCATAACACCGGTCCCGGCGGATGCTGCGGCTTCTATCAGCCCTCGTTCGATCTGGCTAACTCGTATCAGGTTGACGACAACGGACTGCCGTATCTGAACAACGAATACCGCACAAAACCGACTGTTGATATTATCAATGAGAATGTCGGCGGCAAACTGCCCGACGGCAGCGACGACAACCGTATATCGACAGTTAACACTGCCGTTACCGTTGACCCGCGTATCGACATCGCGCTCGGTCGCTTCGAAGTGCCCTACAAAGACTGGGGCTTGCCCGACAGACCATGGGTTCGCGACGTCGCCAACGGCGGTATCTATATGCCGAAAAAGCATGTTTACAGCAAAGCCGAATCGGATGCAGGTCTTGCACGTGCCGGTATGTACGACGGCTGGGCGCCCGGCTCGGCTATGAACGTACAGTATCTGAGCGTTCGCGACGCTATGCTGCAACTTGCCGAATGTTATGCCGACGAAGGCAATCTTTCGGGCGCAATGGAGTTGGTTAACAAGATCCGTGAACGCGCAGGCAAACCCGCCAATCAGGTTGCAGGCTCGCCCGCAAAATACAAAGTCAGCACCTATCCGTCGAGCCACGCCGCTTTTACGGACAAAGCGACCTGTATCAAGGCTGTACGCTTCGAGCGCAAACTCGAACTCGGTATGGAAGGCGAACGCGGATTCGACCTCTTCCGCTGGGGCGGCGATTATATGTCGCAAGAGCTGAGAGGCTACGTCGATTATGAGAAGAACTACATCGGAAAATTCAATGGCGCAGCTACGCTGAACCCCGCCAAGACAATGTTCCCTGTACCTCAGAATCAGATCGACGCTATGGGTAACGACGAGAATGGACAACCCTATCTCGTTCAGCCCGCACCATGGAAATAACCACCTTGTTTCATATTAATAAAATAAAAAAGTTATTTGCAGAAGAAGGCGAGCCGCGATGGTTCGCCTTCTTTGTTTTTTCCCGGAAATCAACCACCAAGGCAAGGATGGCAAATGCTCATATTGCATATTCCGCAAAAGCGCAACAAGCCTCGCGGCAAAAAAACTTCACTTTTTTGCGAATATTTAAAATTTTCAGCTAACTTTGCAGCGTCAAAACATACGAGATGGAAATTACGTTTAAGGAAGATTATTTGCGTGAAATGTATCAGACAGGCAAAACGACCGACAAGAAGCATCGGTATCAGCCCGGCATTATACGTAAATATATCCGAGTGATTGATTTGATGATAGACCAGCCGGATACGACGTACCTGAAAAAGTTCAATTCGTTGAACTACGAGCCGTTAAAAGGCGACAAAGCGGGTTTGTCGTCAGTCAGAGTAAATGACAAGTATCGTATTGAGTTTGAAGAAAAGGCAATCGGCAATCAAACCGTCGCCACTATATGCAGTATCACTGATTTGTCAAACCATTATAAATAAGCAGATATGATTACCATTCCGGGCATTGACCCAAATATGATTGCAAACAACCTCGAGCCGGCTTATCCGACACATCCCGGCGAGGTGCTGAAAGAAGAGATAGAATATCGCGGCATTTCTCAAAAGGAACTTGCAGCCGATATGGACGTTTCTTATACTCTGCTGAACGAGGTGTTGAACGCCAAGCGACCAGTTAACACCGAGCTGGCTCTACTCGTCGAAGCCGCTTTAGATATACCCGCCGAGCCGCTTCTAAAAATGCAGGCGCGTTACAATATGCTCGTTACCAAACGCAACAACAAATTCATCGACAAGCTGAATAGGGTGCGTAAAATAGCTGCTGTGTTTTGACATCCCGTGCAAACTGCTCATACATACGTCGTTGATCCGGCGGCATAGCCATAGTGTCGGCGACGGCGGAGGGCAGGATGCGATAGCCGGGCATCAAGACCCATATCGGAATGGCAGTCGTCGCGAGGCTCACCGATTCGTCATTCCGTTTTTCTACCCTGATACGCACTATCAATCCGCCGTCGGAATAGCGCCATCGCTGGTTCGAGACGAAATTGCCGAGCGAAAAGACCGTTACAGCACGCAGAATGCTGTCGGTATCGGTGTGATATTCAATTGGTTGCACCACGTGCGGATGACTGCCAATGACGATATCGGCACCCCGCTCTCGGCAGAACGTATCGATCGCCCGCTGTTCGCTTGTCGGTTTGCGCATTCCCTCCTCGCCCCAGTGGAAAAACACTATGACGCAATCTGTCCGGTTGCGGTTGATGTCTGCCAAATCTGCGGCAATACGCGCCGTATCTATCAGGTTTACAATGGTTTCATTCGGTATCGGCAGTCCATTTGTCCCGTAGGTATAGTTAAGCAGGGCGAAGCGTATCCCGTCGGTCTCGAAGCGCAGCGGGTGGTTGTCGGCAAAACGGCTACTGTCGGCAAAAGCGCCCGTCGTGGCGATACCGCACGAATCCAAACAGCTGACCGTAAACTCTATACCTGTGCGTCCGTTGTCGCAGATATGATTGTTGGCAAGCGCGGCGATATCGAACCCGACATCTTTCATTGCTCCGGCAAGCTCGCGCGGCGAACGAAAACGCGGATAGCCGGTGTAGGGCGGGCGCGGCGCAAGCGTAGTCTCAAGATTGACTATTGCAACATCGGCGGCAGACAGTATATCGCGCACATAACGAAACGATTGCGAATAGTCGAGAATGCCTTGAGCGTTCTTTGCCGCGCGCACTTGAGTGGTATGTTGCATCAGGTCGCCCGCGAAAACGATCTCCGCCCGTCTGACTGTCGGCAGTCCGATCAAGGCGCCAACACCATGTCTGCGGCATTGCATCAGCATCACGACAGCCATAGAGCAGCCCAGCAAGACTGCGACAGCGACTATAAGCAGGTTACGTTTCACTCTGATTGTCATTGTTTTCGTACCACGAAGCGTAGAGATGATAGTTGCGGGCTATCTTCTGATTGATTTCTTTTGCCTGCGCAGGCTCGACCCGTTTAACGAATTTCGCCGGCACGCCTGCATAAATACTGCCCGGCTCCACCTGAGTATTGCCGAGCACAACCGAGCCGGCGGCAATAATTGCCCCTTCGCCCACGACAGCGTGGTCGAGCACCACAGCGCCCATCCCTATCAGTGCGCCGTCGCAGATCTTCGCGCCGTGGATCGTAACGTTGTGTCCGACAGACACATCGTCGCCAATCTCGATAACCGATTTCTCGTACAGAGTATGCAGCACAGAGCCATCCTGAATATTGACGCCGTTGCCGATGCGTATCGAATTGACATCGCCGCGCAGCACCGTGCCGTACCAGATGCTGCATCCGTCGCCGATGACCACATCGCCGATGACCACAGCCGTCTCCGCCAAAAAAGTATCTTTCCCGATAACGGGAGTAAAACCCCTCACAGGTCGTATAATTGCCATAAAATCTGATATTTTTAAGTTCAGGATGCAAAGGTACGAAAAAATATTTTGAAAAAACGGGCAAAAAAATTTTGTCGGTTGCAGAAAAGTGCGTAACTTTGCAGCCGATTTTTCGGAAATACTAAAAAAAGAAAATATAATTAAGAAAATTTATGATTATTGTTCCATTGAAAGAAGGCGAAAGCATCGAAAAAGCGCTGAAGAAGTTTAAACGCAAGTTTGAAAAAACGGGTGTCGTAAAGGAATTGCGAAACCGTCAGGCGTTTGTCAAGCCCTCCGTCGAAAAACGGAAGGAGCGTATTCGTGCGATCTACGTCCAGCAGCTTCAGCGTGCTGAAGAATAATTAAAAACTCCTAACTTTTGTTATTTTTTTTGCGGGAATAAAAAATTATTCCTATATTCGTTGCATCAAAAAAAAATGATGTGATGGAAAGGATATTTGAGCCGTTTTTAGACTACCTGCGATACGAGCGGGGCTACTCTGCCCATACGGTAGAGGCATACCGACGCGATTTATCCCAGTTCTATATATATTATAATGTACGCGCGCGAGGGAAAGAGTTCGTTCCTGAGGCGATAGAATCGGACGAGATACGCGACTGGCTCGCCTCTCTGCTACAGGAAGGAATAACGGCGCGGTCGGTGAACCGCAAGTTGAGCGCGTTGCGGTCGTACTTCAAATATCTGCTCAAGCGTGACGCTGTCGCCAACGATCCGCTCCGGCTGATAAACGGTCCGAAGAGCAAAGCCGCCCTGCCCTCGTTCATCGACGAGAAAGATATGTCGGAGCTGCTCGACGGCGAAGAGTTTGACAGCGATTTTGCGGGCATCCGCGACAGGCTGATGATGGAGCTGCTCTACGAAACGGGCATTCGTCGCGCCGAGCTTGTCGGCATTCGCCGGTCGGACATCGACATGGACGCGATGACGCTCAAGGTAACGGGCAAACGTAACAAGCAGCGGCTGATACCGTTTGCCGGTCGCCTCAAAAGAATGCTTGAGAGCTATCTCGAGCAAAAAGACAAAACAATTGCTGACAGCGACAGTCTGCTGTTCGTCCGCGCAAACGGCAAGCCGCTGACTGTCAACATCATATATTATTTAGTGAAGAAAAGGTTAGGCGCAGTATCCGCGGCGGGCAAGCGCAGTCCCCACGTACTGAGGCACACGTTCGCAACGAGCATGCTCAACAACGGAGCGGAGCTGAACGCAGTCAAAGAATTGCTGGGGCACAGCAGTTTAGCATCGACGGCGGTCTATACTCACCTCACCTTTGAAGATTTAAAACGAGTTTATAACGCTCATCCGAGAGCACAAAAAACAAAGGAGGTCAACTATGGAAATCAGAATTAATGCAATTCGATTCGATGCGACCGAGCGCCTTGAAGCGTTCGTCCAGAAAAAAGTGTCAAAATTAGACCAGTACTACGACGGCATCATTGCTGCAGAGGTCAATTTGCGAGTGATCAAACCGGAGACTGCCCAGAACAAGCAGGCAAGTATCAGGTTATTAATTAAAAACAACGACTGTTTCGCCGAAAAAACGAGCGACACATTCGAAGAAGCGATAGACCAGACGGTGGGCGCGCTCGAGAAGCAATTGCTCAAAGTCAAAGAAAAAATCAGGTCAAAATAAAAAAAACTTCTCAGAAATTTTGGCGTGTCATAAATAATGCCTACCTTTGCAGCCGTTTCGCGTAAAATCGAAACGTACCGCCCGAAAAGCCTCTTTAGCTCAGTTGGCCAGAGCACGTGATTTGTAATCTCGGGGTCGTTGGTTCGAATCCGACAAGAGGCTCATAAAGAGGCGTTTACAGGCGGGCGGGAAAGATTTGTGCATCAAAACGAATGCCTGTGTAGCTCAGTGGTAGAGCACTTCCTTGGTAAGGAAGAGGTCCCGAGTTCAAATCTCGGCACCGGCTCCGGGGATAGGATATTGAAGATTAACGAATACAATTTATAAATAGAGACATTTTATTATGGCAAAAGAACATTTTAACAGGACGAAACCGCACGTGAACATCGGTACGATTGGTCACGTTGACCACGGTAAAACGACATTGACTGCTGCTATTACGACAGTATTAGCAAAGAAAGGACTTTCCGAAGTTCGTTCATTCGACTCGATTGACAACGCACCGGAAGAAAAAGAAAGAGGTATTACGATTAATACCGCTCATATTGAATACGAAACGGCAAATCGTCATTATGCGCACGTTGACTGTCCGGGACACGCCGACTATGTGAAGAACATGGTAACAGGTGCAGCCCAGATGGACGGTGCGATCATTGTAGTAGCTGCTACAGACGGTCCGATGCCCCAGACGCGCGAACATATTCTTCTGGCACGCCAGGTGAACGTTCCGAAGCTTGTTGTGTTTATGAACAAATGCGACATGGTTGACGACGAAGAGATGCTCGAGCTGGTAGAGATGGAGATGCGCGAACTGCTGTCGTTCTACGAATTTGACGGCGACAACACTCCGGTAATCCGTGGCTCAGCCCTCGGCGCGCTGAACGGCGAACCGCAATGGGAAGAGAAAGTAATTGAACTGATGGATGCCGTTGACTCGTGGATTCCGCTGCCGACACGCGACCGCGACAAACCGTTCCTTATGCCGGTTGAAGACGTATTCTCGATCACAGGTCGCGGTACGGTTGCAACAGGTCGTATCGAACAGGGTATCATCAAGACCGGCGACGAAGTTGAAATCATCGGTCTGGGTGCTGAGAAAGGTAAGAAATCGGTAGTAACCGGCGTGGAAATGTTCCGTAAGATACTCGACAGCGGTGAAGCCGGCGACAACGTAGGTCTGCTGCTGCGCGGTATCGACAAGAACGAAATCAAGCGCGGACAGGTGCTCTGCCATCCGGGAAAGATCAAACCGTATTCCAAATTCAAGGCTTCGGTTTATATCCTGAAGAAAGAAGAAGGCGGTCGCCACACTCCGTTCCACAACAAATACCGTCCGCAGTTCTACATCCGTACGCTTGACGTAACGGGCGAGATCACTCTGCCGGAAGGCGTTGAGATGGTAATGCCGGGCGACAACCTCGAGATCACGGTTGAACTGATCTATCCGGTAGCATGTAACGAAGGTCTGCGTTTCGCTATTCGCGAAGGCGGTCGTACGGTAGGCTCAGGTCAGATCACAGCATTATTGGAAGACTGATTTTTCCCCTGCGGGAAACGATAACAAAGTAAACGAGGCTGCGCCCGGATAGCTATATTTCCGGGTACAACCTTGTTACACACGGAAGTAGCTCAATTGGTAGAGCAACGGTCTCCAAAACCGTAGGTCGGGAGTTCGAGCCTCTCCTTCCGTGCTGAAATTCAATAGTTTAATGAAAAAGATAATTGCATATTTCAAGGACTCGTATAACGAGCTTGTACATAAAGTTTCCTGGCCTACTCGTAAAGAGTTGTCCAGCAGCGCAGTAGTGGTTATGTTTGCTTCCCTTATCATTGCGGTGCTGATTCTCGTGATAGATTCTGCTTTTGAAGGTATAATGAAGTTCATCTACTAACAATGTCGGAATCTGAACACAAATTCTACGTTCTCCGCGCTATCAGCGGCAAAGAGAACAAGGTACGCGAATATCTTGAGTCGGAGTTACGCAATTCCGACTTAAAGGATTACGTATCTCAAGTACTGATACCTACCGAGAAGACTTTCACGGTGCGTAACGGCAAGAAGGTGCTCAAAGAGCGTGCCTACCTGCCGGGTTATGTGCTTGTTGAAGCCAATCTGGTAGGCGAAGTAGCGCATCGCCTGCGTCAGGTACCGAATGTAATCGGATTTCTTGGCGGCAACGACAAACCCGTACCGTTGCGTCCGGCGGAAGTCAGCCGTGTCTTAGGCACGGTCGATGAGTTGCAGGAGCAGACGGACGATATGGACGTACAATATTATACAGGCGAGACTGTGAAAGTAACATACGGACCTTTCAACGGTTTCAGTGGTGTGATTGAAGAAGTGAATGCTGAAAAGAAGAAACTGAAAGTGATTGTCAAGATCTTCGGACGAAAGACACCGCTTGAATTAAGCTATGTACAAGTGGAAAAAGAATGATTGAGCCGTTACGGGCGCGACGATTTTTTTCCGAAATAATTAATTATATTTCAAAAATTTAGAGAGATGGCAAAAGAAATTGCAGGACAAATCAAATTGCAGATAAAAGGAGGAGCAGCAAACCCTTCTCCGCCCGTCGGACCGGCATTAGGCTCGAAGGGAATAAACATAATGGAGTTTTGCAAGCAATTCAATGCCAGAACCCAGGAACAGGCAGGCAAGATATTGCCGGTTGTAATCACGTATTACGCCGACAAGAGTTTTGACTTCATTGTCAAGACGCCTCCGGTAGCGATACAGCTGCTGGAAGCGGCAAAGGTCAAGGGCGGCTCGGCGCAACCGAACAGAAAGAAAGTTGCGCAGATAACATGGGACGCCGTACAGACGATAGCAGAAGCCAAGATGGTTGACCTGAACTGTTTTTCCGTTGAATCGGCTATGAAGATGGTTGCAGGAACAGCCAGAAGCATGGGGATAACAGTAACCGGGACATTCCCGACAACGAACCAATAAATGTCAATTGAAGATGAGTAAAATAACAAAAAATCGAAAATTGGCTTTGGGTAAGCTTGAGGAAGGGAAATTCTATACATTGAAAGAGGCATCGGCTCTGGTCAAGGAATTGACTACGACCAAGTTTGACGCTTCTGTAGATATTGATGTCCGTCTCGGTGTTGACCCCAGAAAAGCCAATCAAATGGTAAGAGGCGTGGTATCACTGCCTCACGGAACAGGAAAGCAGGTGAGGGTTCTTGCATTATGCACCCCCGACAAGGAAGCCGAGGCGACAGCCGCCGGAGCGGACTATGTAGGGCTTGATGAATACATCGACAAGATCAAAGGAGGTTGGACCGATGTTGACATAATCATCACTATGCCTTCGGTCATGGGTAAAATCGGAGCTTTAGGGCGAGTGTTAGGTCCGCGCGGACTGATGCCGAACCCGAAGAGCGGCACGGTTACCAATGACGTAGGTCAAGCCGTGAAAGAGGTGAAGCAGGGTAAGATCGACTTTAAAGTTGACAAAGCCGGCATCGTTCACACTTCCATCGGCAAGGTATCTTTCAATCCGGAACAGATCAGCGACAACGCGAAGGAATTTATTACGACGCTGATAAAGCTGAAACCGTCCACGGCAAAAGGTACATACGTAAGGAGCATTTATCTTTCGAGCACGATGAGCCCGGGAATAAAGATTGACCCTAAATCGGTTGAAAATTAATCACTTAAAAACGAGCAAACGATGAAAAAGGAAGATAAAAGCAAAATAATCGAGCAACTGACAGCAAAAGTCCGCGAATACGGAAACTTTTACCTGACGGACATTGAAGCGTTGAACGCCGAAAAGACAAGTTCGTTACGCAGAGCCTGTAACAAGAAGGACATCAAGCTGATAGTTGTCAAGAACACATTGTTTAAGAGAGCGCTGGAAAGTTTGGATACGGACTATACGGAGCTGTACGGCAGCCTTAAAGGCAACACGGCAGTAATGTTTTCGACCGCAGTCAATGCCCCCGCTCGCTTGATAAAGGACTTTACCAAAGGCACAAAGGGAGAAGGAAAGCCCTGGCTTAAAGCTGCATACGTGCAAGAGAGCTTTTATGTCGGAGCCGCCAATCTCGACGCCTTGGTTAATCTCAAGAGCAAGGAAGAACTGCTTGCCGACGTCATTGCACTATTGCAATCGCCCGTCAAGAACGTTGTATCGGCGCTCCAGTCCGGAAGTCAAACCATTCATGGTATTCTTAAAACTCTCGAAGAGAGGTAATTATTCTTTTTAATTAACAAAAAAAACAAACATTTAAATCATAAGAAAATGGCAGATTTGAAAGCTTTAGCAGAACAATTAGTAAATCTCACCGTAAAAGAAGTCAGTGAATTAGCAACGATTTTGAAAGACGACTACGGCATTGAGCCGGCAGCTGCTCCCGTAGCAGTTGCAGCCGGTCCCGTCGCAGCCGCCCCCGCCGAAGAAGAAAAGACATCGTTTGATGTAGTTTTGAAAGGACCGGGTGCCAACAAGTTGGCAATCGTTAAATTAGTGAAAGAACTGACAGGTCTTGGCTTGAAAGAAGCAAAAGACCTCGTTGACGGCGCTCCGAGTAATATCAAAGAAGGAATTGCAAAGGCGGAAGCCGACGCATTGAAGAAAAGTTTGGAAGAAGCAGGAGCAGAAGTTGAGCTTAAATAGTCTCTATAACCTGATAATCAGGTAATAATGGTTAAGAGTCTTCGTACTCCGAAGATTCTTAACCTTTTGTGTCTATTATTATTTTCAGTTCCAAATAATTCCTAACTAAATGTCGTCAGCTACTGAAACCCAAAGAATTAGCTTTGCTTCGATAAAGAATCCTTTACCTTATCCGGATTTTCTCGAAGTACAATTGAAGTCGTTTCAGGACTTCCTGCAACTTGACACTCCGCCCGAAAAGCGCAAGAAAGAGGGCTTGTACAAGGTGTTTGCCGAGAACTTTCCCATAGCGGACACTCGCAACAATTTTGTACTGGAGTTTCTTGATTATTACGTTGACCCGCCGCGCTACACGATAGATGAGTGTATAGCCCGCGGATTGACGTACAGCGTGCCGTTGAAAGCCAAGCTCAAACTGTACTGTACCGACCCCGACCACGAAGATTTCGAGACCATCATACAGGATGTCTATCTGGGACCGATACCGTATATGACGGGGCGTGGCACGTTCGTCATCAACGGCGCCGAGCGCGTCGTCGTATCGCAGCTTCACCGTTCGCCGGGTGTGTTCTTCGGACAAAGCATCCACGCCAACGGTACGAAGCTCTATTCGGCGCGTATCATCCCGTTCAAAGGCTCATGGATAGAATTTGCAACGGACATCAACAATGTAATGTACGCATACATTGACAGAAAGAAGAAACTGCCCGTTACCACACTGCTCAGAGCCATAGGTTTTGAGAGCGACAAGGATATTCTCGAAATATTCAACCTCGCCGAAGAAATCAAGGTAACGAAACAAAATCTGAAGAAATATATTGGTCGCAAGTTGGCTGCCCGCGTACTGAAAACTTGGGTTGAAGACTTTGTCGATGAAGATACGGGCGAAGTAGTGTCGATAGAACGTAACGAGGTCGTTGTTGACCGCGAGATGGCTCTCGACGCCGACAATATCAACTCTATCATCGACGCCGGAGCGCAGAACATACTGCTGCACCGCGAAGACCAGAACCTGTCGGACTTTGCAATCATTTACAACACATTGCAAAAAGACCCGAGCAACTCTGAGAAAGAAGCCGTGCTGTATATCTACCGCCAGCTGCGTAATGCCGAACCGGCAGACGAAGCGAGCGCGCGCGAAATCATCCAGAACCTCTTCTTCTCCGAGAAACGCTACGACCTCGGCGACGTCGGACGCTTCCGTATCAACAGGAAACTCAATCTGACTATCGGCGACGACGTGAAAGTCCTGACAAAAGAAGACATCATCGAGATCATCAAATACCTGATCGAGCTAATCAACTCGCATACAGTAGTTGACGATATCGACCACTTGAGCAACCGCCGCGTACGAACCGTCGGCGAGCAGCTCTATAACCAGTTCGGCATCGGACTTGCGCGTATGGCACGAACAGTTCGCGAGCGTATGAATGTACGTGATAACGAAGTGTTTACGCCCATCGACCTGATAAATGCCAAGACAATCTCGTCGGTTGTCAACTCATTTTTCGGGACAAACGCCCTGTCGCAGTTTATGGACCAGACCAACCCGTTAGCTGAGATCACGCACAAGCGTCGTCTGTCGGCATTAGGTCCCGGCGGTCTGTCGCGCGAACGCGCCGGCTTTGAGGTGCGCGACGTCCACTATACACATTATGGACGCCTCTGCCCTATCGAGACGCCGGAAGGTCCGAACATCGGATTGATTTCTTCGCTCTGCGTCTATGCCAAAATCAATGATCTCGGCTTTATCTCCACGCCCTACCGTAAGGTAGAAAACGGGCAGGTGCTGTTCTCGAAAGACGATTTGGCATACTATACCGCTGAAGAAGAGGAAGATAAGATAGTCGCTCAGGGCAATGCCCCGCTCGACGACGAGGGACGTTTCATTCGTAAAACGGTCAAATCGCGTTACGAAGCCGACTTCCCTGTAGTTGAGCCGAACGAAGTCAAGCTGATGGACGTATCGCCGACACAGATTGCGTCGATAGCGGCATCGCTTATCCCCTTCCTCGAACACGACGATGCCAACCGCGCGTTGATGGGATCGAACATGATGCGTCAGGCTGTACCGCTTATACGCACCGACGCTCCTATCGTAGGTACGGGCATCGAAGGACAGGTGGCACGCGACTCGCGTACGCAGATCATTGCCGAAGGTAACGGCGAAATCATCTACGTTGACTCGACCTGCATCAAAATCAAATACGACAGGTCGGAAGACGAAGAATATGTCAGCTTTGAAGACTCCATCAAGTCGTACACTATCCCGAAATGGCGCAAGACCAACCAGAGCACAACGGTTGACCTTCAGCCTGTCTGCAAGGTCGGACAGCGGGTGCAAACGGGCGACATACTGACCGAAGGCTATTCGACGCACAATGGCGAGCTTGCCCTTGGACGCAATGTCAAAGTAGCTTATATGCCTTGGAAGGGCTACAACTACGAAGATGCTATCGTGCTGAACGAAAGGATGGTACGCGAAGACGTCTTCACTTCGGTGCATGTAGAGGAATACATACTTGAGGTACGCGAGACGAAACGCGGAATGGAGGAACTGACATCCGACATCCCGAACGTCAGCGAAGAGGCAATCAAAAATCTTGATGCTAACGGAATTATCCGTGTCGGTGCGCATGTCGAGCCGGGCGATATCCTTATCGGTAAAATCACACCGAAAGGCGAGTCTGACCCGTCGCCCGAAGAAAAGCTGCTTCGCGCGATATTCGGCGACAAGGCGGGCGACGTCAAAGACGCTTCGCTCAAAGCCAATCCTTCGCTGCGCGGCATAGTCATCGAGACGAGCCTCTTCAAAAACATCAAGAAGAAATCGTCGAAGCTGACCGACAAAGCTATCCTTCCGAAACTCGAAGAGGAATACGAAGAGAAGATGCAAGAGCTTAAGACTATTCTTGTTGACAAGTTGGTGAACCTGACTAACGGAAAATCTTCGCAGGGCGTCAAAGACTTTATGAACCAGGATATTATCTCACGCGGTTCAAAATTCACTCGCGTCAAGCTCGAAGAGATAGACTACAACACCGTACAGGTCAGCAGATGGACAACCGACGCTCATAAAAACGAGTTGATTAAGCGTCTTATTATCAACTATTTGAAAAAATACAAAGAATACGACGCTGAGCTAAAACGCAAGAAATTCGACATCACTATGGGCGACGAGCTGCCGACAGGCATAGTACAGATAGCCAAGGTTTACATCGCACGGAAACGCAAGATACAGGTGGGCGACAAGATGGCAGGACGTCATGGCAACAAAGGCATCGTTTCGCGTATCGTCCGTCAGGAAGATATGCCGTTCCTTGAAGACGGGACGCCGGTCGATATCTGTCTGAACCCGCTTGGTGTGCCTTCGCGAATGAACCTCGGACAGATTTTCGAGGCTGTGCTCGGTTGGGCAGGCAACAAGCTCGATGTGAAGTTTGCCACGCCGATATTCGACGGCGCCTCTATCGACGACCTGAACGAATGGACGGACAAAGCCGGACTGCCGCGCTACGGTAAGACCTACCTGTACGACGGTGGCACGGGCGAACGATTCGACCAGCCTGCAACGGTAGGCGTAACCTACTTCCTGAAGCTCGGACACATGGTTGACGACAAGATGCACGCACGCTCCATCGGACCGTATTCGCTTATCACCCAGCAGCCGTTGGGCGGTAAGGCGCAGTTTGGCGGACAGCGTTTCGGAGAGATGGAAGTATGGGCGCTCGAAGCATTCGGCGCCGCTCATATCCTTCGCGAAATCCTGACAATCAAGTCGGACGACGTGATAGGACGTTCTAAAGCCTACGAGTCGATCGTCAAGGGCGAGCCGATGCCTCAACCGGGCATTCCGGAATCGCTTAACGTGCTGCTGCACGAATTGCGCGGACTCGGACTGAGCCTTACATTAGATTAACAATTAACTCTTTATATAAACAGATATGGCTTTTAGAAAAGAAAATAAGATAAAGAGTATCTTTACAAAAATAAGTATCGGACTGGCATCGCCCGAAGAAATACTCGAAAATTCGAGCGGCGAAGTGCTGAAGCCCGAAACCATAAACTACCGCACGTACAAACCTGAGCGCGACGGGCTGTTTTGCGAACGCATCTTCGGTCCTGTCAAGAACTACGAATGTTATTGCGGTAAATACAAGCGCATCCGTTACAAAGGCATCGTATGCGACCGCTGCGGCGTCGAAGTAACAGAGAAGAAAGTGCGCCGCGAACGTATGGGGCATATCCACCTCGTCGTACCTATTGCGCATATCTGGTTTTTCCGCTCGCTGCCCAACAAAATCGGCTATCTGCTGGGGCTTCCGACGAAGAAACTTGACGCAATCATCTACTACGAACGCTATGTCGTCATCCAGCCGGGCGTCGTCAAACAAAACCCGACAACTAACGAGGAACTGCATCCGCTTGATCTGCTTTCGGAAGAAGAATATCTGCAGATAATCGACAACCTGCCGAAAGAAAATCAGATGCTCGAAGACAGCGATCCGAAAAAGTTTGTAGCAAAAATCGGCGCTGAAGCTATCTACGACCTGCTCGAACGTCTCGACTTGGACAAGCTCTCGTACGAGTTGCGCGACCACGCGATGACCGACACTTCGCAACAGCGCAAAAACGAAGCGCTGAAACGCCTGCAGGTGGTCGAAGCCTTCCGCGCCTCAAAAGCGAAGAACGATCCCAAATGGATGATTATCAAGGTTGTACCGGTCATACCGCCGGAGTTGCGCCCCTTGGTGCCGCTCGACGGAGGACGTTTTGCCACATCCGACCTGAACGACCTGTACCGTCGCGTCATCATACGTAACAATCGCCTGAA
Organism: Tannerella sp.; assembly: GCA_031272455.1. Lineage (GTDB taxonomy): Bacteria > Bacteroidota > Bacteroidia > Bacteroidales > Tannerellaceae > Tannerella. Next base: position 10,277 of record JAISTS010000072.1, on the reverse strand, counting down.
GAGGCTGATCGACATCAAAGCGCCGGAAGTCATCCTGCGTAACGAAAAACGTATGCTTCAGGAAGCTGTTGACTCGCTGTTCGACAACTCGCGCAAATCGAGCGCAGTGAAAACAGACTCGAACCGCTTGCTCAAATCGCTGTCCGACAGCCTTAAAGGTAAGCAGGGACGTTTCCGCCAGAACCTTCTCGGTAAACGTGTGGACTATTCAGCCCGCTCGGTAATCGTTGTCGGTCCTGAGCTGAAAATGCACGAATGTGGACTGCCGAAAGATATTGCAGCCGAGCTATACAAGCCGTTTGTCATACGCAAACTGATAGAGCGCGGAATCGTAAAGACCGTAAAATCAGCTAAAAAGATAGTTGACCGCAAAGAACCCGTAGTGTGGGATATCCTCGAATACGTAATGAAGGGACATCCGGTGCTGCTCAACCGCGCCCCGACGCTTCACCGCCTCGGCATACAGGCGTTCCAGCCCAAACTGATTGAAGGAAAGGCTATTCAGCTGCACCCGCTATCGTGTACGGCGTTCAATGCCGACTTCGACGGCGACCAGATGGCTGTACACCTTCCGCTCGGCAACGAGGCGATTTTGGAGGCACAAATGCTGATGCTCGCCTCGCACAACATCCTCAATCCTGCCAACGGAGCGCCTATCACGGTGCCTTCGCAGGATATGGTGCTTGGACTTTATTATATCACCAAGCTGCGTCCGGGCGCTAAAGGCAGCGGACTGACATTCTACGGTCCCGAAGAAGCAACGATAGCATACAACGAGCATAAGGTTGATATTCACGCACCTATAAATGTCTATATCACCGAAACAGGCGAAAAAGGCAAGCCGGTGAAAAAGATGGTCGAGACCTCCGTCGGACGACTGATGGCTAACGAATATGTACCCAAAAGCGTAGGCTATATCAACAGCGTATGGGGCAAGAAAGCCCTTCGCGACCTGATTGGCGAAGTCGTAAAAACTTGCGGCGTGGCGCGTACGGCACAATTTCTCGACGACATCAAAAACCTCGGATACTATATGGCGTTCAAGGGCGGACTGTCGTTCAACCTTGCCGACGTGCTTATCCCCGAAGAAAAAGAAGCGTTAGTGAAAGAAGGCTACGACGAAGTGGAACAAATCACTTCAAACTACAGTATGGGCTTCATCACCAACAACGAGCGCTATAATCAGATAATCGACACTTGGACTCACGTCAACAGCAAACTGTCGAAAACGCTGATTGACAAGCTCGCCGAAGACAACGACGGCTTCAACTCCGTCTATATGATGATGGATTCGGGCGCGCGCGGTTCAAAAGACCAGATACGCCAGCTGTCGGGAATGCGCGGTCTGATGGCTAAACCCCAGAAGAGCGGCGCCGAAGGCGGACAGATTATTGAAAACCCGATCTTGTCGAACTTCAAGGAAGGGCTGTCGGTGCTCGAATACTTTATCTCGACGCACGGTGCACGTAAAGGTCTTGCCGACACTGCATTGAAGACTGCCGACGCCGGTTATCTGACCCGCCGACTTGTTGACGTCTCGCACGACGTGATCATCAACGAGGAGGACTGCGGAACGCTGCGCGGACTGATATGCACCGAACTGAAAAATAATGAGGAAGTCATTGCTTCGCTCTACGAGAGAATACTCGGACGTGTGTCGGTACACGACATCATCCACCCGACGACGGGCGCATTGATCGTACCGGCGGGCGAAGAAATCCGCGAAGAAGCAGCCAGGAAGATACAGGAATCGCCTATCGAAAGTGTAGAAATACGCTCGGTGTTGACCTGCGAGTCGAAAAAAGGCGTCTGCGCCAAATGCTACGGTCGCAATCTTGCCACCGGACAGATGGTACAGAAAGGCGAAGTCGTTGGCGTTACTGCGGCACAGTCGATCGGCGAGCCGGGAACACAGCTGACACTCCGTACGTTCCACGTAGGCGGTATTGCATCAAATATCGCGACGGAGAACCGCCTTGTATCGAAATTTGACGGTACGCTCGAAATTGATGAGCTGCGCTATGTCGATTCGGAAGAAGATAACTGCAAGGTTGTCGTCAGCCGTCTGGCAGAGCTGCGTATCATCGACCCGAACACCAAGATAGTGCTGCTGACGCATAACATACCGTACGGCTCAAAACTGTATTTCGACAATGGAAGTACGGTCAAAAAGGGCGAAACGATAATCGAATGGGACCCGTTCAATGCCGTCATCGTATCGGAATTTACGGGTAAACTCACGTTCGACAGTATGATAGAAAACATAACGTTCAAGCTTGAGCACGACGAAACGACAGGTCTGAAAGAGCGCATCATCGTCGAGTCGAAAGACAAGACCAAAGTGCCTGCAGCCGTGATAGTTGACAGCAAAAAGAAACAGCTGAAAACCTACGAGTTGCCGCTTGGCGCCCACGTTGTCAAGGAAGAAGGCGATATGATCAAGACAGGCGAAGTGCTTGTCAAAATCCCGCGAGCCACAGGCAAAACGGGCGACATCACCGGTGGTCTGCCGCGCGTTACCGAGCTGTTCGAGGCGCGTAACCCGTCGAACCCCGCTATCGTATCGGAAATCGACGGTGAAGTAGGCTTCGGCAGGATCAAACGCGGTAATCGCGAAATCACCGTAACGTCGAAACTTGGCGAAGTGAAGAAGTATATGGTACCCCTGTCGAAGCAGCTGCTTGTGCAGGAAAACGACTATGTACGCGCCGGAATGCCGCTTTCGGACGGCGCTATCACACCGGCTGACATCCTCGCCATCAAGGGACCGACGGCTGTACAGGAATATATCGTCAACGAAGTGCAGGACGTCTATCGTCTGCAAGGCGTGAAAATCAACGACAAACACTTTGAAGTAATCGTCCGCCAGATGATGCGCAAAGTCGAAATCGTTGATCCGGGCGATACGCGATTCCTACAGCAGCAGGTTGTTGACAAGCTCGAAGTGATGGAAGAGAACGACCGCATCTGGGGCAAAAAAGTTGTCCTCAATGCCGGCAGTTCACAGTCGCTCAACGCAGGTCAGATTGTTACCGCGCGCAAACTCAGGGACGAAAACAGTATGCTCAAACGGCGCGACCTCAAATTGGTTGACGCCCGCGATGCCATACCGGCGACGACGAACCAGATTTTGCAGGGTATCACGCGAGCCGCTCTGCAGACCAGCAGCTTTATGTCGGCAGCGTCGTTCCAGGAGACGACCAAAGTGCTGAACGAAGCTGCGATAAACGGTCGTGTTGACCGTCTTGAAGGTCTGAAAGAGAACGTTATCTGCGGTCATCTCATTCCGGCAGGCACCGGTCAGCGCGAATTTGAACGCCTGAGCGTCGGTACCAAAGCCGAAATGGAACGTATGATGGCAGGCAACAGAAGCGCTGCTACAACTACATTAATTACAGAAGACTACTAAAAAAAGAATCATAATAAAACAAGTTATTGTGTGCAGGGCGCGTCCGTGAGGATTACGCCCTGTTTTTTTGTTTTTTTTCGCGCATACTGCTTTGTATTGCGAAAAATTTTTAATAAATTTGCGGTATAATATATCATTAATAATATTGTAAAGAATTTTTATGACACAAAACGGTAAATTTCAACGACTTGCGTGTATCGACGTCCTTCGCGGCTTCGACATGTTTTTCCTTGTTGGCGCCGGCGATATCCTGCGCAACTTCTTCGGAGCGTTTCATTCCGACGCGCTTAACCCCGTTCTTTATCAACTCGACCACCACTGGACAGGTTTCACGGCGTGGGACATCATTATGCCGCTGTTCCTCTTCACTTCAGGGCTGTCGATGCCGTTCTCGTTCAGCAAATATCTTGGAACGGGACACACGAAAGCACAGCTTTATGGCAAGATAATCAAGCGTTTCGTCATTCTGTTCGTGCTCGGATGGATAGCGCAGGGCAATCTGCTCGACCTGAATATCAACACCTTCCATATCTATTGCAATACGCTTCATTCCATTGCTTTCGGCTATCTGATAACATCACTGATAGTGCTGAATATCAGCAAACTGAAACCGCAACTTGTTATAGCCGCCTCGTTAGTCGTTGTCTATTGGCTGCTGCTGCATTTTGCAGGCGGAGGCGATTTCTCGAAGGAGGGCAACTTCGCGATGCGGGTTGACAAGCTCCTGCTCGGACGGTTTATTGACGGGACACATCAATATACTTGGACGCTGTCGTCGCTCGGTTTCGGCGCAACGGTCATCGCAGGCTATTTCGCCGGACACATACTCAAACAGGGATTTTCGGCAGGCAAAACGCTTAAGGCGCTGTCAATCATCGGCATTTCGCTTGTTGCAGGCGGGCTGCTCCTGTCGCTGCAATCGCCGATGATTAAGCCCATCTGGTCGCCGTCGATGATACTGCTGTCGGGCGGGATATGCTACCTGCTGCTCGCGCTGTCGTATCTGATAACCGACAAATGGCAATTCAACGGCTGGTGGGTTACGGGTTTGCAGATTTTCGGACTGAACTCCATCGTGGCATATATGTTTCACTCTGCCATACCCTTACGCGGCATCGCACGCACTTTGCTACACGGATTTGAACAGTTCACGGGCGACTTTTACCCGACGGTCGTAGTAACGGGCGAGTTTGCACTGCTCTTTCTGATCCTCTGGCATCTCTATCGGCAGAAGATATTTATCAAGGTATAAGACTGAAGATTGCACGATTATGCGATGACGACCTTTAAAGATTTCTACGTGAACTGGTATTCGCGGTCAGTGGCTTTTGCTCGCGAATACGTATTGTCTGATGATGACGCTCACGACATCGTTCAGGATGTCTTTATTGATTTGTACGAGCGGTTCGACTACTTGCCGGAAAAAATCAATCTTGTCGCATATTTGTTTACTTCGCTGAAAAACAGATGTATCGACGTTTTGCGTCGCCGCATAACCGAAGAAGAAGCGAAAAACCGCATCGGCGAAGAATATCGCTTGGAAATCAAGATGAAGTTCGATTCATTGGAAATTCTGGACGATGACCTGTTTGACGAAGAATCGACAGGGAAAATCATCGAGAAAGCCCTCGCTGCCCTGCCTGAAAGGTGCAGAATTATTTTTACGAAACATAAACTTGACGGAACGAAACGAAAAGACATTGCCGACGAACTCGGCATCACCATTAAAACGGTTGATAATCAGCTTGGTATTGCATACCAAAAACTGCGCGAGATATTGAAGCCCTACTCGTCGCTGCTATTTTTCCTGCTATAATTTTTTTTCGGGATTCGTTTGGGTAGTTTTCGGGCTTCATCCGTTATAATATTATGGATGCAAGGATAATAAAATATTTTGAAGGCGAATTGACCTTCACGGAACGGGTCGGTTTGCTGAAAGACGCCGAGAACGATTCTGCGTTGCGCAGCGATTTGCTCAATGCCCAGAACGTTCACGGTATATTTTTGTTGTCCGACGCCAATGCGGGCGACCGGCAGGAAGCCGAACGGCAATACCGGCGATTTATGTTCGGACGCAACCGGAAAAAGATCCTGCAAATGGCATGGCAGTATGTCGGATATGCCGCCGCAATAGCCCTGCTCGTCGTCCTGACATTAAAACTGCACAACTCAACCGCGCCGGCACAGCCGGAAACGGTTGCCGTCAATCAGGAATTGTATGTCCCTGCCGGACAGCGCGCCCGAATTACGCTGCCCGACGGCTCGACTGCTTGGCTCAATGCAGGCTCGACATTACGCTATCCCTCGATTTTCGGGAGCGAACGCAACGTCAGCCTTACCGGCGAAGCATGGTTTGAGGTCGCACATAATCCCGAACGTCCATTTATAGTAAATGCTTCCGACATTCTTGACATAACGGCGCTCGGCACGAAGTTCAACGTCAGCAGCTATCCGAAAGCCGACGAAATGAGCACGGCGCTGACCGAAGGCTCCGTGAAAGTCAGCAAACACGGCTCGCCGAACAGCGCAGTCGTACTCCAACCGGGCGAACAGGCGATACTCGGCAACGGCACATTCCGCGTCGAAGCGATAGACAACGATATGCTGCTGTGGAAAGACGGCATTTATACCTTCAAGGGCGAAATGCTGGGAAAAATCATAGAGAAACTGGAACTCTACTACGACGTGGAGATAGTTGTCAACGATCCCCGCATCCTGAAACGACCTTATACGGGAAAATTCCGTCAGCGCGACGGCGCTATGGAAATACTACGAATCATTAGCAAAATACATCATTTCCGCATCCGGCAGAATGAGGAAATGAACAAAATTACTCTTTACTGAACTTATGTTTAATCAATAAATACAAACGCCTATGAAAAGAAACATTTTATTAGTAATTATGTTGTTCACCAGCATTATAAGCCTCTTAGCCGTTAACGGTAATGCTCAAAATGCTATCATCAGACTCTCGTCGGGCAATATCAGCCTCGACCGACTGTTCGACGAGATTGAACAGCAAACCGACTATCTGGTGGTGTACAGTACAAGCGAAGTTGACACCAAACAGATGGTGCATTTCCGGAAAACATCCGGCAGCGTTTCCGATTACCTTCGGGAAGCCTTTACTAACAGCGAATTGAATTATGAAATTGCTAACAATTACATCATTCTTTCCAAAAAGACTGTCCTCGGAAAAGACCAACAGACCGGCATACCGATTAGCGGCATCGTAGTCGATATCGACAACGTACCAATCATCGGAGCTAATGTGGTCGAGAAGGGAACGACGAATGGCACAGTAACCGACCTTGACGGCAATTTCACCCTGACAGTTCGCGATAACGCCACATTGCAGATTTCTTATATTGGCTATATCGCACAGGAAGTCAGCGTGTCAGCAGGCGGAAGGAGTAAATTCCTCACAATAAAGTTGTTAGAGGATACTCAGGCGCTTGAAGAGATCGTTGTCGTCGGTTATGGTACGCAGAAGAAAGTAAATCTTTCGGGCGCGGTGAGCACGGTTTCGGCAAAATCCATTGCTAACCGACCTGTTACTAACGCCAACCTCGCTTTGCAGGGTTTGGCTCCGGGTCTTAACATCCGTATGGAGAACGGAAACGCTTCGACGGCATCCGAGATCAACGTACGCGGTACGACGTCAATCAATGGCGGTAGCGCGTTGATTCTTGTTGATAACGTGCCTGTTACAGCAAACGAGCTGTCGCGTATCAATCCGTCGGATATTGAAAGCGTTTCGGTGCTTAAAGACGCAGCTTCGGCGGCTATATACGGCGCCCGCGCTGCTTTCGGAGTAGTGCTCATCACTACCAAGACAGCAAAGAGCGACAAACTGCTTGTCGAAGCGAATGGAAGCATCGGTTACCGCTCGTTCTTCAACCTGCCCGATATGACGACCGACTCATACGAGTTTATGAAAGCGCAGGCGGTATTTGCCGATGATCCCGGTCGTTTCACCGACGAGCAGTACGCATATATGCAACAACGCATGAAAGACCCGTCGCTGCCCGCTATCCTCTATCCGGAAGACGCTCTTAAACCGAGCAACAAGTCGAACGGTTATTGGGAGTATTACTACATGACTAACTGGTTCGACCTGTTGTGCCGCGAGGCTTCGCCGGTACAGAACTACGACGTGCGTGTCTCGCAGAAAGGCGAGAAGTTCGCTTTCAATGTCAGCGGCGCGTTCTTCAAGCAGGAAGGTATGATGAAATACATCAACGACGTGATGTCACGCTATAATGTCCGCGCCAACGGCACATATAAGCTGACAAAATTCTGGGAAGTGGGTACGAACCTGTCATTCGTACACCGTTATTATACCCGTCCTACCTATTCGGAAACGGCTTCAGGTATAGGTAACGGTTCGGAAACAGCTCAAACCGACCGCATGAGTTGGGATTTCTACCGCATCTACCAGTCATATCCGACCGATGTGATTTACAATCCCGACGGTTCTTCGACCGACAGCGGATCGCGTATGGTACAACTTGTTGAGGGCGGAAGCACGGACACTTATATGAATGAAACTCAGGCATCATTCAACACGACATTTGATCTCATCAAAGACGTCTGGAATATCAAAGCCGATGCCAACTATCGTTTCACGGACGAGTTTTCGGATATGCAACAGTTAGGAACCATCAGCCGTACACGCGGTCCGGGATTGGCAACAGCGCCGGGAAAGGCAAGCAACACGGTTACAAAAATGTTCAACCGTTATATTGTTTACAACGCCTATACCGATTTTCACCAGACTTTCGCCGACAAGCACTATCTTCAGGCGATGGTCGGTTTCAATCAGGAATATTATAATTCAAACTTCACGTTGATAAAAGCTAACAACCTGCTGTCGAACTCGTTTCCGACGGTTGCGTTGACAAGCCCCGAATCGACGCTTACTCATTCGCAGACTATCAATACTCTTGCGTTGCGAGGCGCTTTCGGACGTCTTAATTATATTTACGACAACCGTTACGGAGTGGAATTTAACGGTCGTTACGACGGCACTTCACGTTATCCTAAAAAGAATCGTTTCGGTTTCTTCCCGTCGGCATCGGCTTTCTGGTCGGTCGCAAACGAGAAGTTCTTTGAAGGCGTGAAAGAGAAACTGAATATCAGCAGCCTGAAACTGCGCGGTTCTTACGGAACGCTTGGTAATCAGGTGAATGAACAATACGGATATTATCCTTATTTACCTCTTATGGGCATTGCCGGCATTGACGGCGCTTCACCGATACTTAACGGTACGCAAAATCTGGGCATCACCCAGCCGGGCGTTGTTTCCGGAAGCCTTACATGGGAACAGGTGCGCACCGTAAACTTCGGTATTGACTTGGCGCTCCTGAACAACCGTTTCGATGTTTCTTTCGACAAATACACCCGTTATACCGAGGGAATGTTGACTAAGAGCAAGACGCTTCCCGCTATTTTCGGTGCAACGGAGCCACAGACCAACGCAGCCGACCTGAAAACAAAAGGTTGGGAGTTATCGGTAGGTTGGAGAGACCGTGCAGCAGTGATAGACGGCTCGCCGCTCAACTATAGCGTTCGCTTCCTGCTTAGCGACAGCCGCGCATGGATCACCAAGTACGACAACCCGACGAAAATTTTGTCCGACTATTACGTAGGGCAGGAGATAGGCGAGATTTGGGGTTACACCACTCTCGGCTATTTCAAGACGGACGAGGAAGTCGCTCTCTGGGCTGACCAGTCAGCTCTCAATAGCTATGGCCGTGCATTCGCTCCCGGCGATTTGAAGTTCGCAGACCTCAACGATGATGGCAGGATTGATCAAGGTTCCAACACAGTTGATGATCCGGGCGACCGCAAGATTATCGGTAACAACTCTTATCGCCTGCCGTTCTCGCTCGACCTCGGCGCCGACTGGAAAGGCTTCGATTTGAGGGTCTTCTTCCAGGGCATCGGCAAACGTGAAGCTTACCCGACAGCAAGTAACTCTGGCGTTTACTTCTGGGGACTTTATGCTACTCCATGGGTCGGAATGTCGAATGACAACCTTGATAACTGGGACAAGAAAGGCGATGACGGCTATTTCCCGCGCATGAAGTATTACGAAGCCGATGGAGGCGCACTCGCAAAGACGCAGACCAAATATCTGCAAAACGCAGCATATATGCGTCTTAAAAACCTCACGTTCGGATACACGCTTCCGGACAATATCACTAATAAACTGAGAGTCAGTCGTTTGCGCTTCTATTTCAGCGGCGAAAACATCTTCACTATTCAGGCTATAAAGGTTAAAGGTAACGACGCAGAAAAGTTTGATAACGCTTATTATCCTTTCACGCGAAATCTTACTTTCGGTTTGAATCTGAGTTTCTAACTAATTAATTTACAGCAATATGAAAAATATAAAAATATTTCTATCAGTAATCATTGCAATCAGCTTCAGCGCCTGCAATGACGAATTTATGGAGCAGATCCCGCAGACAAACCTGACGGTTGAAGGATTTTTCAAATCCACAAACGACTTGCAGTCTTACGTTTACGGACTTTATAGAGACAATGCACTGTATCCGGAGCGTCCGCCGTATGACGATTTTTCGTCCGACAATGTGGCGGTTAAGACCGACCATGAGCTTTTCCAGTCAATACTGACCGGTCTCCGCACGCCTCAAAATGCGAGCGGCTGGGATGGATGGGGCAGCCTCCGCTCTGTTAATGTGATGCTTACAAACCTTGCTAATGTAACAGGGACTGAAGCCGACATTAATCATTATGTAGGTATCGCCCGCTATATGAGGGCTTGGTTTTATATCCAAAAGGTGCAGACCTATTCGGATGTGCCTTGGATAGACCGTCCGCTTTCAACCGACGACGAGGC
>JAISTS010000038.1 GCA_031272455.1 Tannerella sp. | reverse complement strand
ACCTTCACCGACGCCGCCATGCAACTGATAGCCGACAAAGGCTACGACCCGCAGTTCGGCGCACGACCCGTCAAGCGCGTCATACAAGACCTTGTGCTCAACGAACTGTCGAAGCAAATTCTTGGCGCAACGATCGACCGCAACCGACCGGTTACGGTGGATGTTAAGGACGACAGGCTGACATTCAGCAACTAATCGCCGTCATACTTCGGGAAATTTCCACGGGCTGCGATAGACGGGTTTGATATATTTATCGGCTTCGGGATTGTGGAACGTCTTGGCTTTATCGTCGTAAGTCAGCGGTACACATCCCATACGGGCGCTGATATTGCCGATATGCGACAACTTGGCGCTCATCGCTCCCTGTTCTACCGTGCAGGCTGTGTGCGTGTTATGCGACTTGACGCAGCTGATGAAATCGCCGCAGTGAGCCTTATGACCGATATCCTCTTCCATAGTGTCGGCGCGAAGAATGGCGCCCCCTTGGATATGTCCGGTGCGATCGCCGTCGGGAAAAACCTCCCACGACTCGCGGTCGGCGACTAAGGTGCCATTCGTTCCCTGAAACAGTACGCCACGGAATTTGCCGTAGGGCGAGTTCTTGCCGCCGGTGTTTTCCCATCCGAAGATGAAATCGGGATATTCGTATATCGCGTTCATCGTCTCGAAAGTTTCGTTGGCGCTGTCGGGAAAGAGGAAATTGCCTCCGCTTGCCACCACTTTCTTCGGCATATCCTTGATATTCAGCCCCCATATTCCCATATCGAGAAGGTGCACTCCCCAGTCTGCCAGCAGTCCGCCGCCATAGTTCCAGAACATACGCCACGAGCCGTGCAGACGGTTGGCGTTGTATGTCCGTTGAGGAGCCGGACCGAGCCACATATCGAAGTCAAGTCCTTCGGGGACAGCCGCATCCGGTGTTTTCGGTACGACGGTATAGCCATAGTTCGCCCAAGCGTGAAAACGTCCGATACGTCCGAGCCGTCCGCTTGCAAGATACGTCATCACGTCGTGCCACAGCTGGGCGCTGCGTTGCTGCATCCCCACTTCGACCACGCGGTCGTAGCGTTTGGCGGCTGCCACCATCACGTCGCACTCGGCAAGGCTGTTGGCTAATGGCTTCTCGACATACACATCCTTACCGGCTTTGCAGGCGTCGGTCATAATCAGGCAATGCCAATGGTCGGGCGTCCCGATAATTACGGCGTCGATATCTTTGCGTTCGAGCACGCGCCGATAGTCGCCGTAGAGGTCGGGCGTCTTGTCCTGCCAGCGTTTCAGCCCTTCGGTTTTGTCTTTAAGTATCTGTTGGTCAACGTCGCACAGGGCGAGGCACTGTACGCCTTTGTCGGAACGAAACATATCTTCGAGATCAACCCAGCCGTGATTGCGGCAACCTATCAGCGCCACGTTGACAGTGTCGCTCGGCGCGGCGTGTTTTATTCCGGCGGCTTTGATGATTGTCGGTGCGGCAAGCGCACCCGTTAGCGCCGTTGACGATTTGATAAATGTTCTTCTGTTTATTCCCATATACATTAAATTAAAGGTTACGAATCCAGATATTTCTGAAAGCGACGGCGCGACCGTGGTCTTGCAGACTGAACGGAAGCCGTCCGTGAGCGCTGTATTCAGGCAATCCCGTGTATGGCGTATGCCCTTTGAGGATGTAATTGTTCTGGATACAGACGCCGTTGAGCACTACGGTGATGACAGCAGGCGACTCGAGCACGCCTCCGGTGCCGAACTGCGGCGCTTTCCAATAGATGTCATAGACCTGCCATTCGCCGTTTTTAGTATAAGGATTGACAAGCGGGGCGGTTTGCTTGTAGATGCTTCCCAACATCCCGTTGACGTAGGTTTTGTTGTTTTCGGGATCGAGGATCTGCACCTCATAGCGCCCCATCAGGATTACGCCGCTGTTGCCCTGCGACTGTCCGTGCAGGTCTTCGGCATCTTCTTTGACAGGTTTGGGCAGTTTGAACTCGACGTGCAGCTGGCAGTCGCCGAAATATTCTTTCGTAACGATGCCGCCCTTTCCGGGCACAGTAACAGCCTCGCCATTAGCGATTTTCCATGTCGGCTCACCACCACGGTCGCTGTTCCATTTCGACAGGTCTTTGCCGTCGAACAGTATGATGGCATCCGACGGAGGTTGTCCGGGCGATTTTGCGGGTTTGACAAGCGCCGGTTCAGGCGACCACCATTCAGTACTCTCCGGCGCCCATTCCTGCGAAAACGCGGCGCCCGCTCCCAATAAGCTGATCAGTAAAAGTGAAATTTTTTTCATACGTACAGATATTTATAAATTTATTCTGCAAATGTACTGCAAAATCCGATAAATTCCGTATCTTTGCATCACAAAATAGAAACATTGCTAATTTTCTTATTAAATAAAATGGAAACTTCAAAAGTGTATTTCACCAATCTGCGGACTTCGCCGTCTGCAAGCCTGCCGACAAAAATGGAGCGGGTAGTTAAACGCGCCGGCATCGAGCGTATTGATTTTAAAAACCAGTTTACGGCTATCAAGATGCACTTCGGCGAGCCGGGTAACCTTGCATATCTGCGTCCCAACTATGTGGCGCGGATGGTCGAGCTGCTGAACAGCCTCGGCGCAAAAACCTTCCTTACCGACAGCAATACGCTGTATTCGGGAGGTCGTTCAAACGCGGTTGACCATCTGAAGAGCGCTGTCGCCAACGGCTTCAATCCGCTGACGGCAAACTGTAACGTCATCATTGCCGACGGTGTGAAGGGCACCGACTGCCGCGAAGTGGAAATCAACGGCGACTACTGCAAATCTCCGAAAATCGGCGCTGCGGTGGTTGATGCCGACATCGTCATCAGTATGACGCACTTCAAGGGGCACGAGCAAAGCGGTTTCGGCGGTACGCTGAAAAATCTTGGTATGGGCGCGGCAAGCAGAGCCGGCAAACTCGAACTCCATTCCTGCTCGCAACCGCAAATCGACCGCGATGAGTGTACGGGCTGCGGCGTATGCGTCAAATATTGCGCTCACGACGCCGTTCATCTTGGCTCCGACCGTAAAGCGTTCATCGACTACGACAAATGCGTTGGCTGCGGGCAGTGCGTAGCGCTCTGTCAGCACGACGGCGCCGTTCAGGGCGAAAATGACACCTCGGAAAACCTTAACTGCAAGATTGCCGAATATACGAAAGCCGTCCTGCTTGGCAAACCTAATTTCCACGTCAGTTTCATTATGAACGTGTCGCCCGAATGTGATTGCTGGAACCATAACGATGCGGCAATCATCCCCGACCTTGGCATAGCAGCATCGTTCGATCCCGTCGCGCTCGATCAGGCTTGTGCCGATTTGGTGATAAAAGCGCCCGCTTTGTCTAACAGCAAACTGGCGGATAAACACCCGCACGAGCATCTCGAAGGAAAAGACAAATTCAACCTCGTTCATCCCGATACAAAATGGGAGGCAGGGCTGGATCACGCCGAAAAAATCGGTCTCGGAACACGTAAGTACGAATTAATCACACTGTAATGACTGCGACTCAGGATACTATTTGTGCCGTTTCGACCCCCGCGGGTTATGGCGGTATTGCCGTCATCCGCGTTTCGGGCGAGCAGGCTGTCGCCATCTGCCGGACGCTTTTCACGCCACGCGACAAACAGCGCCAACTGCTGACTCAACCTGCCGGAAGCGTGTGTCTGGGAACGATAACCGACGGCAATGCAACGCTCGACGATGCTATGGCTACGGTGTTTCGTGCGCCACATTCGTTCACCGGCGAAGACACCGTCGAACTGTCGTGCCACGGCTCTGTTTACATCCAGCAACGCCTTCTGCAACTGCTGATTGAACGCGGATGTCGCATAGCTGCGCCCGGCGAATTTACTCAACGCGCCTTCCTCAACGGCAAAATGGACATGTCGCAAGCTGAAGCCGTAGCCGACCTGATCGCTTCCACCTCGGCGGCGGCTCATCGCTTGGCATTCAGTCAGATGCGTGGCGGATTCTCCGACGAACTGAAAAGTCTGCGTGCGCAACTTGTTGATTTCGTATCGCTTATCGAACTTGAACTTGATTTTTCGGAAGAAGATGTGGAGTTTGCCAGTCGCGAAAAACTGAAAGAATTGGCAATAGCAATCAGGCAGAAAATCAGTCGTTTGGCAAATTCGTTTGAGCTTGGCAATGCGCTGAAAAACGGTATTCCTGTCGCTTTGGTGGGCGAAACAAATGTGGGAAAATCCACCTTGCTCAATCTGCTGCTTAACGAAGAAAAAGCCATAGTGTCCGATATTCACGGTACGACCCGCGATGTGATTGAAGATGTGGTTAATATTCAGGGCGTTACCTTCCGCTTTATTGACACGGCAGGCATCCGCAAAACCGCTGACACAGTAGAAAATATGGGCATAGAACGCAGTTTCCAACAGATCGAAAAAGCCTCGATTGTGCTATGGCTGGTTGACGGCACTAATGTCTCGGAACATATCGAGTGGCTGACAGAGAAGATCCTGAAACGCGCCGAAGGTAAGAAAATAATACTCATTTTCAATAAGATAGACAAGCTGTCGGACGAGGAACTGGAAATTTTAGAAACGCTGTTCACGCCTTTCGACTGTGAAAAGATCCGCATTTCGGCAAAAAAACGCTTGAATACCGAGATGCTGCAAAAAGCGCTGATGAAGGCAGCCCAAATTCCACAGCAAATCAGTAACGATGTAATTGTTTCAAACGCAAGGCATTATGAGGCGCTGCAACATAGCCTGACCGCCATAGAGCGCGTGATTGATGGCTTAAATCCCGACTCGGCTCAACCGCTGCTTTCGGGCGATTTGCTGTCGCAGGATATTCGCGAATGTCTGCATTATCTCGGCGAAATAACAGGCGAAATTTCCACCGACGAGATTTTGGGAAATATTTTTGCGAAATTCTGTATCGGGAAATAGTTCGTAGCAATAATACTGCTGTAGTCACGTTAAAATCGTATATAACACAAAATTTATGAACTTATGAGAAAAAAAATGATTTTAACGGGCGGAGTAATTCTGCTGCTGCTGGGAATATTTCACGCCTCAGACTGGTTTAAGTGGGGCAGGGAGTTGTCAAAACTTCATCCTGAGATGAACGCACTTGTGCAGATGCTCAACCTTGGCATAGTAACGCTATTAGTCGGTCTGGGTGTGATATTTATTTTATTTCGCAACGAGGTCGCTACAAGTCGTTCGGGCAGAGCCTTGCTGTTTCTTGTTGCGCTGTTTATTGCCGCACAAATCGTTGCCGCAGGGATATTGCCGACCGACGGTAATTTGTTGATAACCGGCGGTTTCACGATCTGCGCATTGGTATTTCTCATACCTGCATTGATGAAGGAAAAATGAACACTATTGACTTTCAGGGTGTTTAAACGAGGATACTGTCGAAATCTTTCTTTTTATCGGCGTCCGAAAGTTCGTTCCACGGGCGCAAGTCTCTGTGTATCTTATATTCACGAAGTTTTTTCCAAAAATCCGGGCAGTTCATCAATCGTTCCTTAATCAAAGCGCGTATCTCGTTATCGGTCAAGCTTCTGCCTTCAGCCTCAATCTCTGCCAATATCTGCGCTTCGTACTTATCACGCAGTCTTGCTACTCCTGTTGACTCCTCCGAACAGGCAACCCAGCCCGCATTGTATTTCTCTATCATCCAGCGATTATGCTCTATCATTCCCATCACCTCTATCTCTTGTGGCGACAGCGGCTCGTCAGCCTTACTTGTTTCCGCCTTTTTCCCTTTTATCAAATAATAGCGTAAAGATTTGTCTAACACTCGATTGCGGTTGCTATGCCTGTAATGCTCCGGCAGTTGACTGAACGGAACATTGTATGGCGACGCAGGCTCGCTTTTTCGCCACCTGTTGTGCTGCTCCTCCGCCTGACGCTCAATCTCCTCATTTTTCATAAAGAGCGAATAGAACGTTGCGTCATACAGATTGACGTCGAAAATGTTTTTCCTGCCGCTCGTATTTTCTTCCGAAACGCTGTTTTTGCGGATACGGAAAGCAAGAAAAGACGCGTTGAAAAAGGAAAAATAAAGAGTTGAATTTGTTTTTATGAAAATGTTGCTTCGCGCTCGCAGGAAGGGTGGGCAACATTTTTTTTATTAATAAAAAACAACCCTATTAAATCGCTTATTGTCAGCCAGATTCAAAAGATTTATACCCGCGAAATAACCAACTGGTCGCAGGTTGGCGGCAACAATTAATAACGCGATGCCAATCAGGCAAAAAAACATCATGTCAGCGTCGCAATGCAATAACGAAATCAGCCGCAGGAAAAAACCCGACGGCTGATTTACGAATTACTCCTCAAAAACAAGACCTTACTTCTTGTCCAAGATGCCCACTTGCGCCCATTTTGCAGGGTCGGTGTTCAGCTTGACTGTCCTTTTCAGGGTCTGAAACTGGGTGCGGATTGCAACCAATTTACCGTTGGCTGCACGCGATACTTCGCTTCTCTTCGCTTCAAGTTGTTCAAGCTCTTCGTTTTGAGCGCCAAGCAACTTGCTTTCAGACTCTAACGCAGCAAGAGTTTGCTCGTTCACTCCAACTTTACCCATAATTTCAGGGTGTTTACGCAAGCCGGCAATCAATGATTCGGCTTTCTTTACCTGTTCGCTAATTACTTTTGACATAATGATTTAATTAAAAATTATATTACTAAAAAACACTCTGTTGTGCATTTTTTCGCTTACAAAGTCCGCGCAGCATATTCTTCTCATTTTCCACCGCAAAGAACTTGAAACCAAGCATTGACAGGCTCTGTATCATTGCCTTTTTCGATTTGCTGACAGTGCGAAAATCAAAAGCCTGTGAAATGATTTTGGTCAGGGCGTTTCGTTCGTCCTTGTCCGATACTTCTTTCATAATTTTGTCGATAAGCATAAATGCTTCTTCTTCCGACAGTTGCCATACGGATGTGGCTGTCAATTCATTTATTTCCATAGATTTAATTTATTTTTTAATATTTATTTTAGTGATAATCCGGTGTATAATTACGATAATAATGGCGCAGAGGCTCATCAGAACTGCGGTGGAAATCAGTATATTACCTATTCCCGCTAATGGCATAACAACGCAGCCGACGAGGAAGGTTGCAGCGCCGAGTACCGCCGATGCCGTGCCGCGATATTTCTTCTCCAAATCCAATGCTAAGTTGGTGGAAATCGGGAACGTAGCGCCGGAAAACAGCAACGAGAAAAACAGTGATACGCAAACGATGTATATCTCGGCATCGAAAATCAGCGTTATACTTGTAATTACTGAGAAACAGAACAGCCCGACAACGCTGTATTTCAATGTTTTGTGTGGATTTTTCAACCGCGCCGCAAGCAAATTGCCTATCATCAGAGCCACCGCATTAACGGCGAAAATGGCGCTGTATGTCATCGGCGACACGCCGTAATGATCCTGAAAAATAAAGGGCGACGAGGCGATGTAGGCAAACATTATCGCCGTCGAAAACGACAGCAACGCTATGTAAAGCATTAACAACCTGTTTTTTAGCACGGGGGCGAAAAATTTTACCGTCGAAATTACCGGCGCTTTGACGCGCTTGTGGCGGGGCAGCGATTCTTTGAGATAAAAACAGAAAATCATCACCAAAAGCCCAAGTAATCCGAGCGTTACAAAAATGCCTTTCCAGTCGGTTACGAGCAGCAGTACGCCTCCCGCTACCGGCGCTGCAATAGGCGCAATACCCTGAACGGCAGCGATTAAGGCGAGAAATTTCAACAAGTCCTTGCCCGAAAACCAGTCGGCGGCAATGGAACGCGCCAGTACGATGCTGCCCGCTGCTCCCAAGCCCTGCAAGAGGCGAAAAGAGATGAGCAGCACGATGTTAGGCGCAAAAATACAACCGAGCGTTGCCAAAAGATACAGCACAAACGATGCGAAAAGCGGACGTCGGCGTCCAAACTTGTCGCTGAACGGACCGAAAAACAACTGCCCGACAGCAATGCCGAGCATCGAAGTCGAAATCGTCATCTGCACCATAGAGGCTGACGTACTGAAAAAGTCGGAAAGCGAAGGCAATGCGGGCAGGTACATATCCGTAACCAAAGGCGCAAATGCCGTCATTGACGATAGCGTAACAAGCAGGTAAAATTTGCCGTTACGCTGAGTTAAATTATTAGAAATTTGAGTGTTACTACTTTCATCCTTGTACATATTATCGTTGGGCTTAATGACCCAATCCGACAGCAAAGGTACGAAAAAATCCCTTACCCTGTACCCCCCGATCGGGCTGTTTTGTGCCGATTTTAACATTTCATCTACGTAAAAATACGTAAAAACACCCCCGAAAAATACGTAAAATTACGTATTGACAGGCATTAAATCGCGCTGTAACTTTGCGGCGTCAAATGCAATGACAACATAGAATCTAATTAATTAATAATTATAAACAGTTTAAAAGTAATACAATGTTGAAAATGGATTTTTTGAGGAATGTGGTGAAGTATTCAGTAGCCTGCCTCGCAGCAATGACAATGTTCGCTTCGTGCGAAGAACTTATGCCCGAAGAAACGGTTTATGCAGTTACCGACGTAACTGTCAGTCCGTCTTCGGTTACGGTCGAGTGTGGCAAAACGCAACAGTTCACAGCCACAGTCGAAGGAGACGCCCCGAAACAGGACGTAACATGGAGCCTCAGCGGAGCGAATAAATCAGGTACAACGCTTTCGAGCAGCGGTTTGTTGACGGTGGCAGCCGACGAAACAGCCACGAAGCTCACCGTTACAGCTACAAGCGTTCAGGACAACAGTTATTACGGCACGGCATCAGTCAAAATCGGCGGCAGTAACAGCGAGAACAACGGAAAAACGGGCTTTTTCACCAAAGCCAATTTTGTCGGCACCAAAGATTATCTCGCTTTCTTCCCGAAAGGCGGACTTTTCAAATATGCCTATTCGAGCCAGATTTATAGCGATGACAGGATGTTTGCTAAACCGAACGACGGCTCATTTATAGCCGAAGAAGATTGCCATTATGAAAACGACATCAGCCTGAAAGGTAAAACGGATCACTTTTTGATATGGTCGGGAAGTAATTATTACAGCATTCACCATCAGAACGATGCTTTGAAAGCCGGCGAAACAACCTATTGGAAGGAAGAATGTGTTTTTGTCGGCGAAGATCTTCTCGACAATAGCAATACAAATATTCTGGGAGGTTTTAGCTTAAAAGTTGGACCTAATGTTGGATCGGTCGATGTAAATGTTGAAGTCTTTGGCATTTTGCCATGGAGTAAATTTATAACGAGCGACGATTGCGAATACGTTGTCTATGAGAAAGATACTACCATCCTTGGCATCAGTTGCAAGAAATATGTTCGCAATCTCTACGACATTCTATATTCCTATTACGTTTTGGATAACGGTTTTTGCCTCAAATATGCGAATAATAATCCGCTCGGCAGCATGGGGACAGAATTTGAGATTTCGGAAGCGGAACTGAACGTCGCGAATTACGACTATGTTGTCCAAAACTACTATCGCGGCAGCAAAGTGTATTCAAACCCCGTTCCGCGCGTGGCTGAGATGGTTGCACTTGTGCAAATGCGTACAAAAGAATGGTTCAACCCGGAACCAAACAATTACGTCAAAGAATGGACAGCAGGTGGCATCAACTATATGACTTGCAGTAGAGAGTTTCGCAAAGGGGGAGTTTTCCTTCATACTTACAGTTTGGCTATTGATTTCGAGCAGGTTACCACCGAAGAGTTGAACGCCTATTTTGCTCTGGTTGAAACTGTGCCCGATATGACGGTAAAATTTAAAGTGGATACAGACGACCCCGCTTATCGCGCCGCCACCAGAGACGCACTGTACCAGATATATCCCGGTTTTACCGAAGCGCAAATTGAAGATTTGTATCGAGGCTTGGTTACAGGATGGGATACCTACCGGCAAGTAGAATTTAGTGCAAATAGTGATAAAGACCATCCCGGTCTATTTGTTGGCGATTCGTATGATTACATTGCTTACAATCTGAAAGGCTTTTCTATAATGAAACTGATCACGTTGGAAATCAGTTGGGTTAGGGTGATCTACGTTTAAAAATCAAGGCTCAGCCCACCCACTCCCAGCCGACGTTCGGTATCGGGATGCAAAGCCGTTTGTCTTGACAACGAACAGATGCCGGAAGACAGCTTTTTTGTCCCGATTTTAACATTTCATCTACGTAAAATTACGTAGTTTAGGGGGGGCAAAAATACGTAAAATTACGTATTGACAGATTTGAAATATCGTCATATCTTTGCAGCGACGTTTTTAAACGTCAAAAAGAAAAAACATTTATAAACATTTAATTTTTTTTGAAACTATGGGATTTTTAGATGGATTAGTGAAGGGGATAGCA
>JAISTS010000025.1 GCA_031272455.1 Tannerella sp. | reverse complement strand
TTCCGAACAGAGAAGTTAAGCCCCGTTACGCCGATGGTACTGCGCAAGTGGGAGAGTAGGTAGCCGCCAACTTAACAAATGAGCGCCGCAGGTCTTGCTTGCGGCGCTTTTTTTATGCTTATAATGATGGGCTTTATTTGAATAATTTCGGCGTCGCCATCAAGGCACACGGAGATTTTTCCTGCTAACAGCATCTTATCACGAAAATAATTCCGTATCTTTTATTCCTTTTGATAATTTCGCTTACGATATATGTTTCGAAAATGGCGCGGCACATAGACCGACAGCGTTTTTTCGAGGTTGCAAAATTTTTCCGTTGATTTTTATTCACGTCTCAACAATAATCGCTAAATTTACACGTCGAAAGAAAGAGTCAAAATATTTAATGTATATGAAAACAGACAGTATTGTAATTATTCCTACTTATAATGAGAAGGAGAACATTGAGAGCATCATCAGGGCGGTGTTCGGGCTTGAGAAGGCGTTCGATGTGCTGATCATTGACGACGGTTCGCCCGACGGTACAGCTGCTATCGTCAAGGGCTTGCAGGCGGAATTTGCCGAGCGCCTGCATATAGTCGAGCGAACGGGCAAGCAGGGACTGGGAACGGCGTATATCTGCGGTTTCCGGTGGTCGGTAGAGCATGGTTACGACTTCGTCTTCGAGATGGATGCCGACTTTAGCCACAACCCTAACGACCTGCCGCGCCTCTATGCCGCTTGCGTCGAAGGCGGTGCCGACGTGGCTATCGGCTCGCGCTACTGCAACGGCGTCAATGTCGTCAACTGGCCTCTTGGGCGCGTGCTGATGTCGTACTATGCTTCGATGTATGTGCGTTTCGTAACCGGAATGAAGGTGCGCGACACGACGGCGGGCTTCAAGTGCTATCGTCGCGAAGTGCTCGAAACCATCGAGTTGGACAAAATCCATTTCAAAGGCTATGCGTTCCAGATTGAAATGAAATTCACGGCGTATAAATGCGGATTCCGCTTGGTTGAAGTGCCGATAGTATTTGTCAACCGTGTACTCGGCACGTCAAAAATGAATTCGTCCATCTTCGGCGAAGCGCTGTTTGGAGTATTGAAGCTGAAATGGTGGAGCTTCTTCCGTAAATATCTGCAGAAAAAAGTCGGCTGATGAAACGCCTGATCAAGAACGCACTTATAATTAACGAGGGGCGCTCGTTTCGGGGCGCTGTTTTGACTGATGGCGCGTTTATCAGCCGTGTGTATGAAGGCGATGAAGCAGACCACGACGTTGGCAATGCCGAAATTATTGACGCCGAAGGCAAATGGCTGCTGCCGGGCGTCATCGACGATCAGGTGCATTTCCGCGAGCCGGGCTTGACGCACAAAGGCTCGATTGCGACCGAGAGCCGCGCCGCAGCTGCAGGTGGCGTAACGTCGTTTATGGATATGCCGAACACCAAACCGCAAACTACGACTGTAGCCGAGCTGGAGTGGAAATTTCAGCGTGCGGCGGAAACCTCGGCTGTTAATTATTCGTTTTTTTTTGGCGGAACGAACGATAACTTTGATGAAATAGCGCGTCTCGACCGCCGACGAGTGCCCGGACTGAAACTTTTTCTCGGTTCATCGACAGGAAATATGCTGGTTGACAGTCGCGAAGCCTTGCGGCGAATCTTCAGCGAAACTGATTTGCTCGTTGCCATACATGCAGAAAAAGAAGAAATTATCCGTCGTAACAGAGCATATTATATCGAAAAATACGGCGAAGATGCGCTCGATGTTACTTTCCATCCGAAAATCCGCAGCGAAGAAGCCTGTTACGCATCCTCGTCCGAAGCGGTCGAGCTGGCGCACGAGCTTGGTACGCGCCTGCATCTGCTCCACGTCTCGACGGCAAAAGAGCTGGCGCTGCTCGACAATAAGCTGCCGCTCGCTGAAAAGCGGATAACTTCCGAAACCTGTGTACATTACCTCTGGTTTTCGGACGACGACTATCCGGTTTACGGCAACAAAATCAAGTGGAATCCGGCTATCAAAACAGCGGCAGACCGTGCAGCCCTGCGCCGTGCTGTCAATAACAACACGATAGACATTGTCGCCACCGACCACGCTCCGCACCTGATGTCGGAAAAGGAAGGCAACTGCCTGAGCGCCGCATCGGGCGGACCATTAATACAACATTCGCTGCCGTTGATGCTCGAATTGGCGGCACAGGGCGTCTTTACAAAAGAAAAAGTCGTCGAAAAGATGGCTCATCAGCCTGCCGAACTGTTCAGGATAGACCGACGCGGCTACATTCGTGAAGGTTATTATGCCGACCTTGTGCTCGTTGACCCGCAGCGCGAATGGCGCGTTTCGCCCGAAAATATCCTTTATCACTGCGGATGGTCGCCGCTTGAAGGGCAAATTTTCCGAAATTTCGTTTTTTTAACATTAGTGAACGGAAATTTAGTTTACAAGAATGGAAAAATGATAGAAAATGTTAAAGGAATGGCACTTACATTCGGTTAGCGGCACGGTTAAATGTCCCTTTTTTGCGGAAATTCTCACCTTGCTGCCGAAAAAAAAATCAAAAATATGTTGTACAACATATAATAAAATAATAAAAATTAATTAATAACGCCGTACCTTTGCGGCGATAACCTAAACAATCTTTTTGCCTTAAAGACTAATACCTATTAAAACCTTATAAAAGCGGCCTTTGAGAAAAGGCTGTTTTTATTTTATCCCGTCGCTACGAAATCCTCAAAAATAAAACGACCTAAATAATCATTACTTAAGTCGTTTGTCTTTGGAGCGGAAGACGGGGCTCAAACCCGCGACCCTCAGCTTGGAAGGCTAATGCTCTATCGACTGAGCTACTTCCGCAAAGAAATTTGTCAATTATCATTGATTTTGTGGGCAGAGATGGATTCGAACCACCGAAGTCGAAAGACAGCTGAGTTACAGTCAGCCCCATTTGGCCACTCTGGTATCTGCCCGATTTCAAAAATCGCTGCAAAGGTACGAACTATTTTTTTAACCTGCAAGAAAAATTCGACATTTTTATTGCGGTAATTGCGGCTTCATCTCCTTTGTTGCCGTAAATTCCGCCGCAGCGGTCTTCAGCCTGTTTCAGTGTATTGGTCGTTAACACTCCGAAAATGAACGGGATATCGTATTTCATATTCAGCTCGGTAACGCCGTGAGTAACGGCTGAGCAGACGTAATCAAAATGCGGGGTGTCGCCGCGTACAACACATCCGAGCGCAATCACGGCGTCGGGTTTCAGCGTTTCCGCCATCAAACGGGCGCCGTAAGTCAACTCAAAACTGCCCGGCACGCGCTCGACGATGATATTTTCGGCTTTCACGCCAAACTTTTCGAGCGTATTACACGCCCCCTCAAGCATTTTTTCGGTTACGGTCTCGTTCCATTCCGAGACAACTATTGCTATACGCATTCCGGATGCGTCCGGCACGCTGTTTACGTCGAAACTC
The DNA here is from genome assembly GCA_031272455.1 of Tannerella sp. Classification (GTDB taxonomy): domain Bacteria; phylum Bacteroidota; class Bacteroidia; order Bacteroidales; family Tannerellaceae; genus Tannerella. Next base: position 16,958 of record JAISTS010000025.1, on the reverse strand, counting down.
GACAGGTTCTGATATGCTGATGCCATTCTCCGGTTATTGTTTTGAAAGGATTTCTGCCCGCGTGATATACCTGTCAACTTCCATTGCCTCGGTCGAGCGGTTATATTTCTCCTTTATCGTCGTATAAACACGGATGGCGTCTTTATAATTTTGCAGGCTTTCGTAGGCTATTCCCGCCTTTTTCAGATAGATAGGGCTAATGAACTCGTTATCAGCTTTTGCCGCTGCTTTTTCAAAGTAGCCTATGGCGGCTTTGGTATCGCCTGCGCTCACCAAGCAGTCGCCAATCAGACCTGTCAGGGCGGGAGCGAGCTGAGTGTCGCTGCCTTTGTACGATTTCAGATACTTCATCGCGCTCTGCGGATTGCCGAGTTTGTAATAACAGATACCGGCGTAAGCCTTGGCAAGATTACCCGCCTTGGTGCCGCCGTAAGAGTTAGCTATTGCCTCAAACCCGTCATAATCAACGCCGTTGCCATTCAGCGCAAGCGCAAACGAGTCTATCTCGAAGTAATGCTGCCCTGCGAAAATAGCTACTTTGGCTTTCTCGTTGCGCGGTTGTGCGTATCCGTAATGATATGCGAGAATCAAACCGATAACGACAATGATGCCGCCAAAACCATAGATGAGCAGGTTCTTGTTTTTTTCTATAAACTGCTCAGAACGAGAGAGTATCGCGCCAACTTCAATCTCTTTTTCCTGTTTTTCCTGTTTCTTTTTTGCCATAATATGTTAAATATTTTTTGTTTCGTGAGAACCGTTTTCGGTTTCAGGGCGCAAAATTAGTTTTTTTACGGGAAATAATCGAATATTTTGTCCAGATTTTTTACTTTTGTATGTCCGAAAACGCGGACATAAAAGAAGCATTGATTACGTAATAATATGATACTGAATAAATTATCGGTAATAAACTATAAAAATATTGTTCAGGCGGATTTTTCCTGCTCGCCGAAAATGAACTGTTTTTTCGGGAACAACGGGATGGGCAAGACCAATCTGCTCGACGCAATTTTTTACCTGTCGTTCTGCAAAAGCCATCTCAACACGCCCGACGCGATGATTATTCGGCACGATGAAGATGTTTGCGTCCTTCAGGGCGAGTACGACGACGGCGAGAAGAGCGAAAATATTTTTTGCTGCATACGGCGCGGGCAGCGTAAACAGCTGAAACGCAACCAGAAAAGCTACGACAAACTGTCCGAACATATCGGATTGTTGCCGTTAGTGATGGTTTCGCCATCGGACGTCGATCTGATACGCGGAGGCAGCGACGAGCGACGGCGATTTATGGATATGGTTATTTCGCAACACGACAAAAATTACTTATACGCTCTTATTCAATACAATAAGGCATTGATGCAGCGTAATCAGCTGTTGCGTAACGAAAGTCGCGAAGACGACCTGTTCGACGTTCTGGAAATGCAGATGGCGGCGCATGGACAGGTGATTTTTGAAAAACGCGAAAAGATGGTGCGCGAATTTACACCCTTTTTCAACGACTATTACCAACATATCTGTCATTCGACGGAAACGGTTGGTTTACAATATGTTTCGCAACTTGCCGATTGTCGCCTCGACGAGAAGCTGGCATCGCGCCGCGAGCAGGAACGCATTGTGGGACATTCGCTTACGGGTATTCATAAAGACGATATCGAGATGAAGCTCGGCGACTACCTTATGCGGCAAACAGGCTCGCAGGGACAGAACAAATCCTGTCTTATCTCGCTCAAGCTGGCGCAGTTTACTTTCCTGACCGAACGTAGCAAAACAAAACCCATTCTGCTGCTCGACGATATTTTTGACAAACTCGATGCCGAACGGGTTGAGCAGATCATCGGCTTGGTTGGCAACGAGCAGTTCGGGCAGATTTTCATTACCGACACCAACCGCAAATATTTAGACCGGATTTTGGCGGCGGCAGGCAACGACTATTCGCTCTATCGTGTTGAGGCAGGGGAAGTTACATATCTGGAGGACGCCTTATGAAACGAACAAACACCAGCCATATAAGCGATATTTTGCAGGTTTTCTACGACGACAATCCCGACGTGAAGCAAAAACTGCTTGAGTCGCGCGTCATCAGGGCTTGGAACGAAATGTTTAGCGCTTCCGTATTACAATGTACCCGTACATTATATATAAAAAGCGGCGTCCTGCACGTTTCGGTCAACTCGGCTGCTCTGCGCAGCGAACTGACTATCAATCGTAATACTCTGAAAAACAAGCTAAACGAGACAGCAGGCGGCGATGTTATCAGCGACATTATGATTCGGTGAGTTCGATCTAATGATAAAATTAGCGAAAAAATCTTTTGCGGATAAAAAAAATATTCTACCTTTGTCCGTAAGAAATAACAAAATAAAACGATTAAAGCTATGAGGATAAGACATTTAGCAGTGATAATTCTGGGATGGTGCGCTTTTGTTGGCGTTCAAGCCCAGCGCGAATACGCTATCGCCATACATGGTGGGGCGGGCAGTACCGAAGGTGTAGAGAACGATCCCGAACGCGCGGCAGCATACTATGCCGCTCTCGACAGTGCGCTGACAATCGGCGACAAACTCCTTGCCGAAGGCGCTGACGGCGAAAAAGTCGTTATCGCGGTGGTTAACTATTTGGAAAACAACCCGATGTTCAATGCCGGCAAAGGCGCAACGGTAGCTGCCGACGGTACTTTCCAGCTCGACGCCGCCATAATGCTCGGCAAAGACCTGTCGGCAGGCTCGGTTGCAGGCGTCAAAACGATAAAGAACCCTATTACAGCGGCATATACTGTGATGACAAAATCGGAGCACGTGATGCTGAGCGGTGAGGGCGCAGATCAGTTTGCTGCCGAGCAAGGGCTTGATATTGTGGATAATATGTACTTCGCCACGCCGCGTACAATGCGCTGGGTCGAGCAGTTCAAAGCCGAAAGCAAGAAAAACGGCACGGTCGGTTGCGTAGTGCGCGACAAACATGGCAACCTCGTAGCAGGCACCAGCACGGGCGGTATGCTGCGCAAAAGCTGGGGACGCATCGGTGACGCACCGATAATCGGCGCAGGAACGTATGCCGACAATGAAAGTTGCGCCGTTTCGTGCACGGGGCACGGCGAATATTTTATCCGTCATGCCGTTGCGTTCAACCTCTGCGCGCGATATAAATATCTGCACGAGACGGTCGAGGATGCAGCTGACTTCATCATTCACAGGGAATTGAAACCTGATGCCGGTAGCGGCGGATTGATAGCTGTCGATAAGGATGGTAACATAGCAATGCCGTTCAACAGCGGAGGGATGTTTCGTGGCTTTGTCTATAAAGACAAAAAATCAGACAAAATCGTGAAACAGATAGCAATAGCAAAAATAATCAAAAAATATTAAATCAAAATGAAACGTATATTATTTATTATCAGCTGTTTATGCCTGACATTCTCTATTCAGGCACAGCCGCGTGGACGTGTGCAAACGCTTACCGACGAAGAAAAATATCTCGACGCGATGCATCGTCATATCACTTCGGAAAAACTTTATGGCTATGTCTGCCAATTATCGGACACATCCCTGCACGGTCGTCTTGCCGGCTCGGAGGGGATGGCTCAAGCCGTCAAGATTGTCGAAAATTATTACAAATCGTGGAACCTGCTGCCTGCCGCAGGTAATGGCGCTTATATTCAGGAATATCCGCATCCCTGTGTCGAGATAGAAGACGGCGAAATGGAAATCCTGTTTCCAATGAATGGAACTAAAAAGAACGAAACGTTCTGGGTGCCAAAGCAATACGAATGGGCTGACGGATGGTTTGCAGGTAACAATTCCGGTTCGGGCGATATCACTGCCGACATTGTTTATGCCGGTTTCGGGGTGTCGGCGCCGGAGCTTGGCTACGACGATTATGCCGGTATAGACGTGCGCGGCAAGATTGTGCTGATCGAAGGCGAGACGCCCAACCGCAGCCAAAATCCCGACTCGATCCGTATGTGGTACAACCATACTTTGCATCAGACCAAGCAAGCTAATGCCGCGCAGCATGGCGCTATCGGTATGCTGTATCTCTGGGTGCCGGGTCCTAATGCGCTGTACAACAAAGATTTCGTTTATTGCCATATCACCGAAAAAGTTGCCGAAGACGTATTTCTCGGCACGGGAAAAACCTATCGTGAAACGGTCGCAAATATTTACAGGACATTCAAACCGGCATCGTTTGCGACGGGTAAAAAGGCGCATATTCGTATGGTATCGAAATATAATCCCAACGCGACTGGCAAAAATATCATTGGCGAAATCAAAGGCAGCGACCCGAATTTGGCTGACGAATACGTCATCGTGTCGGCTCATCTTGACCATCTCGGTATGTTGCCCTACCATATCGCCGGAGCTAACGACAATAATTCGTCAACGGCGGCAATGCTCGGAGTGGCTGAAGCTCTGGCGAAAAGCGCTGTCAAGCCGAAACGCAGCGTCCTGTTTATCAGTCTCGACGGCGAAGAAGCGGGATTGACGGGCAGCACGTATTACACTCTGCATCCAACCGTTCCAAAGGATAAGATCAAAGCCATCATCAATCTTGAGATGCCCGGCACCGGCGAGGCGCTGGCAGCTTCGATTGCCGAATCGTCGCCGCAACTGCTGCCGATTGTCGAAGATGCCAACCGCAAGTACGTGCACCGCCAGCTGACGGCACGCACCAGTCCATATCTGACGCGACCGCGTACCGACGGCGCTGTGTTTGCCAAAGCCGGATATCCCGTTGCCGACATTCGCGGCAGAGAGAGTTTTTACTACCATCATCCGCTCGACAATCCCGAATCCATCAATCCCGAATTGCTGCAATCGTTTTCGGAATGGCTGTTCTGGATAACGGTTCTTACGGCTTCAGATACTTATCCATCCAGTCGGTAATTTCCTGAATACGGCGAACACGGTTTTTGGGTTTACCTGAGCGCGACAGTTCGTGATTTTCGCCTTTGAACAGGCATAGGCGTGCCGGAACGTCAAAATATTTCAACGCATAAAACATCTGGATGCCTTCCGACTGCCAGCAACGGTAGTCTTCATCGCTGTGAATGAACAGCGTAGGCGTCTTTACTTTGTCGGCATATTTCATCGGCGACTGTGTCCAGAGTCCGTCGAGATTTGTCCACACGTCGCCGCCGATCTGTGCAGCGGTAAAAGTGAAACCTATATCCGTTGTGTTGCTGAACGAAATCCACGACGCTATGCTGCGTTGCGAAGCGGCAGCTTTAAAGCGGTCGGTATGTCCGATAATCCAGTTTGTCATAAAGCCGCCGTACGAGCCTCCGGTAACGCCGAGACGGTCGCCGTCAATAAAGTCGAAAGTCTTGATAGCCACGTCAGTAAACAACATCAGGTCGTCATAATCTATCGTTCCGTAGCGGGCGTGGATATTGGCGAAAGTGTCGCCGCCGCCGTCGCTGCCCGTCGGGTTGGTAAAGATCACGGCATAGCCATGGTTAGCCCAATACTGCATCTCGTGGAAGAAGCAGGCGCCGTAAGCAGTGCGCGGTCCGCCGTGTATGTCGAGTATGGTTGGATATTTCTTGCCCGTTTCATAGCCGACGGGCGGTATGGCATAGCCTGTAAGTTCTACTCCGTCAGAGTTTTTGAACGTTACCGGACGCGGCGTCATTACGCTGTATTCGTCCATCAGATGGTCGTTGATGGTTGTCATCGGAGTGAAAACGCCTTTTTTGTCTAAGAAATAAATCTCTGCCGCCTTGTTGCCAATCATTGCCACAGTCAGGAAGCCGTCTTTATACGGCAGGTATTCGAGCACCACTTCCTTGCCTTTGTTGATGAAGGTTACGGCTCCGTCCTTATAATCAACGTGGATCAGCGGAGCATGGTCGCCGACGGTTGTCAGGTAGTAAAATCCCGTTTTGTCAGTCTTGATGCCCGACGAGGCGTTCCCCATTTTTATATCCGAACCGATGCTGACGCCCGCCGAGTAGGGGTTGAAACTGTGCACTTCGGTCAGTTTGCCGTCTTTCAGGTTGAGGCGGTAGAGCGTCGCGCTGCCTATCTCTTCAAATTTTGTGTTGATAGAAAGCAGAATCTCGTCGTCGGTAACAAACTGTGCGCCCATATAAGATGCCGTTGTTTTGAGCGGCGAGATATCTTCGGCTTTGAGCGTCGCCACGTCGAGTTTCATAAGGTGATTGCCGCGCGTCGATTTGCCCTGCCAAGTGTTGGTAGTGTAGAGCAGCGTTTTTTTGTCCTTGCTCAGCTCGGCGCCTCCGACAGCTTCGTACGGTTCCGACAGGTCTTTGATGTCGCCATCGTTATAGTAAAACAGGTGCGACCGTTTGCCGCTCACATCGCCGCGTCCATTCGACCAGAACGGGATTTCTTCAAACACACGCACTCCGCTGCCCTCTTCCTTTGCTTTCAGCGCTTTTGCCATGTCGCCGCCGTTCTTTTCGAGCAGCTCGGCAAAGTTGATGTCGTAGGTCGATGTGAAGAAGAAATGCTTGTCGTCGATAAACTTGATGGCGCCCGCAGAGTATGGCAGGCGCAGAAATTCTTCGGCTTCGCCCATGCGTTCGGTCAGTTTGACAAATACCGACAGCGGCTCGCCACGGCGTATCTGCTCTTTGTCTTTTGCCTCGCGAACGTTACGAAACATAATGCTGCCGTCGTCCATCAGCGTGTAGTCGCTCACATCGTGCGTCGAAGTCAGGCGGCGAGGCTGCCCGTTTTCGAGCGCGTAGAGGTCACTCTTGTAATTGTTGTCATCCATACTTGCCTGACGGATAACAAAATAAATTTTCCCGTTCTTTTCCTGAACGTTAGATATCATCTTGACTTCCTTGAAGAAATCAATCCCGACCGGCTTGCGGCCACTTTCTGCATACAGGTTGCATGTTGCAACGAGCAGAATCAAAAACGTGAATAATGTTTGTCTTTTCATTGTTTAATAAAATTTTAATCGCGCAAAGATACGTCTTATTTATCAAAAAGAAAGATTTTTTACGAAAAATAGATTAATTTGCATTAAAATATGCCGTGCGTTGCCCGTTGAGGGATAAAAAATTTAAGCCGATTGTTGTGCCGTCGAGAAAAAATGCTTACCTTTGCAGCCGGGTAAGTCCTATACGGCCAGCTCCCTCGGAACTCCCCCAGAGCTTGACCGCAGCAAGGGTACGCAGGTCGTAGCGGCGCGATATAGATAGCTTACCCATTTTTTGTGCCCTGAAATTTGCTTATTCCCATACTGCTGCAGCCCGACATAACGCCTTGCCTTCGTGGCAGATAGCCATATTGTAACGATTATTGCCCGCATCGGCTTTATGCAGTGTCAGCGGCATTCCGTACATCCCTTCAGCCATATATGCAATCTCGAAACGGCGTATTTCCTGTTCGCGAAACATACTGATATCGAACATATCCAGCAGATGTTCCATATATTTGATGCTGTTGAAATGACCGTTGACATCGAGGTCGCTATATTTTATAATGTACGCGCGACCCTCGGCAGCGTTTTCGACGGGCGGGATTTTGTTGGGTCGTGAAATAGGGCAGGGGCGGTCGTCAAGATATACGCGTAGCGCCTCTTCTTCGAGCGGCATCGGGCGTCGCGTTTCCATATCTATTGCCGCCCAGGTCGAATGGGCATAACCGACGGGCTTGCCTTGAGCGTTTAGCCATTCAAAGCAACGTGATGTAAATAAGCGACTTACCTCGCTGATCCACGTGTTCAACGTAAGCGGATCGGGCGAAAGGACAGGGTATTCCCACATCTCCATTGCCAGCCGCGACAGCACCCACGCCGTATGTTTTTCGGTCATATCGTTGAAACCGAAACCGCGCGATGCTGCGTGATGCGACGCCGCGTGAAGCATATAATTGCCTATCGTAGGGATGGTTACGCGCCCGCGAAAATCAAGGAGGTACGACTCCGTAACGAATTGATATGTGCCGATTTTAGTCATATTTGTTCATATTTACGAGTGCAAATATAAGAAAAAGTTCCGCCAATCTGTTTACTTTGAGGGAGAAAAGACTGCTTTGACGGCTTCGAGGTAACCGTAGCCGAACATTGTACAGGGCTGGAGGTAACTTGTTTCTGTCCATTCGTTCCAACTGTTGACAGTTATCAGCGGCGCCTGACCGGGATGTGCGTCCACAAACGCTTTGGCATTGCGCAGGGCTTTTTCAACATTAGCCGGAGTATTGTTTTTAACAATACCGCCTATCTGCATCTCAAAGCGCGGATTGTTATCCCAACCGATGGATACATGCGGATAGTAGGGAATATCCAGCACATTATCAATCCGTTGCCATTCGTTGACCGCATCTGCTTGAATTTCAGTATAATCGCGGTCAATATTGAGGAAATGACAATATTGATAATGGGTTGCGCCGTCGAAGCCGAGTTCTTTTATGACGCTCATTTGCGTGCCGATGTTATCGCCTGCAATGCCGGTAATGTTACCCTGCATGTTAGCGCGAAGGGTCAGTTGAAGGTCAAGTCCCTTATAGCCTGCCTTTTTCACTTCCTTGCGAAACCATTCGAGCGCATCTTTTGCCTCTTTCAAGCCGCCCATCCCGTCAATGAACGTCTGCATCTCGTAAATCATGAAACTTGGCTTGCCGTCAACGGTGTAATAGTTCGGCTGACTGAAATATTTCTCTATCACTCGTTTACAGATGATTTCAAATTGCTTTCTGTCCACGCCGCCTTTCCAAATCAGGCTGCTGTTAGGCTTGCCGGCGAGGCGTTTGTCCCATGTTTGATTTACGTCGTGATTAGCCCACATGAGGTAGAACTTCATGTCGCGGCTGTTGGCGGCTTTGAGGAAGCCATTGTTGAGGCAGCCTTCGAGGAAAGGCATGCCGTCGTACCAGTACCAGTCATAGATAAAGACGTTGACGCCATGCCGTGTGGCGGCGGCTATCTCCATCTCCATCACGTAGGGGTCTGCCTCGTTGACATAGCCCCAAAGCGGGAAGCGAGGCTGGGTATGACCGGCAAACTTTGCTTTGTTTGACTTGACTGTTTGCCACTCGCCAATTCCGTCAGGCCAGAAAATCTTCGCTCTGTCGTCAGGGTGATACGAGGGCCAGACGAATGCCGCCACGTCGTATTTCTGCTGCGCAAACGCTTTCGGCAACAAAATGGCTGATAATAAGAATAATAAGATAATTTTTTTCATTGTCCGTAATAAGCATTGGGTCCGTGTTTGCGGCTAAAATGTTTTTCGACGAGCAGCGGATTCATTGTCAGTAAAGGATTGATGCCGAGAGAGATATATGCCATTTTCGCGATCTGCTCGAGTACGAAGGCATTGTGAACCGCTTCATTAGCATCTTTGCCCCATGTAAATGGACCGTGATTGCACACCAGCACACCCGGAGTGTGAACGGGATTTATTCCAGCTAAACGCTTGACTATCACGTTGCCCGTTTCTGTCTCATAAGCGCCGTTGACTTCCGCTTCGGTCATATCGGCAGTGCACGGAATGGCGTCGTGGAAATAGTCGGCGTGCGTAGTGCCGATATTCGGGATGTCGCGTCCTGCCTGCGCCCAGGCTGTTGCATAAGTCGAATGAGTATGCACTATTCCGCCAATATCTGCAAATGCCTTATACAGAACAAGATGTGTCGGTGTGTCGGACGATGGTTTAAGCCGTCCTTCGACGATATTCCCGTCTAAATTAACGACAACCATATCGTCAGCCGTCATGTCGTCGTAAGAAACGCCGCTCGGTTTAATCGCCACCAAGCCGCTCTCACGGTCTATGCCGCTGACATTTCCCCAAGTGAAAATCACCAAGCCGTGCTTTACCAAGTCGATGTTAGCGCGATAGACATTTTCTTTTAGCTGATGCAGATTCATAGCCGTATTATTTTAGTCTGTTTGTTGCCGTGTCGGGGAAAATTACCGTCGGACGGAACGATTTCGCCTCTTCAAAGTCCACCTGCGCATACGACAGGATGATGATGACGTCGCCCGGCTGGACGCGCCGCGCCGCCGCACCGTTGAGGCAGATGACGCCCGTACCGCGTTCACCTTTAATGACATACGTCTCGAAGCGCTCGCCATTATTGTTGTCGAGCACGTGCACTTTCTCATATTCCACCATTTTGGCGGCGTCCATCAGATCTTCGTCAATCGTGATGCTCCCGACATAATTCAGGTTAGCATCAGTTACCGTTACGCGGTGAATTTTTGATTTCAGTATTTCAATATACATTTTCGTATCTAATATTATCAATCAAACGCACTTCGCCGCAATACACTGCAATACAGCCAATTATGTCGTCGGCATCATCCCAACGGCTGACAGGTGCAAGCGTCGCGGCATCAACAATTTCGTAATATTCGACACGCAGTTGAGGTTTGCTGTTCAGGCGGTTGACCACCCAATTGACGACCTCGCGCACCGATTTTACGGGTGCAAAGTTACGACTTTCTTTTAATGTAGCAGCAATCTGCGGCGCAATTTGTCGCTGTTCGGGCGTCAACCTGACGTTGCGGCTGCTCATCGCCAGCCCGTCAGCCTCGCGAACTATGGGGCAGGTGATGATATTCACTTTTAAATCAAGAAGTTGAACCATACGTTTTATGACTGCTACTTGCTGAAAATCTTTTTCGCCGAAGTAAGCCCTGTCGGGTTCAACAATGTCAAAAAGACGGCTCACGACCTGTGCCACGCCATTAAAATGCCCCGGTCGAAACGCGCCTTCCATTACTTCGGCGACCTTTCCGAGGTCGAAAATGCGAGTGTCGGGCACGGGATACATTTCTTCGACCGATGGCATAAAAACGCAGTTACAGCCTGCGGATTCAAGCATTTCGCAGTCGCGTTCAGGCGTACGCGGATACTTTTCGAGGTCGCGCGGGTCGTTAAACTGCGTCGGATTGACGAAGATGCTGACCACGCAAACGTCGTTTTCGGACGCGCAGGTGTGCACAAGGCTCAAATGTCCGTTATGGAGCGCGCCCATCGTCGGGACGAAACCGACAGTCCTTCCGCGGCTTCTTTCTTCGGAGAGTGCAGTCTTTAGCTCATTTACAGTAAGATATATTTTCATTTTTTCTAAAAAAATTTTTTTCGTTGGAAAAATAATGCAAAAACGACTGCAAAGCAACAAAATAAATCAATACGAACAGCCATTCCGAAATGTTAAAATTTTTCGTTACATCTTAAATACTTTGATAAGTTAAATTTTTTTTTAGTATCTTTGTAGTCGATTTACGATACAAAAAAGATAGATGAGTACGAAAAAAGTTTTATTTATAACGCAGGAAATAGCACCATATCTGCCTGATTCAGAGATAGCATTGACGAGTCGGCATCTTCCGCAAGGCATTCAGGATCAGGGTAGAGAAATCAGAACCTTTATGCCACGATACGGATGCATAAACGAGCGGCGCAACCAACTGCACGAGGTCATCAGGCTGTCAGGACTGAACCTGATAATTGACGACACAGACCACCCCCTGATAATCAAAGTAGCGACATTGCAACCCGCGAGAATGCAGGTGTATTTCATTGATAATGAAGACTTTTTTCATCGCAAAAATATTGTTGCCGATGACGAGGGCGCGGAGTATGAAGACAACGACGAACGCGCGATTTTCTTCGTCAGAGGTGTTTTTGAAACGATAAAAAAACTGCGCTGGATACCCGACGTGATACATTGCCACGGCTGGCTGACGGCGCTCACTCCGCTCTATCTGAAGCGGATTTATCGCGACGAACTGTGCTTTTCGGATACGAAAGTGGTCTATTCTATTTATGACGACAGTTTCAAAAATCCGCTGCGCAAAGAATTTGCCAAGAAGCTGATGCAGGACGGAGCGACCCATAAAGATGTGCATCACGTGGCTAAACAGCCTGATCATCTGGCACTTACAAAATTAGCTGTACAGTTTGCCGACGGAGTAATCCAGGGCGCGCCCCAACTTGACGATGACGTACAGCAATTTATCACCCAGCTGGAAAAACCTTTCCTGCCGTATCAGTCGCGCGATGTTTATATCAAAAATTACAATGATTTTTATAATTCTTTAATAGGAACGAATGAATAAGATAATGTTTTTCAAACGGTTATCAATTTTAGCTTGCGCGGCGGGATGCTTGGTTGCAGCAAGCTGTACCGACTCTCTCAATCAGGTAGGAAACAGTATTCTGCCTGAAACAGACAAGATTACGGCATTTATAGACACTTTCAAAGTTGAAGCATCGACAGTCAAATACGATTCGCTTTACGCGAGAACAAATTCGGGCTTCGTCGGCGAGTTTTACGACCCGTACTACGGCAGACTGAAAGCTGATTTTATCGGTCAGTTCTATTGCGAAGACGAATTTACGTTTGCAGACACGCCGCACGAGGGCAAAATCGACTCTGTGGCGCTCTACATAATGTATTCCGACTGGGATGGCAACCCCTACGTCCCGATGCAGATGACGATTTATCCCGTCGTTAAGGAGCTGGACAAGAATTTCTACAGCAATGTTGACCCGACGCAGTACTGCGATATGCAGAACCCGGTCGCGTCGCTCGGATATTCACCGCAGAGCGGGGCGCTCGACACGACTTACGGATATAATATCTGGACGCAAAAAATCCCGTTGCCCCTCGAATTTGGACAAAAATTTTACGACGAAACGGTCAATAATCCCGCTTCGTTCAAAGATCAGGAAGCGTTCAATAGGTTCTTCCCCGGATTATATGTTACGACCGATTATGGCAGCGGTAACATGATTTATGTCATTGGCACGCAAATAGTTATCAACTATCATATCGTGCTGCAGGACACCGAGGGCGTCGATTCGATTGCGGGCAGATATGAAGAATTTAACATCCGCAAAGACGTCATCCAGCTAAACCGTCTCGAAAGTTCGCACGACGAACATTTGCTCGAGCCAAACGACGAATATACCTTTCAGAAAACTCCTGCGGGCATATTCACGAAGCTTGTCATCCCGAATAAGCAAATCAGGGAAATTGTTCAGGGACGTATTCTTAACTACGTGTCATTCAATCTGAAATATATGCCCGTTGAGGAATATCAGTATGCGATGACGCTGCCGCCGTATCTGCTTCTGATACACGAAGATTCGTTGACGACATTTTTTGAAAACCGCAGTTTGGAAAACAGCGTAACGTCGTATGTTTCAACTGTTTCGACTTCTTCTACAGGTGCATATATCGGCTACGATGAATCAACGCGAACCTACCAGTTTCCGAATATGGTTAATATGCTGAATTACTACCTGATAAATTATCCGGACGAAGATTTGCGACTGCTCGCCATACCTGTGAGCCGCACCATCGCAACCGACTCGTATTCAGGCACTACCTATTCGACGGCAATAAGTCATTATCTCGCTCCATCGGGATTGAAACTGCGTAAAAATGAACATTTTACGGATCTGGTAATAGTTTCGAGTTATCTTAACAGATAATTAAATATTTCGTTGGTTTTATGAAGCAATACCTCGATTTGCTGAATCACGTTCTTGATAACGGCGTCAGGAAAGAAGACCGGACGGGCGTCGGGACGATGAGCGTGTTTGGCTATCAGATGCGTTTCGACCTGCGCGAGGGCTTTCCTGCGCTCACTACTAAGAAGTTGCACCTCAAATCCATCATTTACGAACTGCTGTGGTTCCTGCGGGGCGACACCAACGTGCGCTACTTGCAGGACAACGGCGTTCGGATATGGAACGAGTGGGCTGATGCCGACGGCAATCTCGGACATATCTACGGCTACCAGTGGCGCTCGTGGCCCGATTACGAAGGCGGGTTTATCGACCAGATAAGCGAGGCGGTCAACACGATTCGCCGTAATCCCGACTCGCGCCGTATCATCGTCAGTTCGTGGAATGTGGGCGATCTCAGTCGGATGAATCTTCCGCCCTGTCACGCATTTTTTCAGTTCTATGTTGCCGAAGGGCGGTTGAGCCTGCAACTATACCAGCGGAGCGCCGATATTTTCCTCGGCGTGCCATTCAATATCGCGTCGTACGCCCTGCTGCTGAAAATGATGGCGCAGGTTACCGACCTCGAAGCGGGCGATTTTGTGCATACGCTGGGCGATGCGCATATTTACAGCAACCACCTCGAACAGGTGCGCCTGCAACTGACGCGCGAGCCTCGTCCGCTGCCGCAGATGCACATCAACCCGTCGGTGAAAAGCATTTTCGATTTCCGGTACGAAGATTTTGAACTTCGCAATTATGACCCGCACCCGCATATAAAAGGCGACGTAGCTGTCTGATTGCCGATTTCAACGGATGTCAAAACTGTGTTTGCCCGAACCGACTTCAATCACAACGAACTTGCTCATTATCTTGCCTTTGACTGCGACGCCGTCAACTGTCAGCGTGTATTTGCCGGACGATGTCGGTAACGGCAACCATACTTCGGCAACGGCATTGGCGGGAATTTCGGCTGTCATCGCAAAACTTTCGCCCGTCTGATTGTCGAACGACACGCGGATATCGCCGCGAATGCTTGGCGTCAGTATTTCGGCATGACGAAGCGACGCAGGCTGCGGCTTGATGCGTATCCGTCGAAAACCCGGTTCCAACGGCTCTATTCCCATCAATTTTCGCGGAATAATATTGGCGGGAGCCGCTCCCCATGCGTGATTCCAGTCCTGATTGAGCTTGTATTTTGTGTCCCAGGCTTCAAAAGTTATAGTCGAACCGGCGCGCAGCATATTGTACCAGCTGCGGTCTGATGTCGAAGTGAGCAGTTGCAGACCGTACTCGGCATCCTCGCTATCGTAAACAGCATCAAGCAGTTGCTGGGCGCTGTAAACGCTGCAAGCCATCCCACGTGAACGGATAAACGCTCCGACCGACGCCACGTTTTTGTCCTCCACAAGCCCGAGCGCAAGAGGATACATATTGGCGTGCAGCGAAGCATGATCGGTCGCGACGCCGTCTTTATAAACGCCCCGTTTCGCGTCGAAAAGCAGACGGTTGAACTGCCGTTTGACGTATTCGGCTTCGCGGGTATAGTATTCATATTCAGCCGTATAGCCCAAAGTTTTTGCCATCATAGCGACAACGACGAGCGTACGATAGTGGAGCGCATTGACGACAGTATTGTAGTCGGTGAACACGAAATTGTCCGTTTCGCCCATCACGCCGCCGAAACCGCCCGGATGGGGCCAGTCAACAAGGTCGTCGATCCGGTATTCCTTAAAATGTATCATATTCAGAAATTCGGGCGTAACTTTTCCGGTGTAAATGCTTATCAATCCGTTACTTTCGCGCAGGGCAAGCATCGTTTTGTTTTTCCAGTCTTCGTAATATCGACGCAGCGAAACGGCATTTCCGGTATAAAGATAATCAGCCCAGGCAGCCAGCACAAGCGTCAGCATCTCGTCGGTGGGCCAGGTCGGATATTCAATCATATATTCGCAGCTGTGGCGCCCTATCGAATACTCGCGGTCAACGCCGTAATGACTCAGCATATTGATGTAGGCGTCGCCCTCGTAAGGAATACGTTCACGGTCGCCGTCAATGTAAGTGCCTGTAAATGAAGTTGCTTTGATAGAATATTTGCATAAATCCCAAACCTGATTTAGCACGCTGTCGGACGAATGAAAAGCCGACGCCGCGTCGTTAAACCAGTAATGCACCATCCGTCGGACGACCTGCGTTGCCGTCGGCGCGTCGCAATTTTCCACTTCGCAATAGCGGAATGGCGTAACCTCGCCGGTATAATCGGGCATCAGCATCGGTTTCACTCCGCTCACGTTCTCCGCCGTGTTGGTGTTGCGAGCGTCGGGACGGATTTTGACGGCGTAAGTATGCGTACCAGCCGTGACGGGCAGTTTGTACTCCGAATAGCGAATGGTAGCGCCCGGATTGCGGTCGATGCGCCCGTCTTTCAGCTTCTCGCCGAGACGGACGATGACGGTATCTGTTTCGCTGTCAGTCGTTAGCGTCAGTTGCAGACGGCCAAAAGCCGCCTTGCCAAAGTCGATAAACGTCAGTCTGTCAGCTAATTGCTTTATGGCGACCGGATATTCGTCGCTCACTTGAAGCGGGTATCGCGCCGTCGCGTTGTCGAGCGTTGCCGCCGTACGAAAGCCGCGAACAGCCGAAAATGCGCTTTCCAAGCCGTGGTTATCCCAGATTTTGACTTTCCAGTAGTAGTTGGTCGAGGGTTTCAGCAACTTTCCGGTGAAAAGCACGGCGACGGAGTTGTCGCTTTCGACGCGACCACTGTCCCACACATCGGCACTGTCGATTGCAAGCAGTTCGGGCGACGATGCCATCAGCACGCGGTAAGCCGTTTGCAAGGTGTTCTGACGCTCGCTGTTGACCACCCATCCGAGGTGCGGTTTGACGGAACGAATCTCGGCAATCTGGTATCGCTCGACGGTCTTGCCCAGCTCGGCAAGCGTAACAGTCGAAGGATAGCCATCGAGAAAAACGCGGTCGGTATGTTCAATCAGGTCGGTCGTCAAGTGCGACGGCGCTTGCGCAACAAGAATAATGGCACACGATAGTGCCTTGAAAATGAGTATCAGTCGTTTCATCGTATTTCTAATTTCCTGCAAAAATAGTGTTTTTTTCTCAATAAAATTTGGCTGATTGAAATCATATTCGCATCTTTGTGGAGAAATTACGAAACGTGATGCTTTTCAGTACTGTTTGAGGACAATAACCGAAAGCCTGTTTGTCGCCTGTATCTCAATTCGAATACAAACAGGCAGATAGCGTTTATTACGAATTTCGATGAAGAATAAAAAAATATTGGCAAAGCCATTGTTCTGCAACAAAAAATTACTACTTTTGTTACGCTAAATTCCGAAAAAACACGTATTTTTCGGAAAAAACAAAGAGGTGAATTATTATGCAAAGTATTGAAGATAAGGTTTTTACTAAAATAAAATACAGTGGAAAGGGTAAGATATACTTCTCTGCTGATTTTGCGAAGTGCGGAACTCCTGAATCCGTAACGAAAGCGCTTAATACGCTG
>JAISTS010000018.1 GCA_031272455.1 Tannerella sp. | reverse complement strand
GAAAGTTACCTTCACGTCATTGTCTTTTACGGTGATTTCGCCGCCTTTGAGCGAATATTCATCCGTCGTGTTCACTCCCGAAACAACATGCGTTATTTTCAGGAAATGCACTTTTGGCGCCGTTTGCGCCCATGCCGTACCGCATATCATCGTCAATGCGAGGCAGAATACGAGTAATGTTACTTTTTTCATCGTCTTTGAAAATTAAAATATTGTTAAATAGATAGTTAATAGAGTGACTTAAAATTTGTTGACCGCCGTAAAGGTCTCTTTGTAATTCATGCCCAGAGTGGCTTCGGTGTCGCCGTTGACGATCACCCAGTCGGTCGTTGTCAAAGTCTGGTTTTCCCATACGCCGCCGTCGTCGTTCACGTCGAACGATGCGTCTTCCGACCATTTGACTTTCTTCTCATTGCTGTCGTACCATTCCCACTTGCCGATGACGGTGCTGACGATCATAAAACCGCCGTCGCTGTCGATCTCGGTGTAGTAATTGCCCTCGCTGTCGCGGAAGATAGAAAGGTAAGTGCCTGCCTTCGACATCATTACGCACAGGTCTAAGGTCTTGCCGTTCACCTCGACGCGGATAAGGCTTTCGAGCAGCTCGTTTAATCCGATACCGCTGATCAGATCGCCGAGCAATCCACCGCCGTCAATCTCAATGGATTCGCAATGCCACATACGGCACATCAACGTGGTGTTCTTCGAGTCGCTGATGCTCGCCTCCTTCGTGCCAACAAATTCGATGGATTCCACCGAGCCGTCGGGCTTGAAAGTGAACTCAAACTCGTCGTTCGACGCCTGAAAATCGCTAATCATTCCGTAGTCCGTAAGCTCAATCACGTCGCCATGAATGACATACTTGCCGACTACCGCCGCCAGCGTTGGCGTTGACGCGCGAAGCTCGGTCTTGTCGCTCTTCTTCGCAATGCGAAGGAACGGGGTTTCGGGCAACTTGACATCGTCGAGCGACGCCACACGAAGCGTCATCGCCTTTGCCTTTGCCGATTTGGTGATGTTGATACGTTCCGATACGACATACGTACCGTCGGTAAGGAACTCAAACGATGCGTACTTGCTCGTCTTGTCCTTGTTCACCCACTTGGCGGCGATTGATGCCGTCGTCTCGTCAACTTCCGGCAACTCGTCGTCCTTTTCGCAGCCCGCAAACAGCATTGTCGCGGCTAACATAATCATGAGATAATTTACTTTTTTCATTGTCTGTAAAATTTAAAATGTTCGTAATAAAAGTTTCTGCCGCAAAGATACGACATCAAAATAGGGCTTGTCAATACGTAATTTTACGTATTTTTTGGGGTCGTTTTCTACGTAATTTTACGTAGATGAGTTTTTTTGCGACCGATTTGCAGTCTGACTGCAAATTAGTCAGAAGTGGATATAATACATTATGTATCAAGTATATATAGCCCGACCGCACTTTGAGAAGCGCTAAAAAATCCCCCGCATTTCCATCAAAATAGCAGTAATTTCCGGCGAAGGCACTTTGACCTTCTTTTGCAGTATGATGGCGGCAAGCGAGCGGGCTTCGGCGTCGCGACCGGCGGCTTGATAGAGCTTGACCAAGCGATAGAGCGGCATAAACCGCACCGGACACATCGCCGCCGCCTTGCGATAGCGGCTCTCCGCCTCGTCGTAACGCTGCAAACGCAGGTAATCGTCGGCTATGAGCAGCTCCAAATCGTAATCGGCTAAACGCTGTTCGCACTCGGCGGCAATCACCAGACTTTCGTCGTAACGACCCGCCACATTCAGTTCCGAAGCATAGTTGTAGAGGAACAGTTCGTTGTTACGCAACGACTTATGCAGACGGGCGTACGTCGGCAATGCTTTGTCGGTATCGCCTTTGAGCGACATCCGCGCGGCGGCATACCATTCCGTTTCCGTCCGCATCCGCCCGAAGGCAATGACAGCGACGCCAACGCCAATCGCCACAACCCCGATTTTCATGGCAAGAAATGCACTTTTCGGCAGCGAAATCCTGTAATTCGCACGTACAATAATATATGCCGCACAAGTCAGCCCCGCAATCCAGACAAAAGGATACGCCAGCGGATACGAGAAAAACGCGAATACGGCTGTTGCCAGCAGACACAAAAGCGCAGACCGGTCATAAACAGAGCGCTCTTTTATTCGTGTGTACGACTTGATTATCAGCCATATAACGACAATCAGGCAAGCTATCCCAAGCAAACCGTAGTTGACGGCAAGTTGCAGGTATTCGTTGAACGGAAAACTGACATTGTCGGCAAGCATAGCGTAGGGACTGTCGGGATGCGTCTCGAAATATCGCGCCTGAAAGTGCATATAGTTGGCATGAAATCCGCCTGCACCATAGCCCGTGAGCGGCTTTTCGCAGAACATATCCCACGAGCAGCGCCATATCAGCAGCCTGCCGTCGGCTGACGATTTCTTCATCAGATACAGCCCGATAGCCACTATCACCGTCAGCAGCGCGATAGCCGCATATTTCCATATCTTCGGAGCGCTTTTGGCGGACGGTTTAGCATCGAACGGCAGCAGCAGCGTCGCCAATCCGACGGCTGTCAGGCTCATCAGCCCCGCCCGCGAACCCGACAGAGCAATAGCAACAAGCATAACGCCCATTGCCACCGTTGCCGTCTGTTTAGTTCGTTTTTGCCGACCGAAAACCGGCGGATAAAGACAGGGAAATCCGACGCACAGGCAAGCCGCCAAACCCGCCGGATTGTCGAAACTGCCCGTCATCAGCATCCCGTTATTGCCCTGAAACACACCGAAATACTGCAATAAGCCGTATCCCCCCTGCGCCGTGCTAAGCGCCGCCATAACGACCAGCGCCGCCGGAAACAACCGTCCCCGTCCGCGCATAAAACAGCCGCAAATCGCGAGCGCGACGCCGACAAACACCGTCCAGTACCATTTTTCAGTTACATAAGCGTTGGCAAAATTGCCGCCTGTGGCAAACAGGCTGCCGAAGCAAAGCGCCGCAAAACAGCACACGACGGGTATGTTCCGGTGTTTCATCGCCTCCGAGCGTTTATTTCTTTACGAAATCGTTGCCGTTCCATTCGTAATAGACCGTATCGCGAACCACGTCCGAACTGCCCGTAGCTACCGTGTAGTCTATCACGCCGTATGCCATCTGCGCTCGTCCGCCGCCGCCGCCGCCGAATATCTCGCCGTAGAGCTTGATGCGGAGATGCCGGTCGTCGAGGTCTGCCACCGCGCCGCTGTAAAGGTTCGAGAGCGCCTCCAGACAGTCAACCCCCGTCATTCCCGTATCTTCAAACCAGAGGTAAACCTCCGAATCGCAATCGGTATTGGTCAGATTGACAGTGATTTCGTACTGCTCATCCTTGTCTTGCAGCAGGTCTTCAATCTTGTTGCATCGCGTCGAAATCAGGCAGGTTACGATTATGCCTGCAAAAATCAAATATTTCGTTTTCATCGTGTACATTAATTAACAGTTAATAAAAAATCCCGACGCGGAGATACAGGCGCTTGGCAAAAATTGGTTGCAAGATATGAGAAGGTGTTGCGAACGGAGCTGCCTGCGCCCGTATTCCCGTCGGGATCAAACAAATTAAAATTTCAGAACTATGCCGCCCGAAAGCGTGATCCTGTCCCACCAGTCCGAAACCTTATAAATGGCTTCGGCGTTGAAATAGAGATTGCCTGCGAGCTTAAAATCAATACCGCCGCCAAAATTGAACACGGCGTAACTCGACGAATGACCCCAGCCCGATTTATATGCCCAGTAATTCAGTCCGACACCGGCAAGCGGATAAAACGTGAAGCTCTCGCCTCCGAAGAGGTAATGCCCGTTAACGCTTGCGTCAAGTAACGACACGTTGTACTTCGGCAGATAAAACGTACCCTGCGCCTCCGCACGCAGGCGGTCAAAAATGTTGTAACGGAACTTGCCCCCCACGCCTATGCGCGAATAGCTGTCGCCCGTTCCAAGATAAAGACTTGCGCCAATTGCCTTGTCGCCTTTCTCCTGAGCGCTGACGCTCACCGTAATTGCCATCGCTGCTATCATCAGCACGGCTACTTTCTTAAAAAAATTCATTCTTTTCATTTCGATAAAAATTAAATTAGTAATTCAAAAAAAATTCTGCCGCAAAGATACGACATCAAAAGGGGGCTTGTCAATACGTAATTTTACGTATTTTTCGGGGTCGTTTTCTACGTAATTTTACGTAGATGCCCCGTCCACCCGTTTTTATTTTTTACCCCTTATTTTTTATTTTAACCGAAATTATCGCTATCTTTGCAGCGTCGAATAATTAAAAACAAAATATTATGGCTACTACTGCTACATTGAGAAGAAGTACACCGATTGCAAACGCAACAAGACCGGACAAGCCTGTCAGAAAATCGAAAATCGCAATTTTCTGGGAGAAAAACCCGAATGGTATAATAACGGTTCTTGACAGACGGGCTGTAAACCGATAAGTGATAATGAGGTACTTAATTGATACTAACGTTCTGATTAACATCATCGAGTACGATTATATTTCCGATGATGTCAGGAGCATATTGACTGATTACGACAATCAAATATATATCATTCAGAGAGCATACGCGAGTTTATCAACGATCCAAGCGACCGTTTGATTATAGCGCAGGCAATAACCGAAAAAATACCACTGATAAGCAGCGACAAACAATTCCCGAAATACAGAAAATACGGATTAGCGTTTATTCTCAACCGTTAAGACTTTCTAAGGATAGATATGCCCCTGCACGAAGTTCCTCCCCCGTGCACCGTCCAACCCTGCACCCGTAGAGACGCGGCATACCCCGCCGCATACCCCCAAAAGGGTATTTTCAATTTTTTCGCAATTTTTTTCTTAAAATATTTGCACGGATAAAATAAATCTCCGTACCTTTACGGCGCAAATGTAAATGCGTGGGCATCGATATTTGTGCATCAACAAGCATTGCTAAGCAACGCCACGTGTTGGCTAATAGCAACAATGTCAGATGATTATTAAGATTATTTAGAAAAAATTATTAATATTAAGAAGAAGTAGATATGAAATTAAAACA
>JAISTS010000062.1 GCA_031272455.1 Tannerella sp. | reverse complement strand
CGCAATATCCGGCTTACCTGAACGGTCTTAAACTGCAAAGCGCAGATGGTCAGCCGCTTACCGACGCCAATTATCTTGATTATCTGAAATCCTACCTTATAAAATCTGCCAATAAAGCGTTTCGGGCAGGCGGAGTTATGCCCGATAATGCGGGAATTACGCTTGAAAATGAAGCCGTTACAGATATTAACCTGCCGAAATATCTTGAATATGTGGTAACGAAGCAGCCCTTGAAGTCGCCGCCTGCGTTCGATATGTTGGGTGTTATCGCAGGCAGCCGCGCCACGCCCGAAAATCAGGTTTTTGGCGATGAAAACGGGCAATCGGCGAACTTCACCGAATACGCTTTGCGCAAAGCGACGGGCAACAGTTCGGCAACGCTCGACCCCGCAATCGCAGAGCGCGTCCGCCTGATGAACCCGATGAACTTTATCGGCGACAAGAGCAGCACAGTGGCGCCCAACTGGTATATCCGCCACGGCGCAAACGACCGCGACACCGGCTTTCAGATAGCCCTCAACCTGCACACCAAACTTGTAAATGCCGGCTTTAATCCCGATTTCGCCTTCGCCTGGGGCAAGCCGCATACGGGCGATTACGACCTCGACGAACTGTTCGAGTGGATTAAGGGGATAGTCTAAGCCTTCTTCCTGACGCTCCAACCGAACTTGCCAATGAAATCACCCATGCCGTAATATTTCCCGTGGGAATAGACTAACAAACGGGCGCGCTCCATATTAAATTCGCCCGTTTCGGCGTCGATATACCTGTCATCTGCAAGGATATTGACCACCTCGGCAATGAACATATCGTGCGTCCCCAGCGCCAACACATCCTTCACGCGGCACTCAATTGCCAACGGCGACTCCTCAATATAAGGAGCAGCCACAACATGCGCTTTGACAGGCGTTAAGCCCATAGCGGCAAACTTGTCGCCGTCGCGTCCCGAACGCACGCCAACCCAGTCGGTCGCCCGCGCCAGATCCTCCGTCGTCAGATTGATCACAAATTCCATATTGCGCTTCAATATTGAATAGGAGTGCCGCCCCGGTCGCACCGAGATGTAACACATCGCCGGATCGCTGCAAATAGTGCCTGTCCATGCAATTGTCAGCACATTATATTCCTCAGGCTCAGCGCCTACCGTAACCATTACCGCCGGCAACGGATATAACAAAGTGCCGGGTTTCCAGTCTATTTTCATCGTTTCTGAATTATTTTTTGCAAAGGTACGATTTTTTTGCAAAATCTTATGCCCCTGCAAACGCCACTATAACCGGATAGTATAAAACGGCAAACTAAACACAAAGGCGCGAAGGCGCAAAGAATAAATTTCCTTCGTGTCGTCGTGTTGCAAAGAATTAACGACGCAAAGTTAGGAAAAATCCAAAAAAAACCCTTACCTTTGTATCATAATTACTGACAAAAAACGTAAATGGAAGAAACCAATGCTCCGTTAAGTTTGGGGACGGAAAAAATCGGGAAATTGCTGATGGAGTATGCCATTCCCGCGATTATTGCGATGACGGCTTCGTCGCTGTACCATATCACCGACAGCATTTTTATCGGTCGTGGCGTGGGACCGTTAGCGTTGTCGGGGCTGGCTATCACCTTCCCGATAATGAACCTTGCGGCGGCGTTCGGCTCGCTTGTAGGCGTCGGGGCGTCGGCTGTGCTGTCGATCCGTATGGGGCAGAAAGACTATTCGACGGCAAACCGCATCCTCGGTAACGTATTTGTAATGAACCTGATAATGGGTATCGGTTTTTCCATACCTATGCTGCTGTTTCTCGACCCTGTCCTGCTGTTTTTCGGGGCGAGTATGGATACGTTGCCTTATGCCCACGATTTTATGGTTATCATCCTCGCAGGCAATGTCGTAACGCACATGTATCTCGGACTTAATGCCTTGCTGCGTTCGGCGGGCAGTCCGCAAAAGTCGATGCTGGCGACGATATATACGGTGATGATCAACATAGTGCTTAACCCGCTGTTTATCTTCGTTTTCGGATGGGGGATACGCGGCTCGGCGATAGCGACGATCATTGCTCAGGTCGTCATTCTGGCGTGGCAGTTCCGGCTGTTCAGCAACAAAGATTTCTTTATCCACTGGAAACGTGGCATTTACCGCCTGAGCCGCAGGATCGTTCTCGACTCGCTCTCTATCGGGCTTGCGCCCTTCCTGATGAACGCGGCGAGTTGCCTGATTGTCATCATCATCAACCGTCAGCTGCTCGCTCACGGCGGCGATTTGGCGGTCGGCGCTTATGGCATCGTCAATCGCGTCGCTTTCCTGTTTGTGATGATTGTCATCGGACTGAATCAGGGTATGCAGCCGATAGCGGGCTATAATTATGGCGCGATGCTGCACAGTCGCGTCCGCGAGGTCTTGAAGAAGTCGATATTCTTTGCTACGCTGATAATGACGGTCGGGTTTGGCGTCGTCGAGCTGTTTCCGCATGCCGTAGCATCAATATTTACCGACGAGCACGGGCTTGTCGATATCGCCGCTTCGGGACTGCGCTGGGTCTTTGCCGTCTATCCGCTTATCGGCTTCCAGATGGTCTCGTCGGCGTTTTTCCAGAGTATCGGCAAGGCAAACAAGTCGATAATCCTTGCTATGACGCGCCAGATGCTGTTTCTTGTGCCCATACTGCTCATCCTGCCGGGTTACTGGGGAACGACGGGCGTCTGGGCGAGTATGACGATTTCCGACAGCGTATCCGTCGTGCTGGCTGCTTTTCTTATGTATAACGAACTAAAAACATATAAATATGGCTGACATTCAACCTTATATCATCACGATAGGTCGCCAGCTCGGCAGCGGCGGCAAGCAGGCGGGAGTGCTGCTGTCGGGGCGGCTTGGCATCCCGTGCTACGACAAAGAACTGATACAGATGGCTTCGAAGGAAAGCGGGCTGTGCCCCGACGTGTTTGAACAAGCCGACGAACGCCACCGTTTCAGTATGTTCGGCGGCGAGATATTCAGCTCGCGTTCAAGCTATTTCGGCAACGGCAGGCAGAATCTGCTCGGCGGCGAAACGCTGTTTAAAATCCAGAGCGACATCATCCGCAATTTAGCCGAACAGTCGCCCTGCATCTTCGTCGGACGCTGCGCCGATTATATCCTGCGTGAACATCCGCGACTGCTGCGTATCTTCATCAGCGCCGAGATGACAGACCGTATCCGCCGACTGACTGACGACCTTGGCATCAGCGAAAAGGAAGCCCGCACCCGCATCGAGCAGACCGACCGCAAACGCGCCGACTACTACAACTTTTTCAGCAACAAGACCTGGGGCGCAGCAAAATCGTACGACCTGTGTATGAACTCGTCGGTGTTCACTATGGACGAAATTGCCGACGCGGTATGCAGCTTCGCTACGCGACGGTTTGGAGCGGTTACTCCTCGCCCTCAATAACTTTTGCCGAATACTTGATCTTCTCGAAAGCCTTGATTAGCTGTTCGTCGGAGTTCTTGTCCGTGCGATAAGTAATTTCAGCCGTTTTGTTTTCGAGGTCGCACTTGAGGTCGGTAACGCCTTTCTCGAATGCGATGTTCTTTTCAATCTTCTTGACACACTGGTCGCAGTGCATATTGGCAATCAAGAACTTAGTCGTTTTCTTGTTGTCTTTTTTTTCCTGCGCCGAAGCCATCGAAAGAGTGAACAGTGCGCAAATAGCAATAATGATAATTCGTTTCATACGTCTAAATAATTAATGTTTGAGCTTGCAAAGATATGTATTTTTATCGAAATCGTTTATAATCTCTGTATATTATATCTGAATCCGAGGTAAATTTTTCGTCCGTGCACAGGTCCCCAGACCATCGAGCTGTCGAAATTGTCGCTTCGCGGGTTGGCGGCGTCGATGATGGGATTTTTCTGCCTGACATCGAACATATTCTCGGAGCCGAGATAGACCGACCACGTGCGGAAATACTTCGTTATCTGCGCGTTCCATATTTGGAAAGGCTTGTATTCGGGTTCCCACAGCGGATTGGCGGCGTCGGGTGTCGGCATCCTGCCACCGCCGTTGAACTGCCCCGTCAGGTCGAATTGCCACTTCTTCAGCGGACTGACATACGAGGCTGTAAGCAGCCCTTTGTAGTCGCTAATCAGCGGTTTACGCAGACGGCGGGTCTGTCCGTAGGCGTTGCGATAGTCCGTTTTCGCGTCGGTGATGCGATATGCGGCAGTCATAGTGAAGCCGCGCAGGAACGGAAACTGATATGTCGCCTCGACCTGCATACTGCTCGAATACGACCGCCCGTCGAGGTTGTAAAAACTGACGGCGTGCGGGTCGCTGTCCATATCAATGACGACCTGACGCAGGAAATCAGTATAGTACCATTCGGCGTTGATAACCAAATCCTTACCTCCGAGCGGGATATAGAACGCAAGGTTCAGTCCGGTATTTACGGCTGCTTCCTGATCGAGATTGTCGGCGATATTGAAACGGCGGCTGCTTGCCAGTAGAAAGTTGTTCTCGGTCAGCGCGTTAGCGGTGCGATAGCCCATCCCGACCGATGCTCGCATATTGAACCAGCTTGCAGGGTTGTATTTAATATGCAGTCGGGGCGTAACGAAAGTGTTATAGATCGAGCTGTGGTCGGCGCGGACGCCGCCAAGCAGTATCAGCTTGTCTTTCAGGTTGAAAGTGTATTGCACGTATGCGCCCGGAACGACTTCCTTACGGTTGAACGACTGCGAGCGCAAATTCTCGTCAAACCCGTCGTAGTTGACGCTCAAGCCTGCGCTGAGGTTATGCATCGGAGTGAACTGAGCCTCGTACATCAGGCTGGCGTATAGGTTTTTCTGATAGACATTGTAATCCGTACGGTCGTACAGCGATTTCTGCTCGTGATATGAGCCTGACGCGATAAACCCTACGCTCTCGACGCGGTCGGGATTGATGATATACGCCTGCTTGGTAAAGCCCTCGACGCGGTTTGTCGCCGTATTGATGCGGTACAGCTCGTCCGATGTCATCATTGAAGCCGACGCCTGATGCTGCTCAGTTACCTGTCCTCCCGTCCGGTCTTCGTGCAGGACGCGGGCGCCATACTGAGCGATATAGCGGTCGGTACGGTGCTGCCAGCGGTTCATCACATTCACCTGCTCTTTGAGCGGCTGGTCAAGAAAGCCGTCGCTGTTGACGTCGTGCTGCTTCTTTTCCTGCGAATAATGGATAAATAAGCCGGTATAAAGATTTTCGTTGAGATGCCATGTCGCGTCGGCGTTAGCTTCGTAGCGTCCGGCGTCGCTGCCAAACAGATTTGCCGAGAAAATATCCGCCGTATATGGCTTCTTGTACTCCACATTTATCTGTCCTGCGATGGCTTCGTAGCCGTTTTTGACCGACGAAGTGCCTTTGGAAATCTGTATGCTTTCCATCCATGGACCGGGCACGTAATCAAGTCCGTAGAGCGAGGCGGCTCCGCGAAAGTTGGGATAGTTCTCGGTCAGCATCTGTACGTAAGTGCCCGACAGACCGAGCAGTTTGATTTGTCTGGCGCCCGTCGAGGCATCGTTGTACGACACATCCACCGACGGATTAGTCTCGAAACTTTCAGCCAGATTGCAGCAGGCGGCGCGTCCCAGCTCGGCGTTGGTCAGCTTCTGCGTCTGGAAAATATCCGTTCGCGATGATAACAGCCCGATTTTTTGTTCGCTGACGACCACTTCGTCGAGTTCGACCTCGCCCTTGAGCCGTATCCGCAGCGTATCGGTTGTGTTCGCCACAGTGAGCGTAACGGTCTGATAGCCTGTGTAGCTGACCATCAGCGTCGTCTCGCCCGTGCGCCGGTCGAGTTCAAAGTAGCCGTTCAGGTCTGAAGCTGTCCCGCGATGGCTCTCGTGCCAGTGTATGTTCGCTCCTATGAGGGCGTTGCCATCCTCATCCGAAACGTAGCCTTTGATTTTGTCCTCCGCAATCGTGTATGCCGACAGCAGGAGAGATATGATGATATAAAAATATTTTGTCATTGTTTGTTCTTTTGAATTAAAATATAAGTTTGTTGGAAACAGACACGCATTTGCAGTGATTTTCATACGGTTATCCGCAATACTGCGTGCCAAAAAAACGGCAAGAAAGCGCGTTAAATCAAAAGAACAGTGAGCCGCGAAAGGTAGTCGCGTGGAGGTATCAGGGGAGGAGCGTTTGGCAAATCCGCCGTTTCGTCAATGAGCGATGGGGAAGTGTATGCGCTGAGATCGCAAACAGACAAATCAACGTCGATCACCGGCGGGCTGGCAACGAATTTCGCTGTCGTCTGCATATCCCAGTCGAAACTGATACGCTCAAACGAACAGCAATCGGCGTCGTCGTCGGTATGCCCGCAGCAATCTGTCTTTGCTATGGCTTCGACACCGTGCGAGCTGCATCCGTCGCAGCAAAACCGATAAACGTTCAGCCCGCCCCCGCCATATAGCATCAGGGCAGACATCACCGTAGCCATAAGATATGTGATTAGCTGTTTCATTTATACTACAGATGCGAGTTCGTTACTGATGTGATGAATCCCGTTAACAATTCGTTTCCTTTGCGCCGGACGCGGTTTTCTGTAACCTGAAGCGTAATGACTGATTTGCTTCTGGTTTATCCCCGTTGCGCGGGCGATAGCTGAACGGGTAACTATGCCATCGAGCCTGTGCAGTAATGCTGCTGCCGAAAACTGATATTCCAGTTCGTAATTGCCTGACTGCAACCATTTCGGCAATGCGTCGCCATCTGCTATGCAGCCCTGAATGTGAAATTTCAAAGCCGACAGAAATGCTTTTTTTATGTCGTCAAACGTCTTGCCTGTCGCAACAACAAGCCCGCCCAAACGCTCGTAATCGTCTGTGCAAGCCGAGTAGTTGTTCTCGCTCCAGCCTATTTGTACTTTAATCTTTTCCATTTAGTTCCATTTTTGGCGTGATCGACGTTAGCGCCATCCCGCCTGTTTCCAAATGCTGTTCAGTAAAAACTGGTCAAGGGTCTGATTTGGCTTCCCGTTGACAGTTACTTTGCCGCTTTTTTGCGGGTTCTTATACTGTCGGTGGTCGCCGTTACAGTAAGCAAGATGCCATCCGTCTTGCTTAAGTAAATCAAGCACTTCCTTAACCTTATAGCGCTTCATCGCTTTTGTTGTTTAAACTACGACGCAAAGATAGCGGATTTTCTAACAACTTATCTGAAACGCCCAGCTTTTTATGAATTATTAACGTTTGAGAGCAGGTGTGAATTACATTAAAACGGAATAAAAACCTGCAACTGCCAGTAATTGAGTTTACCGGTATTGAAGCGTTCGGGGTCTAAAATGTTGAACAGTCCGTGTTTATAGCTGACTGCGACGTCGATATACTTGAAATCGTAACCGATACGTCCCGTTACCGGCACGTCGATTTTATAAAACTCGTCGTCCGTTTTGCTGCTTGCCACTTCGTGAGCGAAGTACAGCGAAGGCTCCGCGCCGACGCCAACATACCACCCGTCGTAAAACTTGTAGTTAAGCGTCGGATTGAGAGACAGTTGATAGTAGTTTGTCTTGGTGGGAAAGCCTGACATGGGTCGCATCCCGTCTGCGACATCTTCATTTTTCAGCCAAAAGTCCTCAATATACGAATATATCACCTGTCTGAATCCCGTCAAGATGTCGATGTCGATAAACAAATGTTTGTCTCGCGGCGCCAAACGGAATTTATAGCCGAGGCTGTAGTTATGTTTGGTCGAAAACAGTTCGGCATAGTCGAGACCCGGAACAAGCGTTATGTCTCTCAACTTGCTTTGACCCGCGCCCAGCGTGATGCCGGATCTAAATTCCACCTGTGCCGACAGCTCGGCGACTGATACTAAAGTAATTAGCAATATGACAATCTTTTTCATTACGATAACAATTAAACTAAAATCGCCGCAAAGATAGTTCTTTATTATTTATGTCTCACATAAAAAATCTTAATTAATCTGTAATAAATTTAAATAAGGTTGGGGTTTGGACACAATCATCGGGCTACTGATGTTGTCTTGTTGGGTAAATCAGGTGTAAATGAGGTGATTAACTGCCGTCTGCTGATTCATACCGATTATTTCAGCCTGTTCCTTATTTTTTCAACCGCTAAGGCAAATAAGGCAACAAAGTTAAATCCTTCATTACCAATCCGGCAAGTGTGAATCCAAAGATGGCTGTTGTATGCGCCATAGTGCCGTTAATACGTGCTTTGAGGCTGCACCATTCGTGGTTGACGAGCGTCGGGTCGCCCGGTCCCGATGCAGCTTTTGGGCAGAGGCATTTCTCTGTGCCGCAGGATGTATTGGCACCTTTGTTTGCGAGCAGTTCATCGCTGTAAACGCAGAGGAATTTACGCGCAGGACGTTCTGTTTTCTTCATTTTACGGCGCAGGGCGGCGGCGAGTGGGCAGCCTTTGACGTCCCAAAATTCGGCGACGCGGATACGTTGAGGGTCTAATTTCAGCGCGGCGCCCATTGAGGAGTAAAATTTTGATTTAGTGCGTGTTGCCGCCAGAATCAGTTGTGTTTTATTTTCGAGGCTGTCAATCGCGTCGATGATATAGTCGTATTCGTCAAGACGGAAAGTGCTGCTTGTTTCGCGGCTATAGATCATTTGCAGAGCTTCGATATCGGCTTTAGGGTTGATGTTTAGCAGATTGGTTTTCAGGGCTTCGACCTTTACTTCGCCGACGGTTTTTGTGGTAGCCATCGACTGTCGGTTGATATTTGTAACGCAGATACGGTCGGAGTCAACTATCGTCAGATGCCGTATGCCCGACCGTACAAGGCTCTCTGCGCACCAGCTGCCCACGCCGCCGACGCCGAAGATAATCACCCGCGCCGCAGCGATACGCTGCATCGTTTCGTCGCCCACAAGCAGCGCTGTCCGCTGAAATAATCCCTGTTCCAATCCCATCGCTTTCAAAAAAAATCAAACCAGCGTAACTTCGATATTTCGTTCCTGTATCATCCTGATAATGTGCGCCGGAGCGTTTGTGTCGGTGATGATATGATGCACATTGTCCAAGCCGCAAATCTTGCAGAAACCCCGTTTGCCAAACTTCGACGAGTCGGTCAGTACGATGATTTTTTGCGCTGCTGCAATCATTTGCTGGTTGATACGCGCTTCGTTCATATCGCTGGTAGTCAGACCATAATCGAGGTCGATGCCGTCAACTCCGATAAACAGTTTGCTGCACGACAGGCTTGCAAGCGTACTTTCGGCATAATGTCCGATGACCGAGACGGAGTTTTTGCGGATAGTACCGCCCAGCTGTACGACGTCGATAAAGGGATTGTAGCACAGCGTCAGCGACACACGGACGGATGAAGTGATGACCGTGATATGGTCGTGAATATCAATGGCATTGGCAAAAGCGAGCAGCGTTGTACCCGATGCAATGATAATCGTGTCGTCAGGCTCAAGCAGCTTGTTGGCAGCGCGCGCGATCCTGATTTTCTCTTCGATCTGGATTTTTTCTTTCACGTCGATATGACGGTCTGAAATTATCGACGTCAGCGTGCTGGCGCTCCCGTGATTACGCTGCAAAAGTTTCTTTTCCTCAAGCAGTTTCAGGTCTTTACGAATCGTAACTTCCGACGCATTAAGTTCGCGGCTTAAGTCCGATACCTTCACAAATCCCTGTTGCTTAAGGCGTTCGAGAATTATTTTCTGTCGTTCTGCAATATTAGCCATAGTCTGTCCTTGTTTTTGTTTGACGGTGCAAACTTACGGAAAAATTTTCGTTTTACGGCATTTTCTGGCGAAAAAATATCATCGGCGAAAGTCGGAACGAAACTTTGATTTTGATATTTTACGTTAAATTTAACGAAAAGTTATGAAACGACGAAGCATAAGTTTCGATATATTGAAAAAAAGTTTCGGAAATATTTGTTTTAACCAAAAATCGTAAGTAAATTTGCGGCGAAATCGGATAAAAACATATTTTCGTTATGAAACGTGAAAATAGCATAGCACAATTGGGCGACGCCTCGCAGGAATGGGATTTGGTTATCATTGGCGGCGGCGCAACGGGACTTGGGACGGCAGTAGATGCCGCTTCGAGAGGTTTTAAAACGGCATTGCTGGAGCAGTCGGACTTTACAAAAAGTACGTCGAGCCGCAGCACCAAGCTCGTACACGGCGGGGTGCGTTATCTTGCGCAGGGCGATGTGGGGCTTGTCATCGAGGCGCTGCGCGAACGCGGGCTGCTGAAGAAGAACGCGCCTCATCTTGTTAATGACCAGCGCTTTATCATCGGCAACTATCGCTGGTGGGAACTGCCTTACTACACTGCCGGACTGATGGTTTACGATATCCTTGCGGGCAAACACGCCTTCGGACGCTCGCTGCCCCTGAGCCGCAAAAAAGTTGTCGCCGAGATAAGCGGCATAGCTACCGGCGGACTGAAGGGCGGCGTGGTGTATCACGACGGGCAGTTCGACGACTCGCGCCTTGCCGTCAACCTGATGCAAACGGCAATGGAACAGGGCGCCGTCTGTGCCAATTATGTGAAAGTTACGGGATTAACT
This sequence comes from Tannerella sp., assembly GCA_031272455.1. Lineage (GTDB taxonomy): Bacteria > Bacteroidota > Bacteroidia > Bacteroidales > Tannerellaceae > Tannerella. Next base: position 14,462 of record JAISTS010000062.1, on the reverse strand, counting down.
AAAGACGACGATGGCAAACTGTCGGGCGTCGATATCCACGATTTGATAAGCGGCGAGAAGCATCACCTGCGGGCAAAAGCCGTTATCAACGCGACCGGCATCTTCGTTGACGACGTGCTGAAGATGGACAATCGCGAGCAGCGCAACATCGTACGCCCAAGTCAGGGCGTGCATCTCGTGCTCGACAAGTCGTTCCTCGGCGGCAATTCGGCTATTATGATACCCAAGACGAGCGACGGGCGCGTGCTATTCGTGGTGCCGTGGCACGGTAAAGTCGTTGTCGGAACGACAGATACGCCGATGGATACGCCCGAACTTGAGCCTCGCGCCCTCGAAGACGAGATAGAATTTATACTGCGTACGGCGGGAATGTACTTGACGCGGCAGCCGCGTCGCGAAGACGTGCTGTCGGTTTATGCCGGACTGCGCCCGCTCGCCGCGCCACAAAAAGCCGCCGACGGCAAGAAGACAAAAGAAATCTCGCGCAGCCACAAAATACTCGTATCCGACAGCGGATTGGTAACTATAACAGGGGGGAAATGGACAACCTATCGCGCTATGGCTGACGATGTTATCAATAAAGCGATAGCTGTTGTCGGGCTGCCGCACAAGAAATGCGTAACGCGCAATCTGCATATTCACGGATACAAAAAAACCTCCGACCGCGAAAGTTTTTCGTATGTTTACGGCTCGGATTACGAAAAAATCTTAACTTTGCAGCGCGAAAATCCTGCGTTGAGCGCCCGTTTGCATCCCGGATACGGCTACACAGCCGCCGAGGTCGTCTGGGCTGTGCGCGAAGAGATGGCTTTGACAGTCGAAGATGTGCTGGCGCGTCGTTTGAGGTTGCTTTTCCTCGATGCCCGCGCGGCTATCGAAACTGCTCCTGCTGTGGCGACGCTGATGGCTCAAGAGCTTGGCAGAGACGAAAGCTGGGCAAAAGCTCAAACGGAGGAATTTACGCAGACGGCTCAGGCTTATTGCCTGTGATACGTACAGGAAAATAGAATTACATTGTTTCGTAACATACAGAGAGACACCTTATTATGAGTAAGTATATTTTATCATTCGATGCAGGAACGACCAGTTCGCGTGCGATAGTATTTAATCGCGAAGGCGAAACCTGCTCAGTAGCGCAGAAAGAGTTTACGCAGATCTTTCCGCAGAACGGCTGGGTAGAGCACGACCCGCTCGAAATTTGGGCGACACAGGCGGCAGTGGCAGCCGAAGCTATCGCTAAGCTCGGCATATCGGGCGAAGATGTGGCGGCTATCGGCATCACCAATCAGCGCGAAACGACGATAGTATGGGATCGCACGACGGGCAAACCGCTCTACAACGCCATAGTATGGCAAGACAGACGCACAGCCGAATATTGCGACGAGCTGAAATCCAAAGGCTTGCTGCCCGTCATACGCAATAAGACAGGGCTGATTATCGACGCCTATTTCAGCGCAACAAAGATCAAATGGATACTCGACAACGTCGCAGGCGCCCGCGAAAAAGCCGCTAAAGGACAGCTTGCTTTCGGAACGGTCGATACATGGCTCGTATGGCAGCTGACGAAGGGCGAAACGCATATCACCGATGTCTCGAATGCATCGCGTACGATGATATACAATATCCATACTCAGGAATGGGACGACGAACTGCTCGAAATCTTCGACATCCCGCGCAGCCTACTGCCCGAAGTCAAAGCCTCGTCGGAGGTTTACGGGCATACGACGACCAATATCTTCGCTTCGCGCGTACCGATAGCAGGCATTGTCGGCGACCAGCAGGCAGCCCTGTTCGGGCAGATGTGTATCGAGCCGGGGATGGTCAAAAATACTTACGGCACAGGCTGTTTTATCCTGATGAATACCGGTGATGAGCCAGTCGCATCGAAAAACAATCTCGTTACAACGATAGCGTGGCGTCTCAACGGCAAGACATCGTATGCCCTCGAGGGCAGCATCTTCGTCGCCGGCGCCATAGTACAGTGGCTGCGCGACGGTCTGAAAATCATACGCTCGTCGGCTGAGATCGAAGAGCTTGCCACTAAGGTTGACGACAACGGCGGCGTCTATTTCGTTCCGGCGCTGACGGGTCTGGGGGCGCCCTACTGGGATCAGTACGCTCGTGGCTCCATCGTCGGCATCTCACGTGGCACGACGGACGCACATATAGCCCGCGCCGCCCTCGAAGGCATAGCATATCAAACTATGGATGTGGTTAATGCAATGATACTCGACGCCGGCATAGGGCTGAAAGAGTTGCGCGTTGACGGCGGCGCCTCGCGTAACGACCTGCTTATGCAGTTTCAGTCGAACGTGCTGGGCGAGACGGTGATACGTCCGCAGACGGTCGAGACCACTGCGCTCGGAGCTGCATATATGGCTGGTCTGGCGGTCGGTTACTGGTCGGGAGTAGAAGAGATAAGCCGCCAGTGGCATGTCGATGCTACATTCGCACCCGATCCTTCGTTCGATTCGCAACAGGCGAAACGCCGCTGGAGCGATGCCGTCTATCGTTCACAATCTTGGATAAAAGCATAACTCAATATTAACTTTTAAATTCTGATTTTCACATGAGTAACGACATTTTATTTGAATTTATCGGCACGACTGTCCTGATGCTTTTCGGGAGCGGCGTCAATGCCAATATGTCATTAAAAGCAAGTTTCGGCTACAAAGGCGGCTGGGCTGTAACGACGATAGGCTGGGGTTTCGGCGTGTTTGTAGCAGCATTTATTGCCGACCCGTATTCGGGCGCTCATCTCAATCCGGCGCTTACTGTCGGACTAGCTTTGTCGGGCAAGTTTCACGGCAGCATAGCAGGTTACGCCATAGCTCAGATGCTGGGCGCGATGTTCGGCGTATGCCTTATGTTCCTGATGTATAAACCGCATTTCGATGCCGAAGAGGGCGCAGCCGACACGAAACTCGGTGTGTTCTGCACCAGCCCCGCCGTCAAAAGCCTGTTTCATAATTTTATGAGCGAGTTTATCGGCACTTTTATGTTGATGTTTGCCGTCCTGATGGTCAAGGGAGCGCAGATTAGCGGTCCGTTTCCCGTTGCTATCGTGATAGTTGCGATAGGTATGGCGTTGGGCGGCGCTACCGGTTATGCCATCAATCCCGTACGCGACCTCGGTCCGCGTATTATGCACGCCCTGCTGCCAATCAAAGGTAAACGCGACAGCAATTGGGGTTATGCCTGGCTTCCCGTCGTAGCTCCGATGTGTGGAGCTGCCGCCGCCGCAGGTTTTTATCTGCTGCTGGGAATTTAATTCGTATCTTTAAGGAAAAATAATTCGCAGGAAAATGACAGACAAACAGTGGGATATTCTCGTTTCGATAGTTGAGGGGCGTCCGCAGACGACGGTCAACGCCGGTTTTATAATCGACAGTCCGTGGTTGCCCGGATGGTATGGCGCAACGCTGCTCGACTATTTCACGAGCGACGAGGTGTGGGTGAAAGCTAATCTTGCTGCTGCCACGACCTTCCCCGATGTGATTTTCCTGCCCGGTTTCTGGAGCGAATACGGGATGTGCACCGAGCCTTCGGCTTTCGGAGCGAAGTGCACTTTCTGGAAAAACGAATTTCCGTTTGCCGGCAAAACCATACACAGAATTGAGGATATAGATGAGATGGAAGCGCCCGATCCGGTAAACGACGGCTTGCTGCCGTTTATGCTTAATCGCCTTGTGATCAATCAAAAACGCATCGAAGATGAAGGGCATCGCATACGCTTTTCCGTCTCGCGCGGACCGCTCAATATAGCCTCGTTTCTGATGGGCGTCCAGGAGCTGATGATTGCTATGCTGACCGAGCCTGACAGGGTTCTACGGCTGTTGCGCGTCATCACCGATTTCCTTAGAAAATGGCATGAGATACAGCGCAATACGTTCGCGACCATCGAAGGGATAATGATGCTTGACGATATCGTCGGATTTATTGGTGAGGAGGAGTTTTTGACCTTCGGTTTCCCGTTTATCAAGGAGATTTTCGATGCGTCGGGAATGAAAGTACGCCTGTTTCATAACGACGCCGATTTTCGCGCTTCGCTCAGGCACTATCCCGATATGGGCGTTAACCTTTTCAATCCGGGCATACAGCTTGGCGTCAACGAGATAAAAGCCGCAACAGGCAACCGTATGGCTGTGATGGGCGGCATCCCTCCGCGCGACGTGCTTGCCGCTGCTACGCCCGACGAAGTCACCGCCGCATCAAAAACGCTGATAGCCGAGCTTGCCGATTCGTCGCGTTTCCTGCTCTCGTGCGCCGGCGGAATGCCTCCCGGAGTATCGACCGAAAACATACTTGCGCTGCTCGGCGCGACACGTTAAACACTCACTACCACATAAATGGTATTGTGCGCCCTGAAAAGCGCCCGTACCTTTGCAGCCGGATTTTAAAACAAAATTAAATGACGGTTTATTCGCACGTACATATTAGTTACTCTCTCCGAATGTGCTCGCCCGAGCACGTTACATCTACTTCCGCAGTTTGACGGGGCGGCTGGCTGTATGCCGTATCCCGACAGGATGAAAAAAGCGCATCCTCAACGAAACCAACGCTTTTACCAATTAGACTTTCAATAATAATTATTCAAAAAAAACGAACAATATGAAAATGATAAGAACAATTTTTTTAATCGTGCTTTTCCCCCTGTCGGTCGTCGGTCAGGAACTGCGAATCGAGGGAAAAGTCCTTGACAGCCGGACGCAGGAGCCTGTCATCGGCGCTACCGTGTCGCTGAGCAGTGGCAGGGCGGGCGTCGTAACAGATATCGACGGAGCGTTCTCGTTTGCCATCGCATCGCTGCCGACCACGGTTGCGGTCAATTATCTCGGATACAAGAAGCAGGAAATCGAGGTGTATGACGCTTCGGAGCCGGTCGTGATATTGCTTGTCGAGAACCCGAATATCCTTGACGAGATTATCATCACCGGATATACATCGCAGCAGCGCAAGGCAATCAGCGGCGCCGTTACATCTATCAACGTCAGCGAGTCGCTTGCCAACCTGCCGGAGCCGGACGTAGCCAAGCTGCTTCAGGGCAAAGCTTCGGGCGTCAATATCGTGGCGACGAACGGGCAGCCCGGAGGCGGCGTAACCTTCCTTGTGCGTGGCAGCAACTCTATCAACGGCAGCGTCGAGCCGCTTTATGTGGTTGACGGCGTGTTTATTACAAACAACGTGCCGGTGTCGGGTGGGGGAGGCAACCTGCTGTCGAACGCGCTGGCAGACCTTAATCCCTCGGATATCGAAAACATCGCGATACTGAAAGACGCCAACGCGACAGCTATTTATGGCTCGCAGGGCGCTAACGGAGTTGTGGTGATTACGACCAAACGCGGTAAATTCAACGAGAAATCGCGTATCAACGCCACCGTCTCACATGGATGGTCGGACGCTGCAAAGAAATTCCGTGCAGCGACGGGACCCGAAACGGCTTTGCTGTTCAATGAGTCGTGGACAAACACCGAGCAGGACTATCTTGCGCATGGTGAGACGCCTGTACATCGCTGGGATTATGTCCCTAACGCCGAATCGCTGCCTACTTACGACCGCATAGGCGACTTGTTTCGCACAGCGCAATCGTCTGAATATCAGGTTTCGGTGCAGGGTGGCAATGCCAACAGCGCCCATTATGTCGGATTTGGATATACAAGTCAGGAAGCCATCGTCAAGCCCTCGTATTTCACAAGATTTTCGGGCAGGATAAACTATGATAATCAGGTCAACTCGAAGCTGAAAGTGGGCACCAGCCTGAGCCTTGCCCGCACCTATCGCAAGGTAAGCAGCAGCGACAACGATCCGGGCGGCGTCATCAACTCCGCTATCTTCCCGCGTTCATATCTCCCGATATACAACGAAGATGGCAGCTATGCCCGCCACGCAACCTTCGACAATCATCAGGCGCTGATAGACCATCTGAATAACAACGCGATAACATGGCGTACGATAGCCAATCTCTTTGCCGAATATTCGTTCCTGCCGGAATTGAAATTTCGCAGCAGCTGGAGCCTCGACTATAACAATAACGATCAGAAGAATTTCCTTGACAGTCAGATAGGTTCGGGCAGAACAAACAACGGCTATGCTACGGCAAGCAACACCACCTACGCCATCTATTCGGCTGAGCAGTTGCTGACCTACGTCAAGGCGTTCGACCGGCACGCGCTCAATCTCTTTGTCGGTAATACCGTCAAGGCTGAAGATTCGCATCAGGCGTATGCCACAGGTCGCAATTTTGCTACCGACGTCGTAACCGAAGTGCCGGGCGGAGCGGTAACGACGGGCAGCAGCGCGACCCAGCAGGCGCGTCTCGTGTCGTTTTTCGGCAAGGCGGGATATACTTATCAGGACAAATATACCATCGAAGGCAATATCCGTGCCGACGGTTCGTCGCGCTTCGGCGCCAATGTGCGCTGGGGCTATTTCCCGTCAGCCGGTTTCACTTGGAACGCAGGACAGGAAGATTTCATCCGCAACCTGAATATTTTCGACGCTCTGAAGCTGAGAGGCAGCTACGGGCTGTCGGGCAATCAGAACGGCATAGGCAACTACGACGCTCTCGGAGTATGGAACGCCACCGCATCGTATCTCGACACTCCGGGCACCTATCCGGCGCGTTTGGCAAATCCCGACCTTACTTGGGAAACGACGCGGCAGACCGACATCGGCTTGGAATTTTCCATACTCGGCAGCAGGCTTAACATCGGCTTTGACTGGTATCGCAAATACACCTACGATATGCTGCTCGATGTGCCTGTTCCCACTCGGTCGGGCTTTACATCCTATCTGCAAAACTATGGAGAGATAAGCAATACCGGCGTAGAGCTGAGCCTTAATTCCGTCAATATCGAGACGAAGGATTTTGGCTGGACAACAGACTTCAATATCTCGCATAATAAAAATGTCATTGAGAAAATCCCGCAGGAAATCAGCCTCGGCGCATCGGGACGAAATACATCCATACTGCGTCAGGGCTATTCCGTCAACTCGTTTTATCTGTTTAAGCAGCTGTATGTTGACACTCAGACGGGCAATGCTGTTTATGAAGATATTAATGGCGACGGCGTCTTGACCGATGCCGACCGTCAAGTTGTGGGCAGTGCACTTCCGCTCTTTACGGCAGGACTGACCAACCATTTCAACTATCGCAGTTGGGATCTGGGCTTCTTTTTCTACGGTTCTTACGGCAATAAGATAATGAATATGCTCGACTATTTCCTCGTTCACGGCGGTGCATATCCGGGCGACGGCTTTATCCCGCGTCAGCTCGAACGCTGGCAGAAGCCCGGCGACGTTACAGACATACCGAGGATGACGGACTATAATGGCGACGCCAATGCTAACGGAGGCTCGGCGAATAACTACCGCGGCATCGTCAACGACCGCAGCACGCGCTATCTCGAAGACGCCTCTTACCTACGCCTCAAGGATGTGTCGTTCAGTTATACCGTGCCGCGAGCCGTCTCGTCGCGCTTCAAAGCCGAGCGGCTGAAGTTCACCCTGACAGGCACTAATCTGCTGACCCTGACGAAGTATGGCGGTCTTGACCCCGAAGTCAGCGCCCAAAGCTCGAACAAGAATACGGCAGGCTACGACTGGGCGACCGTCCCGCAGCCGCGCACCGTGCAGTTTATCATCAATCTTACTCTTTAATCATTTAATTTCAAGAACGATATGAAACAGATAATAAGCAAAACAATACTGATACTGACAGCGGCGGCAGCCCTGTCAACGCCCTCTTGCGACGATTTCCTGACGCTCAACCCGACAGGCTCCATCGTCGCCGACAACGCCATCTCGGACGCCAAGACAGCACGCGCCGCCATCATCGGAGTATATTCACAGCTGCGAGCAGTGAATTTCGGCGGAAGCAGCATACACATACTCGGCACTATGCCGGGCGATAATGTGCGCTTCGGCGGTACGCTCACGCAATATACCCAGCTCGACGGCAACGCTTATCCTACCAACAATGTAGTTACCGTCGGGGTATATAGCGGACTCTACCAGCTTATCAACCGCGCTAACTGGATAATAGCCGATATATCGAAAGTCAACGACCCGCAGTTACCGCAAAGCGAGAAAGACCAAATACTCGGAGAGGCATATTTTGCCCGCGCATTGGGATATTTTGAGCTTGCCCGCGGATGGGGCGGTGTGCAGATACAGACCTCGCCGACTACCGACCTGTCGGCTATCACCGGCATCAAACGCAGCACCCTTGCCGAGACCTTCGCGCAGTCGGTGAGCGACCTTGTCGAGGCGGAGAAACTGCTGCCGGCAGGCTCCGACCGCACACGGGCGCAGCAGGCAGCCGCACAAGCCCTCCGCGCACGTGTTCACCTCTACGCCCGACAGTGGGACGATGCCGAACGCTATGCTACGCTCGTCATCGACAATACGCAATATGAGCTTGTAAAGCCCTACAGCGCCTTTTTTACCTCGCCCTTTCTGTCCCGCGAGTCGGTGCTCGAAATCAGCTCAAGCGCAAACGCACAGAACACATCGTGGTACGGATGGTACTCCAATCTCCGTAAAGGCTCGTACGAATATCAGCCTACCGAAGAGATAATACAGCTGCTGAGCAACCCCGACATAGCCGGAGGGCGGAGCGAACTGATTGAGACAGACGAGGCGGGAAAGGCTTACAACGCCCAGTTTCAAGCAACGGGACTTGACCCCATCTATCTTATCCGCATCGCAGAGCTGTATCTTATCCGCGCCGAGGCGAGGGCAAAGAAGTCGTCGCCCGACCTGACCGGCGCCATTGCCGACCTCAACGCCATACGACGTCGCGCCGAGATAGCCGATTATGCCGGAGCACAGGACGCCGCGTCGGTGATACAGGCTATCGAAGACGAGCGCCGCGTTGAGTTTGCCTTTGAGCCGCACCGCTGGTACGACCTTGTGCGCACTGAGCGGGCGGGCGAAGTGCTCGGCGTAACGAACCGCAATTTCTGGATATTTCCGTTGCCCGAAGCCGATGTCCTGTCCGACCCCGACCTCGACGGACAAAACAATCCCGGCTATTAATAATGCAATAGCATCTAAATCGTATCCCTGTAACCCCGCTCAGCCGTCGTGTCGAGCGGGGTTATGTTTTTTAACATTTCATTAGCGTATTTTTAACAAAAAATGTTTCCATAATAAAAAAACTTCGTATATTTGCCACCGAATAAGAATGAAATTCAATGTCGGATAAAAAAGACAGAAAATATTCACGTCGTAAACGTACGATCTTCGCTCGCAGCCGTGCAACCCTCCTTCAGCATAGTTGCGGCGACGACATACGGAACTGCTACTCTCAGTCGTATCCTTCCGAAGGCAATGCGCGGTTCTGTTTACGTCAATCGTATCGCTACGACGACTTCTTGCAGTGTTGCGACTACCGGATATGTCGGTCTGACGGTAGTCCGCAGCACTGCAAGCCAGGGTGGTTGGTACAGTGCAATATACATCTCAAGAATGTGATTCAACCATATAGAACAGCTGAAAAAAGCGATATGTGTTAACATTCGTGTCAGAATCGGCTCAGGCGTGAGTCGATGTTGATATTTAAACGTGTGCGTCTAATGAGAGTAAATATTTCATCATAATTCCGATACTCTCAGTTAACCGGACGCATCTTTGTTGAAGAAAGCATTGTTGATAATTCAGGCTGATTGCGAAGTCAGCCTGTTTCTTTTGTTTGCCGCCGCCGCTATATCCCATAAAAATGGTATTGCGCAGATTGGCAGACCTGAGTAACTTTGTCGTCTGAATAAAATATAATTATAATGAAGAAAAAACTGTTATCACTTGCTATCATCCTGACTGCTACCGTATTATGCCATGCTCAGGATGAGTATTATTTCGCCGGACGCGGACGGCTTAACTCCGCGATACCGGCGCCCGAATCGTTTTTCGGCTTTCGCATCGGTCATTCGATAGTGCGCTACGACAAGACGGTCGAATACCTCCGGCTGCTTGCCGACAAGTCCGACCGCGCCTCGCTCGAAGTGTTCGGGCTGTCGTACGAAGGACGCGAACAGGTGGTGCTTATCATCACTTCGCCCGACAATCAGAAAAATCTGGAAAGCATCCGCCTCGAACATCTGAAGGTGGTTGACCCTGCTGCAAGTATCGACCTGTCGAGCCAGAAAACCATCGTGCATCTCGGCTATAATGTCCACGGAGGCGAGATAGCCGGAATGGATGCAGCCGTTGTCGCGGCGTATTATCTTGTCGCATCCGAAGACGAAAGCATCGTCAACCGGCTGAAAGATGTTGTCGTGCTCATAGAGCCTTCGCTCAATCCCGACGGGCGCGAACGGGCGGCGACGTTCATCAATGGCTTTGGCTCGGTCGCGCCCGTTGCCGACCCTGCCGACCGTGGACATAGCGGCGGATTCGTTCCACATCGCGGCAATCATTTCTGGAACGACCTCAACCGCGACTGGCTGCCGCTCGCACAGCCCGAAAGCCGCAACCGTGTGGCGTATTATCACCGCTGGTATCCAAATATCTATCTTGATTTTCATGAGATGGGAAGTTCGAGTACGTATTATTTCGAGCCGTCGCCACGCAACAACTGGAGCCCGACCCTGCCGCCGGAAACATACGAAGTGATGCATAACCTGCTCGCCCGCTACTTTGCCGATGCGCTCAACAATATCGGTACGCTATATTACACAAAGGAGAATTTTACTAACTATTCGCCAATTTATGGCTCTACATATCCCGATTTTGAGGGTGGCATAGGCTCTACACTCGAAATTGGCAGTACGTCGGGAGTTGAGATCGAGACCGACGCAGGAATACGGACATTCGCGCGTAATGTTCGCGATAATTTCGAGGTCAGCATCGCCGCTCTCCGCGCCGGAGCCGACGACAAGGATGCCTTTATCCGTCATCAGAAAGATTTCTTCAAGAGCGCGCTCACGCAGGCTGATCGTGAAGCGGAGAAATATATCGTCTTCGGAAGCAAGGATGATTTGTCGCTCAACAGATTATTTATCAACCTGCTGCTGACGCATCAAATCAAGGTGTATGAACTGACGGCTCCATTCTCGCAGGGCGACAAGCGCTTCGAGCCGGGCAGCGCCTACGTCATTCCCTATCATCAGCCGCATTTCCGCATACTCAATGCCATATTTGAGGAACAGAAGAAGTTCGCAACAACTGTGTTTATGGACATCTCGGCGCCAAGCATCGTTCACGGCTATGGCATCCCCTTTGTGAAGACAAAAACCGTTATCAAGGAAGGCTCGCCGGTTGTTAAGGCTCCCGAAGTCAAAGGTAAGGTTGATGGACGCGCCACCTACGCCTATGCCTTTGAGTACAGCGATTATCTTGCGCCCCGCGCCCTGTATTATCTGCAAAATAATGGCGTCAAAACGCGCGTAGCACAGAAAGCGTTCACCGCCAAAACAGGATCCGGACAGCGTAGCTTCGAGCGGGGCACGATTATCATCCCCGTACACTATCAGACCCTTTCGGCTGACGAGGTTTACAGTCTCCTGAACGAAGCCGCTGCGCAGGCACATATCACCGTCAGCTCTATTACCGACGGTTTCAGCCTGTCGGGCGTTGACCTTGGCAGCGACAATAACCGCGTGATAAAGAAACCTGTCGTCGCCACAATCACCGGAGGCGGCAGCGGCTATGGAGGCGGCGCCAACTGGACAAGCGTAGGCGAGCTGTGGGCGCTGTTGAGCAATACCTACAACATCCCGCTGAGCAAGATAGATTATCAGACCTTCGAGAACCTGAATCCGTCGCGCTACACAGCTATCGTGTTGACGGGCGCAACCCCGCTGTCGCGTCAGGCTGTCGCAAGGCTGACCGAATGGGTAGAGAGCGGCGGCACGCTGATAGCTACGGGCGGCGCTGTGCAATGGGCAGCCGCGCAGGGATTAGTGTCGCGTCAGCAACCCGACACCGCACACAGCCGTCAGCCCGATACCGACCCGGCACGCTCCGGCGGAGGTGGCGGAATAGGATCGCGTGCAGCAGACGAAAATATTAGCGGCGCTATCCTTAACGGCACGCTAAACCTCAATCATCCGTTGACATACGGGCTGACGTCGAAAGATTTCTATATCCTCAAAACCAGCCCTACAGGTTTGCCGACACCGGCGAACAAAGATAATATCGTGCTGACGGTGGCTTCGGGTGAGTCAGTCAGCGGCTATGTGCCCGAAACGCTTCGCGACAAACTCAAAGATCAGGCTGTCGTTACTGCCGTCAATCGTGGACGCGGCGCAGTAGTGCTCTTCGGCGAATCGCCAACCTATCGCGGCTACTGGTTAGCGCCGGGACGCCTGCTTACAAATGCAATTTTCTTCGGGCTTGGAACGACAATAAGAGAATATTAACGTAATGGATTGTATCAACTGTGATATGTGGTCGGAGATGTCTCTGAAACGACGTATCACATCCGAAGCGAAAGCGGCGGGCGCGGCTGTCATAGGCTTTGCGCCCGTCGCCCGTTGGGAGGAATACCGCGAAACGCCGCCGCTGTTCTATCCCTGCAATGTCTATCCTTTCGCTAAAACAGTGATAGTGATGGGCATACCCGTGCCTATACCTATGCTCGACACTACGCCATCAATTGTCTATTCCGAGCTGTACAACACGACTAACCGCCTGCTCGACGAGATGGCATACAGGATGACGCAGATGCTGAACGAACACAACCATCAGGCTGCCTTTTTTCCGCGCGATGCCTACGGCGACATCACCATCCTGACAGAGACGCCGCAGGTGGCGTTTTCACATGTCCTCGCTGCCAAATATGCCGGACTGGGAACTATCGGCTACAACCATACGCTGCTGACGCCCGAATTTGGTCCGCGCGTGCGCTTTGTTTCCGTCTTTACGGATGCCGAAATCGAGCCTGATCCGATGCTCGAAAAAGAACTGTGTATCCATTGCGGGATGTGCGAGCGATGCTGCCCGACGCAGGCGTTCTACAATATCGGCAAACCGATAGCCTATATGGATAAACACCGCTGTGCACGCTATCACAAGCGATTACGCGAACATTACCGCTATCCTTGCGGTGTTTGTATCAAGGTCTGCCCCGTCGGTAACGACCGTAAACTGTACGGCGTTAATACAAATAAGTACCTCAACGAGCGTCAGGCATTAAAAGAAAACCCGCAAGATCCGAAATACGCCGACTGGCAGCATATCCGCGACTACGGGTCGAAGCCGCTGACAGGCATCTGATATTTTTTTGCTCATCGTTTGTCCCTTAAAAACGGTAAAATAATAGTGCAAAGTTACTGATTTTTTTTTTTTTTAATAACTGCAATTTTTCAACACGAAGGCAGGAAGACACGAAGCAATCCACCGAAAAGATCAAAATCAAACCTGTAAATTTTGAAAATCCTGTTAATCCTGTCAATAACCCCCATATAGTTAAAATTAACTACCTATATCACCATGAATAACCATACAAAAATGATTAGAAATCGCTATTGACAGGGCTATTCCGGCAATCGTATCTTTGTGGCAGATTTTTTAACCAAATTTTTTTCAAACAATGAAGACGATTTTTAATTTTTTAGTTTTATTCGCAGCCATTGGCTGCATGACGAGTTGTGAAAAGGACGATGACAAGGCGGACGCACGCGACGCTTATATCGGATCCTTCAAAGTTACAGAACAGTGCGTTTACCCCGACGGTACTATTGCGCAGGATTCTTACAACATTACGATTGTAAAGTCCTCTGTTAACGACATGGATGTGGTCATCAACAACATCATCAATTCGGGTGAGTCTGTTAACGCTACGATCAACAGCACGAACTTCACCATTCCGCAGCAGACCATTACGGCTTACGGCTATGGGGTAAGCGGTTCGGGCAGGCGCGACGGCAACTCCATCACGTTCTCGGTACTTGTAACAATGCAAGGCATCGGGCAGGTCAATTTTTCTTGCACGGGTAATAAACAATAAGGTATTAACGTCGCAATGTAAAAACTAAGACCAGTATTCCTCACACAGTTTTCATCCCTGCAACCATGTTCAGTAAACGTTTCCTACAAGCCCCAACATCCTTAGTGTTGTTCATTGCGACCCCGTTCACAGGGGCGCTCGCCGCTCCTGTGGACATCGCAATGGCTCGCAAGGCAGGTCAGGCGTTCATCGCCCGTCAAATGGCGATACGCTCATCCGGCGACAGCGATACGTTGAAATTAGTTTATACAGCATTCGCAGGAAATGAAAACGTTAGCGCCGAACCACCTGTTTACTACGTGTTTAACGACACGTATGGTTTCGTGGTTGTAGCTGCTGACGACTGTGTGACGCCTGTCCTCGCTTACTCTTGGCAAGGCAGGTTCGACCCCGCGAACATCCCCCCAAACGCGCGTATCTGGCTCGATGGCTATCGACAGGAAATAACCGCAGCCATCGAAGCCGGCGTCGCTGCCGATGCGGGGATTCGTTCGCTTTGGACCGAATATGT
>JAISTS010000086.1 GCA_031272455.1 Tannerella sp. | reverse complement strand
TGATTAACAACATCCGCCCAAGCATTATGGGGCTGTTTGAGGTTGACTGTAAGGAGATTGACGGCAAAGACGTTGTGGTGGTGGGGCTTGCGAGCGGCATTGCCCAGCCGTATTACATCAAGCAGAAAGGGCGCTCCGAAGCCGGTTGCTTCATCCGCATTGGCACGGCGGCGCAGTCGATGACCGAAGAGATGCTCGAAAAACTGTTCTCGAAACGCCTGCCGGTATCGCTGACCAACCTGCCGGCACGCCGTCAAGATTTGACGTTCGCACAGTTGAAAATCTACTACGAGGGGAAGAATAAGCCGCTTAACAAGCATTTTGCTACGAACTTGAACTTCTATACGCCTGATAAACAGTATAATGAAGTGGCATACCTGTTTGCAGACGAGAATAGATATTCGTTCCGTTTTGCCAAGTGGTTCGGCAAAAACCGAATTAAACTGGTTAATAATGAAGAACTTGGCGACCGCTGTCTTATTACGGTTATGAACGAGGTCATCAGCCGTTTTAACGTTGAGAACATCACTCTTGCGCGAAAAGGCTTCCCTGAAAGGATTGAGAAGAACATCGTTGACAAGGATTCGTTGCGCGAAACTATCATCAACGCTTTCGCCCACAACGACTACAGCGAGGGCAATACGCCGATTTTCGAGGTATTTGAAGACCGCTTCGAGATTACGACCTACGGCAATGTGCTGTCGTGGATGACCAAGAACGAGTTTTTCAGCGGCGTTTCGCGCCCTAAAAATCCTGCAATAATGCGTATTTTCAACGATTTGGAGTTCGTTGAGAGCCTCGGTTCCGGCATCCCTCCGATAGTAGAAAAGTACGGTAAGAAGATTTTCCGGTTCTCGGAAAACATCCTTCGTATTTCATTTCCGTTCGACTACTCAATGGATGAAGAGGACGAGGCGAGTGCAGAGAAAAGTTCGGGGGAAAACGATGGTAACACTGAAAGTAACCTGAAAAGTTCGGTGAAAACTACACAGGAAACTACACAGAAAACTACACAGAAAACTACACAGAAAATCATTGATTTAATAATAAATAACCCATCAATAACCCAAAAGGAATTGGCGGAAGCATTGGAAATAACCAGAGACGGCGTTACTTGGCAGTTAAAGAAAATGATACAACAAGGACTGCTTCGTCGCGTAGGTCCCGACAAGGGCGGGTATTGGGAAGTGATTGAATCTTAACGATAATAGTAGATTGATTAACAGTTATACGGGCAGTCGTGCTTATGCTATTATCGTCGCCGACTGCCGCTAAATCTGCATTTTTCTCCATCAAACAGAAAAAAGCCGGAAAACGAGTAGCGCGGGCGGAAATTTTTTGTACCTTTGCGCGAAATTTCAAACGCTATGAAATGGTTTAACAGGATAATAATTTTTCTGACGGGAGTGGCTGTGTGTCTGGCTGTTGTGTTGCTTGTGGGCAACGACGACGCCGTGAAGGTACAGGAGGTGCGTCCCGTTGTTCGTGCTATGACGGTCTCGCCCGACGCGCCTATGCGGGTCGTATTTTGCGGCGAGACGGTTGACCTGACGCGCTACAACCGCCACGAGAGTATGGATCGCGAACTGAGCAGTTTTACGTATTTTCATTCGACGACGATGCTGCTTATCAAACGCGCCAACCGCTATTTCCCTGTCATCGAGCCGATACTGAAAGCCAACGGTGTGCCCGACGATTTCAAATATCTTGCCGTCATAGAGAGCAATCTCGATCCGAGGGCTGTCTCGCCGTCGCGCGCTCGCGGGATGTGGCAGTTTATGGAAGGGACGGCGAAGGATTACAAACTTGTCATCACGCCGACGGTCGATGAGCGCTACAACGTCGTGCGCTCGACCGAAGCCGCCTGCAAATATCTCAAAGATGCCTACGCGAAATATGGCGACTGGAAGATGGTTGCCGCTTCATACAACGCCGGGATGGGGCGTATATCGTCCGAAAACGAGAAACAGGGCAATGTTGACGCGCTCGATTTGTGGCTCGTCGAGGAGACTTCGCGCTATCTTTATCGCATTTTTGCCATCAAGCAGATTTTTGAAAATCCATATAAATACGGTTTTGTGCTCTCGGCTCGCAATCTTTACAAGCCGATCGTGTGCGACGAAGTGTCTGTGTCGGAGGATATTCCCGATCTGACGGCTTTTGCTGCAAAATACAACCTGACGCTTGCCGACCTGAAACGCTTTAATCCGTGGCTGAAAGATACGAAACTCGTTACCGACAAGCGCCGTTTTATCCTTCTCATCCCGCGTTCGGGCGAGCTGAATTACGACAACCCCGACAATGTCGCAGTGCACGATAAACGCTGGACAGTAAACTGACGTTCAATGCCGACGGACAAAAGCAACATCGAAAAAGGCGTCGTCGCCGTGCTTGGGGCGCGGGTGCACAATCTGAAAAATATCGACGTTGACATACCGCGCAACCGCCTGACAGTCATCACCGGAATGAGCGGCAGCGGCAAATCGTCGCTCGCTTTCGACACGATTTTTGCCGAAGGACAGCGCCGTTATATCGAGACTTTTTCGGCTTATGCGCGTAATTTCCTCGGCAATATCGAACGTCCCGATGTGGACAAAATCAGCGGTTTAAGCCCGGTTATCTCCATCGAACAGAAGACGACGAACAAAAATCCGCGCTCGACGGTCGGCACCACGACCGAAGTTTACGACTTTTTCCGCCTGCTCTATGCCCGCGCCGGCGAAGCGTATTCGTATCTGAGCGGCGAGAAGATGGTCAAATATTCGGAAGAACAGATACTTGCGCTGATACTGAAAGACTACGGCGGCAAGCGGATTTATATAATGGCGCCGCTCGTGCGCAACCGCAAGGGGCATTACCGCGAACTGTTCGAGCACGTCCGCAAGAAAGGTTATCTGAACGTGCGCGTTGACGGCGAGTTGCAGGAAATCAAACCCGGAATGAAGCTCGACCGTTACAAGATGCACAGCATCGAAGTCGTTGTTGACAAGCTGAAAGTCAGGGACGAAGACGAGCGACGGCTGAAAGACAGCGTGCGCATAGCGATGAAACAGGGCGATGGCGTTATCCTCGTGATGGATGCCGACGCCGATGGGATACGCCATTACAGCCGTCGCCTGATGTGCCCCGTAACCGGAATGTCGTACAGCGAGCCTGCGCCGCACAATTTCTCGTTCAACTCGCCTCAGGGCGCCTGTCCGCGCTGTAAAGGCTTGGGACAAATCAATGTGCTGGATATGAGCAAGATAGTTCCCGATCCGTCGCAAAGCATATATAACGGCGGGATAGTGGCGCTCGGAAAATATCGTAATGCGTTAATTTTCTGGCAGATAGAATCGCTGTGCCAAAAACACGGAATGACCATCCGCACTCCGATCAAAGACCTCCCCGAAGATGCTATCGACGAGATAATGAACGGCACCGACGAGCGCGTAGCGATACGGCACGAGTCGCTCGGCAACTCCAATTATTTCTATTCGTATGAAGGCGTTGCCAAGTATATACTTATGCAACAGGAGAATGAAGCCTCGGCATCGGCTCAAAAATGGGCTGAACAGTTTGCGACGATGAGCGTCTGCCCCGAATGTGGCGGCAAGAGGCTGAATAAGGAAGCCTTGCATTACCTTATCGACGGGAAAAATATTGCCGAAGTGGCTGAAATGGACATTGTTGAGCTGACGGAATGGGTTGACGGGCTTGAAAACCGGCTGTCGGACAAGCAAAAACTTATTGCTTCCGAAATACTGAAAGAAATACGCTCGCGACTGCATTTCCTGCTCAACGTAGGGCTTGATTATCTGGCGCTTAACCGTGCATCGGCGACGCTGTCGGGCGGTGAAAGCCAGCGCATACGCCTTGCGACGCAGATAGGCAGCCGGCTTGTCAATGTGCTGTATATCCTCGACGAGCCGAGCATCGGGCTGCATCAGCGCGATAATCTGCGGTTAATCAGTTCGTTGAAAGACCTGCGCGACACCGGCAATTCCGTTATCGTCGTCGAGCACGACAGGGAAATGATGCTCAATGCCGATTATATCGTTGATATGGGACCGAAAGCAGGGCGGCTTGGCGGCGAGATAGTTTTTGCGGGTAAGCCTGCGGAAATGCTTAAAGCGCAGACGCTTACGTCAGATTATCTGAATGGTGCAAAGTCAATCGAAATCCCGTCGTCGAGGCGCAAGGGCAACGGTAAATCGCTGACGCTGAAAGGCGCAAGCGGCAATAATCTGAAAAACGTTACCGTCTCGTTTCCGCTCGGTACGATGATATGCGTAACGGGAGTGTCGGGCAGCGGTAAGTCTTCGCTGATTAACAGCACTTTATATCCGATTTTAAGTCAGCATTTCTATCGTTCGCTCGCTTCGCCGCTGCCTTATAAATCCATCGAAGGAATTGAAAATATCGACAAGATAGTTGGCGTTGACCAGTCGCCGATAGGCAGGACGCCGCGCAGCAATCCGGCTACCTACACCGGCATTTTTTCCGATATTCGCAACATTTTTGTTGACCTGCCGGAGTCGAAAATTCGTGGTTACAAACCCGGTCGTTTCTCGTTCAATGTCAAGGGCGGACGGTGCGAAACCTGTGGCGGAAACGGCTATAAATCAATCGAAATGAACTTTCTGCCCGACGTGTTTGTACCCTGTGAAGAATGTCATGGCAAGCGCTATAACCGCGAGACGCTCGAAGTGCGCTTCAAAGGCAAATCCATCGCCGATGTGCTCGATATGACTATCAATATGGCGGTCGAATTTTTTGAAAACATCCCGTCTATTTACCACAAAATAAAGGTTTTACAGGATGTGGGACTGGGCTATATCAAGCTCGGACAGCCATCGACAACGCTGTCGGGCGGCGAAAGTCAGCGCGTCAAATTAGCCACCGAGCTGTCGAAACGCGACACAGGACGGACGCTCTACGTACTCGATGAACCGACTACCGGACTGCATTTTGAGGATATCCGCGTGCTGCTCGCTGTGCTTAACCGTCTGGTTGACAAAGGAAATACCGTTATCATCATCGAGCATAATATGGACGTCATAAAGTGCGCCGACTATATCATCGACCTCGGTCCCGACGGCGGCAAAAAAGGCGGCGAAGTCGTCTTTGCAGGCGCGCCCGAAGCGATGACGCGGGCTACGAAACGCAGTGTTACGGCGCCGTATCTTGTTAAAGAATTAGGACAAAAATAAAAGATAAAAGACAGGAGACATAAGATATGGATGAACTGAATGAACATAACAAAACGGAATATCCGCCGATGCACACGGCTGAACATATTCTGAATCAGACGATGGTGCGGATGTTCGGCTGTCCGCGCTCGCGCAATGCGCATATCGAACGCAAGAAATCGAAATGCGACTACTTGCTGCCGGTCGAACCGACGGCAGAGCAGATGACAGAAGTGGAACGCACTGTAAACGAGGTGATTGACCGTCATCTGCCCGTTACATGCGAGCTGATGAGCCGCGACGAAGCCGGTAAGATAGTGGATTTGAGTAAGTTACCCGAAAACGTGTCGGAAAAGCTGCGCATTGTTCGCGTCGGCGATTACGACGCCTGCGCCTGCATCGGCGCACATGTCGAAAATACTTCCGAAATCGGACATTTCCGGCTGCTCAACTGCGACTATGCCGACGGACGACTGCGGGTGCGGTTCAAAGTGCCGTAAGCATTTTTTTGTTGTCTAAACTATGGTTTTTGTACAATAGACCGGCGAATCTTTGTTTTCTCTTGCAAAATGTTTATATATTTGCAATCTTAACAACTAAATTTGACAATGTATGAAAACAAGATTATTTCTGATGATTCTCGCGTTCGTGAGCGTATTCGGCGCTCAGGGACAGGTAAACCTGTACGTGAACGCTGCGAAAGGCGACGATGCCAACAGCGGAACGTTGTGGAGCCGGTCGCTCAAAACGTTGCAGGCGGCTCTCGACAAGGCGCCTGAGAATGTCCATACGTATATCCACGTTGCCGAAGGCGTGTATGTGCCGACCAAGAAAATCGGCGTTACGAAGTCGGGCGCTCCCGTGTCCGAGCGGCAGCGGGCGTTTGCCATTCCCGAAGGCGTTACGCTGTGGGGCGGTTATCCTGTTTCGGCAGACGATAATACCCAAGCGACCACTCGCGATCCGAAGCGGTATCCTACCATTCTGAGCGGCGATTTGGACGGCGACGACGCTCCCGACTTTGCCAATCGCGCCGACAATGCCTATCACGTTGTGGTATTTCCCGATATCACTTCGATTGAGATGGATGGCTTCACCGTCGAAGGCGGATATGCCGACGGCGATACGACGGAAGCTGTAACTTACAATGGCACACCCCTGCTGAACGACCGCGGCGGCGGAATTTATGCCTTTACGAGCATCAAAATATTGTTCGTCTCATTTACATTGCAAAATCTGACCGTCCGCGACAACCTGTCGCTATACCAAGGAGGCGGCATATATGTCTATTCCACAAGCGGGAATGCCTCGCCGCAGATAAGCTATTCGCTTATCACCGGAAATAAGTCGGAGTTTGGCGGCGGTCTCTATGCTAACGGTAAAGACGAGGCTTCGCCGGTCTTGATAAACACCGTTTTCAGCGGCAACGTGGCGACGTATAAAGGTGGCGGCGCGTACTGTCTGACCGAATCAAACAATTCATCGCCAATACTTTACAATGTGTTGTTCAGCGGAAATAAGGCGTTCGACGCGGGCGCGATGGTATGCTATTCATATACCGGCGATGTCAAACCCCGTCTGGTCAACGTAACCATCAGCGGCAACAAAGCCGAAGATGAATGTGGCGGGTTCGGATGCTTTGCCGTAACGGGCGTTTCGCATCCCACAATTCTGAACAGCGTCATTACCGGCAACAAAGCATCGTCGGCAGACAATTTCTATAACCGAGGCGTCGGCGGAACGGGCGCTACCGTACGCACCAGCCTTATCGGTGGCATTGCTTTGACGGAAGGCAACAACCTGCCGAGCGATGCCGATCCCTTGTTTGTCTCACCCGTTGATGCCGATTTTGCGCCATCCACCGACGGCGATTACAGTCTGACGGCAGAAAGTCCGCTGATTAACCGCGGCAATAATCATTATACGCTATATTATTACAGTGATGAAGTGCTGAACGAATCTTTGACGCCATTGCCACAGCCGCTTGATGACTTCACCGACCTCGCCGGCAATCCGCGTTTTGTCGGCTCGGCTGTTGACATCGGCGCGTATGAATACCAGAGCATTATTGACGCCACAGAGCAGATAGCCGACAGCCGTATTTGGGGACGGGGCGGGGCAGTGCATATAGCCGTCAGTCAGCCTTCGATCGTACGTGTTTATACCCTCGACGGCAAACTTGCGCGACTAAGCCACAGCTCCGAAGGCGAAGCTGTCATCCCGATGCCTGAGGGCGTCTATCTCGTTACGGTAAATAACGGTCGGGCGGCGAAAGTGTATGTGTCTAACAGGTAGAGTGCGTTTGTAAATACCTCTCCGCTTCGATAGCAGCCTTGCAACCACTGGCGGCGGCGGTGATAGCCTGACGGTAAACAGGGTCGGCTACGTCGCCTGCTGCAAATACGCCCGGTATTTTGGTGCGCGGCGTACCTGCAGGCGTGGTTATGAGATAGCCGTTTTCATCCGTTTCGAGCCATGGTTTGAATATGTCGGAGTTGGGTTTATGTCCAATAGCAAGGAAAAATCCGTCGATAGCGATGGCAACCTGTTCTTCGTCAGGCTCGCCTTTACGTTTCACAAGATGTGCGCCTTCGACGCCGTTTTCGCCAAAAAGTCCGATGGTGTTGTGCTCAAACAGAACGGTGATGTTCGGAGTGCTGAACACTCGCTGCTGCATAACTTGTGTGGCGCGGAGGAAGGGTTTGCGCACGATAAGATAGACCTGCGACGCCAGACCTGCAAGGTAAAGCGCTTCTTCGCAGGCGGTGTCGCCGCCTCCCACGACGGCTACATTCTTTTTGCGATAGAAAAATCCGTCGCAGGTGGCGCAAGCCGAGACGCCCATTCCGGCATATTTCTGTTCGTCGGCAAGACCGAGATATTTGGCTGCCGCTCCGGTTGCGATTATCACGGTGTCGGCTTCGAGCGTCGTGTCGCCTTCAACTGTTATCTTGTAGGGCGACGACGAAAAATCGACTGCCGTAACTATGCCTGAGCGTATGTCGGCGGCAAAACGCAAAGCTTGCTGTTTCAACTCTTCCATCATAGCAAATCCCGAAATGCCTTGCGGATAGCCGGGAAAATTCTCAATCTCGGTCGTGGTTGTCAGCTGCCCGCCGGGCTGGATGCCTTCGTACAGCACCGGCGAAAGATTTGCCCTCGCAGAATATATTGCAGCGGTATATCCCGCCGGTCCCGAACCTATAATTAAACATTTTACTCTTTCCATCACTTACAATAAATTAAAAAATAAGCTTGGTGCACGGTTTACGGTGCAGGGCGCACGACTTTATCGTTTAATCGTTCAACCGTTTAACAGTGTACCGTTCAACCGTGCACCCATTATACTACCTCAAATCAACCACTTCAACATCCGGATAGTCGGCTTCATTGAAGACAAATGTCTGTGCGGGCGGATTGGCGCCTGTCTGCATTTTACCGATTCGCACCGATGTTGCCACGTCGTGCGCCAGCGTGAAAGTGATCCTTACCGGCAGCGAAGTGGCGCGGTCGATTTGCAAATTTACTTCTTTTATATCGTTGCCTGCGTTACGGGCAGTCAGCCGTATGTCGTCAGCCATCTTGCCGAGGTCTGACGTGCTTTCGCCGATGTGCGAGGCTTTAAAATTCTTTTTGTAGCGGCGAAGAAACATTATCGGGTTGACGGTCAGCAGCTCGTCGCCCGACGGGGCAGTGATGTTCACTTCGTTTGTTCGCGCCATATATGTCCATTGCGTTGTCCCGTCGAACCATACCCGCATATCGGGCGTGATAAGGCGGAATTTGTCGCCAAGCATACTGATTTCGGCTTCAAAACTTTCTGATCCTCCGCCATTTCCGGTACGTATATTCACCGCAAATCGTGCGGATATTCCGTTCGCTTTATCATAAGCCGCAGCCGACTTTTCGAGTATGGCTTCAGCTTTCTGTGCTGTGCCGATGCTTGCAAAAACAAGCAGAAATGCTATGCTGTAAACAATTTTTTTCAATTCAGTATCGTATTAAGTTTTTGATCGAGTGAATATTCGTCGAGAATCAGCACCTGTCGGGGTTTGGATCCTTCCTGAGCGCCGACGATACCTGCTGCTTCAATCTGGTCCATAATACGTCCTGCGCGGGCGAAACCTACTCCAAACTTACGCTGAATAAGCGAAGTGGAGGCTTGCTGCTGGTTGACAAACATACGCGCCACGCTCTCGAACATCGGGTCGAGGTTTGCCATATCGACACTGCCCGGCTTGTCGTCGCTGCCTTCGGGTGTATATTCGGGCAGGAAGAACGTTTCGGGGTAGCCCTGTTGACGACCGATATATTTCGCTATCCTGTCCACTTCGGGCGTATCGACAAAGGCGCACTGGATACGTGTCTTTTCGCTTCCCTGCAATAAAAGCATATCGCCGCGACCGATCAGCTGATTGGCGCCTGTGGAGTCGAGGATGGTACGCGAATCGACAGCGGTGATAACACGGAAAGCTATACGGGCGGGGAAGTTGGCTTTGATAGTGCCGGTGATTATGTTTGCCGTAGGGCGTTGAGTGGCGATTATCATGTGTATCCCGACGGCACGCGCTTTCTGGGCTATACGTGCGATGGGCAGTTCGATTTCTTTGCCGGCAGTCATTATCAAGTCGCCGAACTCGTCGATAATCACTACTATATAGGGCATAAATTCGTGTCCTTTAGCAGGATTAAGTCGCCGGTTGATGAATTTTTCGTTGTATTCCTGCACATTGCGCGAGCCGGCTTTTTCGAGCAGCAGGTAACGGTCGTCCATCAATTTACACAGCGAGTTAAGAGTATAGATAACTTTTGTAAAATCGGTGATGATTGGTTTGTCGGAGTCGGGCAGCTTTGCCAAAAAATGTCGCTCGATAACGGAATAAAGGCTGAACTCGACCATTTTGGGGTCGATGAGCACAAATTTCAGCTCGCCCGGATGTTTTTTGTACAACAGCGAAGTGATGGCGGCGTTAAGTCCGACCGATTTACCCTGTCCCGTAGCGCCCGCAACGAGCAGGTGGGGCAGCTTGATAAGGTCAACCATATACACTTCGTTGGTGATGGTGCGACCTAAGGCTACAGGCAGCTCGTACTGCGTATCCTGAAACTTCGGAGAGGAAATGGTCGAACGCATCGACACAATTTGCGGGTCGCTGTTTGGCACTTCAATACCGATAGTGCCCTTGCCCGGCATTGGCGCAATGATACGTATGCCCAACGCCGAGAGGCTCATTGCGATGTCGTCTTCCAGACCGCGTATCTTGCTGATTTTTATGCCGTCTTCGATAACTATTTCATACAGCGTTACGGTCGGTCCGACTGTCGCTTTGATTGATTTTATGCGGATATCGAAGTTGTTCAGCGTCTGTATAATACGATTTTTGTTGTATTCCTGTTCGCGGCGCACGTCTTCCGGTGTGCGTTTCTGATCGTAAACGTCCAACAGCTCGATGGTGGGATAGCGATAGTGCGACAGGGTGGCTTTGGGGTCATAAGGACCAAGCTCTGATAGCAGGCGTTGCGACACGCGGTCGTCGTCTTCTTCCTCGCCTATCAGCTTGGGTAAATTGTCTGCCGACGGAGGTTCGCTTGACTGTGTGTGATTTGACTCGTCGCCATCGGGCACGATAAAGTCAAAGCCAATATCGTCGTCTTCGTTCGTTATCGGCGTATTAACTTCTGTGCCTCCACCGCGTTCGTTTTCTTTATCATCAGGGTCATCTGTCGGAGTGTCAGGCGGTTGGGATGCAGGTAGCCATGTAAGACCGAATGTCTTTTTCAGAGCGCTTACGACGCGACTGCTCATTGACATCAACATTATCAGTAATACGCTTAATATCAACAGTATCGTGCCGATATCGCCTATAGCCTTGATTAAGGTGTCGCAAATAAAATATCCAAGCCTTCCGCCGAGATAAATAAACGTATCGACCATTTCCATAGGAATAAAGAACGACAGCGTCAGCGAACACCACAGCATCCCCACAGTGCAGTAAATAAAGCGTTTCAGCAGCGAAATATGCGGGATGCCCATCATACGGCAGCCGACCGAACCGACGAAAAACAGCATAAAAAATGTGGGGATACCGAAGCATCCGTTTATCAGGAAATCGGATAAACGGGCGCCAAACACGCCGCCCCAGTTCTTAATGTTGCTGCGTGCAGCCATCAACTCGTCCGACGGGATATTCTCGACCGCGCTCTGGTCGGTGCCGCCCGTAAAGAAGAACGAGATCATCGACAGCCCAACGTAAATGACTATAAACGAGAGAATCAGACCGGTGAGAATAACTATCCTGTCGCTTGTAACGAACGAGCGGGCAGACTCCTTGATATTTTCCCAGTCTTTCTCTTCCTGTCGTTTAGTCGCTTTTCTTGTCTTCGCCATAATTTACTGTTACGATGTCTCTGTTTTCAGCCTGCAAAGGTAAGTATTTTTATGATAATTACCGTTCAAACGCACTGTACTTTTTTTCAGAAATCAAACCAGTAATTCAACTTAACCATAAACGTATTCGTTGAGGGCAGCGAGAGGATGCGGTCGAGATTGTCGCCCCAGACGGGATGATAGGCGCTTTCGCGGTTCGACA
>JAISTS010000081.1 GCA_031272455.1 Tannerella sp. | reverse complement strand
TTAATCCGTAATCACAGTCGCCGTTGATGGAATCGAGCGTAATGTTGCTGAACGTTACCGAGCGCCGAGCCGTTTCCGTGCCGCTATCGCTCGTCTTTAATACCATCCCATATTTATTGGTGCCGTTGGTGCCCTTGATAATGGCTTCGCCGGCGCCGGCTTTTGTCAGTTTCAATCTCTTAATGGAATTATTGAACTGCACACCGCTGCTCGACGTCAGATAATAAGTACCCTGAGTGAGATACACGGTTACATCCGCATCGGTAATGCTGTTAATCAGAGCGCCCATACGCGCCCAGTTTACGGGATTTGAAATATCGGCGCCTTCGCCCGAAGACGCGCCTGATGGAGATACATAGATATCCCGCGCCGGCGAAAGCACATAGCACGCCAAAGCGCCGAACAATATAATGAGTTTTTTTACACTTATCTTATTCATCACTTAATTACTTTTTATTAACAGGGGTGGTACCCTAAATCTTGTCTTTCACGCATCGCACCGAATAGCCGTTCGCTCGGAACGCATTTTCGATGGTTACGCTTCCGTTTCGGATATGAAGCACTTTGGCGGTAGCGCCCGAAGTGTCCGAAGTCCAATAGTAGCCGTCGGTGCCAACTCCGAAGAGCTGTCCCGTACTGAAATCTATGCCGCCGGCAAACGGCAGGTGGAGATCGCCCTCGAAGAGCAATCCGTGACTGACTGCGGAATTTGTTACGCCTATAAGGCTCATCAACTCTGCCGAAGTCGGAACACGCCAACCCATCGGACAGGGGTCGTGGGGCGAGCGTATGCCCGTCGCTGTCCACAGCGAATTGTCGGCTACGCTAAGCCCTTCCCAAGTATAATAAGGCGCAGCCGTACTGGTAATGAATATATTAGGATTGCGATGCGCATATTCGGGCAAGCCGCTCAAACTGGCTACATCGCGGTTTTGGAACGCGCCCAAAGTAGTGCCCGCTACCATAGTCGATGACGGATAATCATAATAATATCCTGATCTGAAATTCGTAGAATTATATGCAGCAGCGCTTGGGAACGGTTCTTTTCTGCCCCACTGATAGAACAGACCCGTAGCCGAAATCGTATCGCCGGTCTGCGTAGCGCCAACGTTACGATCCATATATATAACGCCACGCACATTTTTCTGCGCTGCAGTTGCATTGTAGCCATTAAGCCGCCAGTAATGCCATGTCCACAACGGCTTGTCGCCCGTATTATACGGATTGGCAAACAGTCCGATCACAGCGTTACCGTTTACGGTTGGCATAAATGCAAATTCCTGAAAACCGGTACTGCTGTACTGGGGAGGCCACGAAGAGGTATATTCTCTTGCAAAAATCATACCGGAGCCCGAATCTCTTTCCGTCCATATTATCCTCAGCTGATAACTGCCTGCAGGCGCACGCATTACTCCATCCAGATTGGCTGTGCTGAACTGCAACTTTGAACCTGCATAAGACGTATATGGCGCCGGGTATGCAGTTGCCGCCACTGCTGTCGTCAATATACAACTCGGATTGTTAAACTGACGCATAGGTATAACCTTCGACAGCGTACCGCCGGCTGTAATTGTAACACTTCCATCGCGATAATATATATTATCAGGCATATCACCAGAGGGAAAACCTGCAGTAATAGGATTAGTGCCGCTTGCAGTAACAGTTCCTGTCGTCGAAAACGTGAAACTGTTGCTGTAATTTGAAGTTATATCTATCGAATACAATGTATTACCAGTCATAGTAGTCGGCGAGGTAATAATCTGGCTGAACGACGTACCAAGATAATACTGCCCGTCGTAAACGTAATCAATAATTTTGCTTTCGTTTACTGCGTTCAGTTCGTACTCAAGATTTTCGCCACGACTTGCGCTTGCAAGAGCCGCAGAGCTGTATCCATCGTGCAGTATGCCACGTATATTAAATGTATAGCGGTGGTTGCGCAATATCTGGTAATACTGCGAACTGCTGACTGCAAAATCCAAACGGTAAAACTTCGCCGCGCCGCCATCGTATTCGGCTTCGATAACAAGATGCGTCCTGTTAACGACAGTAGCCAGAGTGTCGGATTCGGGAATATAAATCGTATTAGTAAGATGTCCCGTCGTCGGATAGGAGTACGGCGGCGTTAACGAAATTGTCGAAGCCCCACTCGGTATCGATGCATGAAGCGCCTTTTTATTGGTCGCATCATAGTTGGCTGACACCCTTACAGGCGAGATATAGAACCGGTTGTTTACATTATTCACATAGACATTCTTAATCTTGAAATGCGAAGCGAAGCCGATAGCCGGATCTTCGGCGAAGATATCGACGCCGACATTGACCTTGGCAAGGCTGCGTATCATCGAGACCTCGACGGGATTCATCACGACAGGATCTTGAACAGTGATCGCCGTCGAGAGACCCCACATCGGGAAGGGTTCGGGGGTCGTATGGTTCCAGCCTGAAGTCGGATATCCAAGGTAAATCAGATTGCGCATAACGACTTCGAGCGAATCGCCGCCCGCTATGCCTGCGCCGTTAATAATAGAAGTAGCGTTAGCAATGACGACAAGTTTTTGCGGCGCCGCATTTCGACGCAGCTTGACATCAACCGTCTTGCGGTCGCCATTGACAGCGCTCGCGGCGTCAACAATCTTCAACGGGTCGCTGACCGTTATGCGATATGCCAATGTGTCGTTGACAAACGAAAGTACATCAATAGAACTGATACCGTTTTCCTGTGTTGCAGTCATAGCGTAGGTCGTCGGCTCCGAATGTTCGGGGACGATCATAGCAATCTGCGCCGCAGCTTCGCCGTCTGCCACATCTACAACGGGCGGCACGGGATTGTACGACGTTTCCTGTTCGATGGTGCACCCGCCGACTATGCCTGCAAAAAACAATACCAGATATATCGCTGTCTTTATTTTCATTTATCGTTATTTACTATTTCTATTATTCTTAAAATGGCTTATAATCGGTGATTTTTATCCGTTTCGCCAAGTTTCCCGCGCGTACAGTTATATAACCGTCGCGCCCGGGCAATGTGGGTTGACCCGTTCCTATGGTGTAATGCAGATAGCCGTCGTAATGCTTCACCGGCGCCGGATCGTCAACCGTTATCCACGACGATTCGCTCGTAACAGTCCACCCGTCGGGATGATTGCTCGTAACCCCGATATAACCCGAATAGGTATCAGAGGCGCCGTGCGCAATCAGCGTATCGGTCTTAGAAATCGAAATCGCCAATGTATGCGTCTCCGACACCGTAACCGTAGCCGAATCGCCAAGATTCCAGTCTATCACCTTCACGTCGAGCTTGCCCTTCTTGCCGTAGAAGGCGGAGTCGGGGGTATTGTGCCCGTCGGCTGTTACCTGATTGATAATCATACGGTAACGATGATTACGCAAGAGCGGACGGTACGATACAAACGTATTTGCCGGAGCCGGAGTACGATGGTCGAAATCGATACGATAGTACTGCCTTACGCCGGTCGGTATATATGTACCTCCAACAACGACAGCCGCCGGACTGAAATCGTCGCCATTAGCCACCGAATCGGTCTCAAACGTGTAAATCTCACGCTCCGACTTGTAAACGCCCGTCGGCAAATGGAACTGCAACGGACCAAATACCTTGCTGGGCGAGTTCGGAAGCGAGGGCTTCGTAACATAACCCGTACCCGCGACGCTGTTTTCGCCGACATAGCCGCCGTGCACATAAAAACTGCCTTTCGGCGCTACACGTCCACTGGTCTGGCGATTGTACAGATATACGTCTTCGAGATGGAACTGCGAAGTAACCGCCGAGCCGTCAACTTCGATCGACACCACGCTGCGCAAGAGATTAATCTTGCTTCCAGCGATAGACGTCAAACTTGACTGCGTACCGTCGATGACTACTAACTGCTGACATTCGCCCCACATCGGGAACGACATCGTCGGGGTCGTTACGTCCCACGCGCCTGTTACCGTCTTAAGGATATTTGCCAGCATCAGCTCCTTTTCCGTGCCTCCCACCAAATACATGGCGTCAAGCTCGTCTTTTACGTTCGCAAGAAAAACTAACCTGTACCGGTCGGTAGCGTTCAGGCTCTTATTAAGAATCACCTTAAACTGCTTCTCGTAAGGCACAACCGCCGAAACACTCGTGATGTTATACCCTTCGGCACGGTAAGAATACTCTTCCTGCAATGTTATTGTATTATAACTGAAAGCCAATACGTCAATAGTCTCAATCTCGTTCTCTTCGCCTATCGACATAGCATAAGTGCTCGGAGAAGAATATGGCGTGCGGACGGTAAACGTTACCGTCTTGCTGTCGCCTTCTGCTTCGGGGTCAATCAAATGAGAATCGACCGACACGCACGATGCCATCAGCGCCGCGAACAATCCGCTTAAAGCGAACATTGTCAGACTTCTATATTTTATCTTTATTGACTTAATCATTTATCTTATTTCTGCTTTAAAACAGTTCCGTATCGTTAGACGTTACTTTCCAGTCGCCTATCTCTACGTTAACTGACATAGAAGTATAGTCGTCGGCATTGCCGTCAACCGTAATTCTGATATCAAACTCGTACATCGCACTGAAATCTATGTGGATGCCTCGTTTTTCGTAATTGAGCACGAGGGCGACCAAGTTGATGCCCTCTTCGTAGCCGCGCAGCCGCCACGTTTCGCCGTTGCGGTAGATCCGCATTATCGGCTCGCGGTCGCGGTCAACGAGCAGTGTACGCCGAGTAGTCGTTACCTCGTAGGTCTCGTCGTCGGCATAGTTCACAACCGGATGGAAATACGACAGATACGTATATTTAGGCGCGGTTATCGGCGCGTTGCTAAAATCATAATGATTGTTATTGTCGGTTATTGCCACACGGAACTGGTCGTCGGGCGTTACAGCCGTTCCTCCCAGCGTGATATTAAATGTATAGGTATCCTGGCGCAGCGGCACATCGACCGAGTCGCCTCCGACAATCACCACGTTGTCGTTCACTCCGTAAAACAGCTTGTCGATATCAGCCGTAACCGTATCGCCCGTGAACATATAATTCACGGAGAAATCGCGGAAGGTGCTGACCTGTTCGACAGGCGTAACCGGCGCCACAGCATAATCGGTACGCTTCAATCCGCCCCAGGCTACAAACTTGTAGCGACCCGGAGCCAGATTAACCAGCGTCATCGAATAGCGGTCTGTCGTTCCCACGCCCGGACTAAGGTCGGTGTATTTGCCGAGATAGCCATCTGTTTCGGCGTCGAAAATGTAGAGGTCCATCTGCGAGAGGTTGTTCATATCCTCAGGCTGGATACCTCGGATGACGCCTATCGAGTCGGCTTGCGAAGTGATGCGCAGCGCCCTTTCGTAAGGGAAAAATACGCGCGTAGCACCCGGCGGGCACGGCTCCAGTTTGTCGCCTATGCACGAGCCAAGCAGCAGCATTGCCGCTACCGCAACCGACGCCATCGTCAGCCCCGCCCGTAAGACGCATTTCCTGTTCGACCCTGATTTTCTTGTTCTTGCCATTAACTTTGTTTGATACAATGTGATTGTCTCGTTTTGTTTACTTGATGATAATCAATCTCTTAGCTTATCGTCGCAGGACTTCGGACATATTACGCCCGTCGGAGACGCACGACCTTTCGCGCGTTCACTCACACCGTCCTGTCTCGACCTTAGCCGTTCCCAAAACAAAAAAGAGGGCGCCCGACACCGAGCGCCGCAGCGCCCTCTTGTATATTGTTTTGAAATTATGAATTAATTATCAGAGTTGACCTAATTCTACGTCGGTAGCAATAAGCTGCCAAGGCATAATGTTAACGTCAACCGAAATCATAGTTTTTGTAGCCAACGGTTTCTTGTCGTCGGGCTGTCCGTCAGGTCCGGGATAGCCGAGCGAGTTGATCTTCTTAACATTAAGTTTATAGAAGAAGTTACGAACTGCTGCGTAAGGAACATCCACGCTGCTAATCTGATAATCGCTCTTCGGATCTAAATAAACCAGATAATAGCAATACTGGTTGTCGTATTTACCCATACGGATTGCGCCGTTGTTGTCCATAGTTGTCGGCGGGAACGAGTCGCCCAACCATGCATCGGCAGCTGCCTGAGTGTCGAAATACAGATACTGACCTGCTGCAGTTACGCAAACATACATATCCGTCATCTGACCTGATGAAGGCGATGTGGTTGCAGTCGGAACACCGGGAGATGTTGCAGACGAACCGGCAACATAATTCGTAATCAGCGACGCGGGAGTGAATTTCACTCTGATCGACGCGTACGTTAATAATTTAGGCCAGTAGGGCGTCGGGCTGGTGTTCTCAACAGCATACTTCAAATTGCTCGTTGCGGTCGCAGATGCATTTGCATTATGAGTTTGAACATAGGCGCCGGGAGTCGGGATAGTATAAGTTATCCACGGACTACCTGCTCCCGTAACAGTACCGAAATCGTTCACGAAGTCAGCAACATAGCTGGGATCTGTACCGGGCCACGTGGGAGCAGGAGGCGAGGTGTAGTTCGGGTCTTCGATTTCACCGCTTGACAGAACTTTCTGCAGCGGATAAACTTTCGTATTAACGTTACCCATAGCATACACCATGTCTGTAGCTGTTACCGAGAACGTTGCGCCCGATGCCTGATTGTTCGGAGCTGATGCAAGAGCGGCATCTCTTTCAACCGTAACTTTCACTGCCAGACGACGAACGTTGATAGTAAACTTGTTGTCAGCCGCCGTCGGACTTGTAATATCCGGTGTGATGTCGTACGTGTTAGCAATCGCAGTGCTAAGGTTCGAGTTAACTGTCGAATTATCACTGAACATTGCAAAAGCACTTGCTCCGGTGATGTTGTTCCTCAGCGAAGCATCGGTATAAACCGCCTGTACGCCCGAACCAATCGATGTTACCATGTTCGCAGGGATGTTCAATCCGACATAGATTTTCTTCTGCCCGCTCAGAACTTCGATAGGAGCATTCATTTCCCAAATACCACTATTTAAAGTGAATGCGCTGTTTGCTAAACTAACATGTTTTTCAACAGCCGAACCGGTTGAGTTCAAAACCCAGATGTCGCATGTACTCCATGTATTTTCCGTCGTGATACCGGGGTCGGTAGCATAAGTCGGGACCATTGGAATACTAATACTAAAGGTAGTAGGCTTACCTTCGGGGACGCCACCGCCACCTTCCTCGTCGTTAGTACAGCTCATAAAGCCGTAGGAAAAAGCTGCGCAAGCAGCCAACACAGCAAGCGATTTCGCGCTCGCACGTTTCAAAAATTCAAAATTTCTTTTCATTTTCTTTTTTAAATTAAAATTACAATAATACCTTTGTTTGAAATATTACTTATTTTCACAATATTTTACAATGATACTTTACTTTTTTTATTTTCTTAACGGGTTACCCCGATTTAACAATGCAAAATTACTAAAAAATTTACAATCTCAACGAAAAAATTTCAGGAAAATGTTTAGATTTTCCGCGAAAATTTAGGGTCGTTGCATTTTTTAATAAATAAGCGCTTGATTTTCAGCGCTTTTAGCGTTAAGTTAACGCCCGAGCGCGATTTTTTTGCTTGCGCCTCTTTTCGCAATTCTGATTATCAGCGTTTTCGCCCGCTATTTATCTCAATTTTTTGCTTTTTTTTAAGTAAAATATTTTTGTCGGAAAAACGAAAAAATTTCTTTTTCGACGCAAATTATTTTTTAAACGCGAAAAATTGACTTTTATTGCGATGCAGTTTTTTATGTCAAAATTCGTTAAAAATTTTTCGATTCGCCGCCGCAAAATCGCGCTTTTTAAAAATCAACCGCCGCCGTTACCGAAAAGTCCTGAAAGTCAAGCCTCCCCCGCCAACGAGACCGCAAATTTACGATATTTTTTCAAATACACCACTGTTTGGCTAAAATTTTCTTATTTTTTTGAAAATGCGATGCGAAATTGGTGTCGTTTTTTAACAATTTGGGCATAATCGAGGAAAAAAAAGATTTTGCCATTTCAGAAAAAAACGCTATATTTGCACTCGATAAAGAATCGCTGGATGTACTCGCTGCGTTATATGGGCAAACTGTCCGAAAAACCGGCAGAAGTGCAGGGACGTATCTTCGAGCGGCTCTTCAAACTGGCACAGATTAAACGATTAACAAAAAAAGATATGGAAACCTATCACAAAAGTATTCTTGAGTACGACGACATTAAGGAAGGTATGGCGCTTCTGGCGCACCGCGAAGCTAAACATTTAGCAAAACCAATGGCAAAGCAGATGGCAAAACAACTGGCGGAGCGTTTAGCCAAACGCCAAGCTAAACAGATGGCAGAACAAATCGCCACCCGCAAAGCGCAACAGATGGCAGAACCGCTTGCAAAGCAGATGGCAGAACAGATAGCTAACAGTAAAGCGCAACAGATGGCATATCAGACGCTGGAGTTGTTTATCATCAACGGCACAAAGAACGGCGCGACCATACAGTTTCTTAGCAACGTAACTCAATATCCGGAGAAGCAGATACGCGAAATCCTGAAAAAGAACGGTTTAGCAGACAATGAAAGTAATTGACCTGATAAAAACCGTCAAGGGGACGCCGTTCTCATTCGAGCTGTTGCCGCCGCTGAAGGGGCACAGCATAGCAAACGTGTTTCGCGTCATCGACCGCCTGCGCGAGTTCGACCCGAAATACATCAATATCACGTCGCACCACAGCGAATGGATAGAACGGGTGCAAGCCGACGGCAGCTACCGCAAGGAAAATATACGCCGCCGCCCTGGCTCGGTCGCTATCGCCGCCGCCATACAAAATCATTACGGCATCACGGCGGTGCCGCATATCATCTGCCGCGGCTTCACGAAAGAGGAGACCGAATATGCGCTGATAGACCTTAACTTCCTCGGTGTGTGCGACTTACTGCTGCTGCGCGGCGACGACAAAGCGACCGGCGAGGCGCAAGACCCCACGCGCTATCACGAACACGCCACCGACCTGCAAGCACAAGTCAACTGCTTCAACCGCGGCGAAGCCCTCGACGGCACTACGTTTGAGCCGTTTGCCACGCCTTTTTCGTACGGAATGGCATGCTATCCCGAAAAGCACGAGGAGGCGCCAAATATGGACTCGGATATTTATTATGCCAAAGAGAAAGTGCGCAACGGGGCGGAATACCTTGTTACACAGATGTTTTTCGACAACGCTAAGTACTATGCCTTTGTCGAGCGTCTCCGCAGCGAGGGTGTGGACGTGCCTGTGGTACCGGGCATCAAACCGATAGTGCTTCAAAATCAGCTCAATGTACTGCCGAAAGTGTTTCGTACGGACATTCCCGAAGCGCTGGCGGCGGAGCTGCGCAAGTGCCGCACGGATGAGGCAGTGAAAGAGGTTGGCGTCGAATGGTCGATAAGCCAGTGCCGCGAACTGATGGCAAACGGCGCACCCAGCCTGCATTTCTATTCGTACCTCGCCACCGAGAGCATTTACCGGATAGCTAAACAAATATTTTAAGTACGCGCGTACATTAATATATTATATACGATATGTTTTTCAAAGACATCACAGGACAGGACAAACTGAAACAGCGGCTGACAGCGACCGCCCGAAGCGGCAACGTAGCGCACGCTATGCTGTTCAGCGGACAGGCAGGATATGGCACTCTGCCGCTCGCTCTGGCTATGGCACAGTATATGAACTGCACCGACAGAAGCGATACCGACTCGTGCGGACACTGCCCTTCGTGCCTGAAATATAACGAGTTAGTGCATCCTGATTTGCATTTTGTGTTTCCGATAGTAAAACATAAAGATGAAAAAGACGCAACTCTCTTTTCAGACACACGACTTGAACTATGGCGACCTTTTCTTCTTGAACACACATATTTTACGCTCAACGATTGGATTGAAAATATTGCTGTGGACAATAAACAGGCTTGGATTTATGCGCCAGAAGGTGATTCTATTCGCAAAAAAGTGGGTCTGAGAATTTACGAAGCCGACTATCGCATACTATTTGTTTGGAAGCCAGAGCTAATGTACAGAGATGTTTGCGCAAATAAACTGCTGAAACTAATTGAAGAGCCGCCTGACAAGACGCTGATTTTCATGATCTCGGACGAGCCGGACACTATCATTGACACTATCCGTTCACGCGCACAGCTGATCAATGTACCGCCGATTGACGAGGCGATGCTCGCCGAAGCTGCAGTGCGCGATTTCGGTCTCGATAACGACAAAGCAAAGGAGATGGCGCATCTCGCCGAAGGTAACTACATCAAACTCACGGAATTGATTGAAGGCAGCGACGACGAGAAACTGTTTTTTGAGCTGTTCACCACGATAATGCGCAATTCGTACCAGCGCAAGGTGCGCGAGATGAAAGAATGGGCTGAACAGATAGCCAAAGATTTCAACCGCGACAAGCAAAAACGCTTTTTAGCATACTGCCAACGTATGATCCGCGAGAATTTCGCCCGCCGCTTCAAGGCTCCGGCAATCAACTATATGAACAGCGAAGAGGAGCAATTCTCGACCCGTTTTGCAGAGTATATCAGCGAGCGCAATGTCGAGGAGTTTATTGACGAACTGACTGAAGCCGAGCAACATATAAGCCTTAACACCAACTCAAAAATGGTATTTTTCGACCTCGCCATCCACTTTATCCAGCTGATACGAAGGGAGGCGAAACGATGAGAAACCGCGTACTGACGCCGCTGATGATAGCCGTCTTTCTGCTGTCGGCAGGATGCGGACTGAATGAACGTGCAGGCGGGGCAAATGCAGCTGACAGCCTGATAATCAACCGTTTCGACAAAGCGCTGTATGCCGTTGACGACACCGCAGCGTGGGACAGGTTTGCCGCCCTCTACCCCGAAATGCTAACTGTCGTCGGACGCGCAGTTTTCAATACGCAGGACACGCATACGCCTGAGTTTCGCGACCGCGTGATGAACTATTTCGCCGAGCCGACGCTGAACAGTATGTATGCCGACGCACTGAAAACATTCGATAAGGTTGACGCTATCGAAGAAGCTTTAGGTCAGGGCTTTAGCTATCTGCATACCGCCTTTCCCGAAATGCAGCAGCCGGCGGTCTATATGCACGTGTCGGGCTTCGGACAAAACCTGCTCGTCGCCGACAGCCTGCTGTCGATATCGATAGACAAATATCTTGGCGCCGACTATCCTCTGTATCAGGACTTTTTCTACGATTTTCAACGGCAACGTATGAAACCCGACTATGTCGCTATCGACTACCTTGCCGCGTGGCTGATGTCGGAATATCCGTTCACGGGCGACGACCGCGTGCTGCTCGACCGTATGATTTACGAAGGCAAGATTAAATACATTATCAGTCAGGCGCTTACGAATGTCATCCCCGAAACGCTGCTCAAATATTCGCCCGACGAATACCACTGGTGTCGCGAAAACGAACAAGGGCTGTGGCATATAATTATCGAACGCCAACACCTCTATACGCCCGACCACGTTACGACATCGAAGTATCTTGGCGAACAACCGGCTACGTTTATCGCCAACGATGCACCGCCCTACCCCGCCGTCTGGCTCGGTCTGCAAATCGTCAGACAATATGTGCGCCGAACAAAAGCTACACCGCTTGAGCTGATGCAAACGACTGATTATCAGGGGATATTGGCGGGGGCTAAGTATAAGCCGTAGGTTGGCAGTTAGTGGTCAGTGGTCAGTAGCTGGTTGAATGGGTGCAGGGTTTAACGGTGCACGGTGAGACAGTTAGTTCGTGAACAGCAAACCATGAACCAAATAGTTATGCAAATAAAACAGCGTGCAATGGATTTTTTTGCTATCTTTGCAGTCTGAAACAAACGAAACAAGATGTGGAAACAACTGAAAGCTGTCCTCTTTGATATGGACGGAGTGCTATATGACTCGATGCCAAACCACGCTACGGCATGGCACGAGACGATGCTCGAACACGGCTTTACGTTCAGCATCAACGAGGCTTATATCCACGAAGGACGTACCGGACCGGCTACTATCCGCCTGCTGTGCGACCGCGACGGGATAACGATCACCGACGACGAGATTACCGCTCTGTATGCCGAAAAGACGGAGAAATTT
Source organism: Tannerella sp. (assembly GCA_031272455.1). GTDB lineage: Bacteria > Bacteroidota > Bacteroidia > Bacteroidales > Tannerellaceae > Tannerella. The sequence continues at coordinate 6,704 of JAISTS010000081.1, read as the reverse complement.
ATGCGACTGCCTGCGCCGACGTTTATGACGGACATCGACAAGGTGCTGGCGAAGGTGGTGCGCGACGGATTAATGCCGATGGTCGTTACCGGCTCCGGCTATGCGTCGTTGCTCGACAAGCTCGACACGACATTCCCCGGTGTGTTCCGGCGCGATATGATGGTTACTGCTTACGACGTAAAAAAAGGTAAACCCGACCCTGAGCCTTATCTGATGGCGTTGCGCAAGGGCAATCTGAAACCCGACGAGGCTATAGTCGTCGAAAATGCACCGCTTGGAGTGCAGTCGGCTCGCGCGGCAGGACTGTTTGTTATCGCCGTCAATACCGGTCCCCTGCCCGATTCCTATCTGCTTGACGCAGGAGCTAACCTGCTGTTTCATAATATGTTTGAATTGGCAGAAGCATGGGATGAGGTGGTAATGGGTGAACGGTTTAACTGTGTAACTGTTTAACTGTGTAACTTTGTAACGGTTAAGTTCGTGAACCGTGAACCGTGCACCAAAAAAAAACGTTGATTTTAAATATATTACTTTATGAAAAGAAAGATTTCGCGTCGCAATTTTCTGCGACAAACGGCAAGCGGCGCTATGGCATTGGCGCTGACACCGGCAACGAGCCTGCTGGCGCATCCCGCCAACAAACCCTGGCTCAAGAACGCCGCAAGCCATAAGATTTATATGATCGGACATGCACATCTCGACCTCGTGTGGCTATGGGCATGGCACGAAGGTCTGGCAGTAGCTCACAGCACCTTCCGCTCGGCGCTCGAAAGGATGAAAGAGACGCCCGATCTGGTGTTTACCGCAAGCTCGGCGCTGTATTACAAGTGGGTAGCCGAAAACGACCCTGCAATGCTCGACGAGATACGCCGACGAGTAGCCGAGGGACGGTGGAATATCGTAGGCGGCTGGTGGATAGAGCCTGACACCAACATACCTTCGGGCGAGTCGATGGTGCGGCAGGGACTGTACGGACAGCGCACCTTTGAGCGTCTGCTCGGACGACGCGCCCTCATTGCCATGACAGCCGATTCGTTTGGGCATGCCGGTACACTGCCACAGATTTTCCGCAAGCAAGGGATGGAAGGCTATGTCTTTATGCGTCCGGGCGAAGGCGAGAAACACCTGCCTGCCAACCTGTTCTGGTGGGAAGCGCCCGACGGCACACGCATACTTGCCTATCGCATCCATCATCACTACGGCAGCCTCGACCAGGGCGAAGCCAAAACGATGCGCGAAGACATACGCGGCGCGGCAGAGTATATCCCCGAACATCCTGTGCCGATGATAATGAAGTTTTTCGGCGTTGGCGACCACGGCGGCGGACCGTCGAAAGCGCATATCCGCGAGATACAAAAGGCTCGCGACGAAAAAGGCGCTCCGCAGATTTTTTTCAGCAGCATAGACCGGTATTTCAATGATATTAAGCAGTTTGACCTGTCGAAATTGCCTGTCGTGAAGGACGATTTGCAGCATCACGCGCCCGGCTGTTACACGGCTGACAGCGCTATAAAACGTAACAACCGCCTTGCCGAAGCCGCCCTCGTAACGGCGGAAAAGATCGCTGCCGTCGGGTCGGTGGCGTGGAAAGTGAATTATCCGATGCAGCAATTCACCGAAGCGTGGGAAAAAGCGCTGTTTCTACAGTTTCACGACAGCATGGCTGGCACATCGCTCGTCTCGCAGTACGAATATGCGCGGCATGGCTACGGACACGCGCTCGATGTAGCCGAAGATGCCACCTATATGGCTCTCCAGAAATTGGAATGGCAGGTCGCAGCCGAAGATCCCGAAGCCGGTTACTTGCTGATTTTCAACCCTCACGCATGGGAATATCGAGGCATAGTGAAGTACGACTCCGACAAAAACAGTATATGCTGCACCGACGGGCAGGGGCGCGAATTTCCGACACAATGGATTACCGGCGAAGCTGTTACGCACGGACGGCATACGCTGTTGATACAGGCTGTAGTCCCGCCGATGGGCTATTGTCAAATCAAAAATAAACGCTGTGAGACGCCGCTACAGGCTACACCACCGGCAACCGCATCTGATCATCGCTTGGAAAACGAATTTTACGTGCTGACAGTAGCGAGCAACGGCTGTATAGGCATCTTCGACAAACAGGCTGGCAAACAGGTCTTTATGAGAGGCGAGACGGGCTGCCGCGCTGTAGTAATTAACGACCAAAGCGATACGTGGAGTCATAATATCCGCACTTTCGCTGACGAGATCGGCGAGTTTGGCAGTGCCGAAATAAAAACGCTATACAATGGTCCGCTGCTGGCAACAATCCGTGTTACAACGACTTACGGCAAATCGACCTTGACTGTTGACTGGTCGCTTACCTCAGGCTCACGACGTATTGACGCCAATGTAGTCCTCGACTGGCACGAACGCCTTAAAATGCTGAAATTTTCGTTTCCCGTTGACATAACAGAGCCGACACCGACCTACGAAAGCCCCTACGGATACATCGTGCGCCAAGCCAACGGCGACGAAGATCCGGGACACCGCTGGATAGACCTGACCGGACAGCGCGAGGGCAAACAGTACGGACTGACGGTCATCAACGACGCAAAATACGGCTACAGTGTGCGTGATAACGATATGCGCGTTTCTATAGTCCGCTCGCCGGTTTATGCACACCACGAACCGAAGGAGCTGCTGCCCGAGGTCGAATACGAATGGATGGATCAGGGCATTCAGCGTTTCCGAATGGCGCTTGTGCCACACAGCGGCGATTGGCGCGAAATCAACGCACCACGCATTGCCGACGAGTTTATCACGCCGCCGATAGCTATCTATCAGGGTATTCACACGGGCGATAAGCCGAAATCAGACTCGTTTATCGCAGTTGACGCGCCAAATGTGAGCCTTACGGCAGTGAAAAAATCGGAAGATGGCGACGATCTGATACTGCGCCTTGTCGAGACGTTTGGTCGCGACAGCGATTTCACGCTCCGGTTTCCGTCGGTGTCGTACAGCTGGAACGGCAAGATAAAAGGCTGTGAAATAAAGACTTTGCGCGTCGATACCACGACAGGCGCTATTCGCGAAGTCAATTTGCTTGAGGAGTAAAACGTTCGCGGAAGACGGCAAGCAGGCGCTGTTTACTTTCCTCGAAATCAAGCGATTGTCCCAGTTCGATAGCGAGCGAAGTTACGCCCTTATCGGTAAATCCGCAGGGATTAATCAGGTTGAAATACGTAGTGTCGGTGTTGATATTCAGCGCTAAACCGTGCATCACGACGAAGCGGCTGCTCTTGACTCCGATGGCGCAAATCTTACGCGCACGGGCGGTGTGCGGATCGAGCCATACGCCCGTTGCGCCCGCAAGCCGTTCGCCCCGCAAGCCGTAAGACGCGAGGAAAGCTATTACGATATCTTCCAGACATTCAATATATTGACGCAATCCAAGCCGGAACATTTCGAGGTCGAAAACGGGATAAGCCGTTATCTGCCCGGGTCCGTGATAAGTAATGTCGCCGCCGCGGTTTGTGCGGTGAAAAGCCACTCCACGCTCAGCCAGCAAGCGTTCCGAGACAAGCAAATTGGCATCCTTACCACTCTTGCCAAGCGTTATCACAGGCTCGTGCTCGCAGAAGAAAAGACGATTTACACCGCTGACACCCTGCGTTTTAGCTGTCAGCAAGGCATCGAACGCCTCCTGCTGCAACGCCAGCGCCTCGTCGTAAGCGATCCGCCCTAAATCGCTGAAAATAAATTTACTCATTAATGTTTTTCTGCAAATATACGACTTTTTTAGCAGTTTTTTGTTTGCTACTTATTAAGAAAACCCCTACTTTTGTGGCGTAAATGAACCATTGTGCGAAATGTATAAACCTATCATCCTGATTTTTTTGCTTTTAGCATCGGTTACGTGTTTTGCTGCGAAGCGTACTAAGACCGAAGCCGAAGCAATAGCCAAATCGTTCGGCAACAGCAAACTTGCGCTGAGAAATCTCTCGTCAGACGAGGGGCTGAGGCTTGCATACGCCTGTTACGGCGATGGCATTTCGCTGCGTTCGACAGCCGAAAGCGCTTATTATTACGTCTTTAACCTCGGCAACGAACAGGGTTTTATCATCATTTCGGGCGACGACCGCGCAAGCGATATTCTCGGCTATTCGGATGCGGGCAGTTTCGATATCGACGCCATCCCGCAAAATTTTCGCAACTGGCTCGGCTACTATCAAACGGCTATCGAGATGCTCGAAGATATGCCGGAAACGAGATCTCAAAGCGTTGAACTACAATCGGATGAGGCAGATTTTCCCGACAAAATAGAACCTCTGCTTGGCAAAATAGCATGGGGACAGCGCGAACCGTTCAACGCCCTATGCCCCATCATCCCCGGCACCGATACACGCACTATCGCCGGATGCGTCGCAACAGCTATGGCGCAGATAATGAAATACTACGAATGGCCCCAGAAAGGAAAAGGCTCGAAAAGCTATATCACTGAAAAACACCGCATTAAACTTAACGTTGACTTCTCGCAAACGACATACGACTGGGCAAATATGCTCGACACCTACACCGGCAACGAAAACGAAGCACAGAAAAATGCTGTGGCGACGCTGACGTACCACTGCGGCGTGGCTGCCGAGATGAACTACAGCTACGAGAGCGGCGCCTTGCAGCAGACAGCCGCCCGCGGAATGAAGGACTATTTCAGCTACAGCAACGCTATGATGCTGTACGACAGGACGTTCTACACCTCGGCAGAATGGTATGCGATGATGAAAAGCGAGCTGAGCGCCGCGCGTCCGCTCTTCTACGTCGGCGGCAGCGACAAAAATACGGCTCACGCCTTTCTCTGCGACGGCTACGACAGCAACGGGCTGTTTCATATCAACTGGGGATGGCTGGGGTCGAGCGACGGCTACTTCAATATCTCTATCGTCGAGCCGTCGAATATGGCAGGCTACAATGGCGCACAGAACATGATAGCAGGCATTTATCCCGCAAAAGGCACGATGCCCGCGCCCGACATCACGATGTTTACAACCAATGGCGAAGACGGCACAACGGTCAGCCTTACAAGCTATGAAACAGGACGTTACGACTCGACGACCTACGTTACATATTTCTATCACACCTGCGTATCCAACTTTTCGGGCATCATCGCCGCCGCGCTGTACGACGACACAACGCTCGTCGAGCTGCTGCACTGCGACACCATGAAAGGCATGGCGGGCTACAGCGGATATATGCTTATCGACACAATTGCCATCTCAGACCGCATACAGCCCGGAAAATACAGCCTCTACCCCGCCTATTCCGCCGACGGAATAAGGTGGAAACGCATCATCAGCCCGCTGCTGAAACCTGTCGGGATATGGGTAAACGTTGGAGAACAGCGCGTTAGCTATTCGCTGATGACCGACAATATGCCCGTCCTCGAACTGACAAACCTTAAAACGGTGAACGATTTCTATGCACAATACACTTATGGCAGTATTGAGGCGACTATCCGCAACACAGGCAAAACGGAAGCCTATACCTCAATCTCATTTATGCTGCTGCCCGTCAACGTCAAGATCGATGAATTTATTGCCGGCACGACGACGCAGTTTTTCAGCAATCAGGTGGATTCAAAATATATAATGCTGCTGCCGGGCGAGAAAAAAACGATAACTTTCACGCCTGCAATTACCGTATCGTCAGGCAGATACAACCTGTATATCATTGAACGCAAGGCATATAACTTCCTCAATAAGACCTCGCCCTATCGCATCACCGTACTCGCACAACCTGCGCTGCAACTGACCGAACAAATCGCCTTCGACAACAACGCTGCTGTGCAATACGGCGACACGCTGACAGTCAACATTTTTAATAATGGCGCTGATTTTCAGGGATATGTCTTTGCCGACCTCAGCAATGCTGCCGACGGCGAACTGTATGAAAGCCTCAGCCCGATCGAGATAAACGTGAAACGAAACGGCATCCAGACGCTCGAAATACCGCTGAAAGGGACAAAAGAACTGCTTGGCGACTATACATTGCAGCTCGTTTTCTCGACCAATAAGGTCAAAGAGACGCCGCTGTTCAGTTTTACCCCCGAAAAATATGCAACTCTAAACTTCACTGTTACAGACGCTTCGGCTACGACGCCGGTTTCTACAGGCATCACGCTCTATCCAAATCCCGCTTCCGATGTGCTGGTCGTCAATTCGGCTGAACCGGTCAACCGTATTACAGTCTTCGACCTCAAAGGACAGAACGTCGTCGCTGTTACGGGCAGTGCAGGCACAATCAGCATCCCCGTCCACCACCTGCCATCAGGTGTATATATCCTGCGTTGCGAAACGGCGCAAAAAGTTTATACACAGAAGTTTATCAAACAGTAATCGCCTCAGGTAAGAGCAAAAAGAAGCCGTCCCGGGGAAAGAGGACGGCTTCTAAGGGTACGTTTCCACGTTGCCCTGAAAATGAAGCAAATTAATAAATTATTTAACAACTATCTTATACGCCTTGCCGTTTGCAGATACGATATAGAAGCCTTTCGGCAACTGTTTCGTAATCGTAGCGCCCGGCGACAGCGGCAAAGATCCAATTAACAAGCCGGAAACAGAATAAATGTCAGCCTTTCCGGCAACTGACGAGGTGATAATCACGCCATTATCATCCACCCAAACCTTGTCTGCCACGACAGGCGCAGCAGCCGAAACGTCAGGACCGTCGATATATATCAC